>NZ_JBHUGY010000079.1:0-33625 GCF_042682105.1 Mesorhizobium calcicola
GGCGCACGTCGTCGGCGAGCGCGGCGAATTCGGGCTCGCGGATCGAGCGTCCGAGCTCGATCCGAAGCGTTACGACGACGCGATAGGAAGGAGCAGTGTGTCCGGTGGGGATGCTGAAAGCGAGGTGAATTCCTGGTTCGGGCGTCGCGATCGCCAGATGTCTTGGGTCGGATTCCGGGCCGTAGCGGCGATGATTGCGTAGGCGCCCGCTCGAAGCAGCGCCAAGGTATGAGGAACACGATGGCGGGGACGCCGGACACCATGCAAGGCGACATGATCACACGCAGCAAGCGCCAGCGCTCGGGCGTCCGCAGCACGCTGACTGGTTATCTGCTGTCCAAGGTCTCCGTTCCGTCGAGCGCTGCCGACGCGCGTCACCATCTGTACCGCAGCCACGGCGACGAGCAGTGCCGGTATCTGCGCCACCTAGCCCGTCACCACGGTCAGCAGCGAGTAGGTGGCAGCCGCGTCCCCAGGGACATATCGTGCTGCAGCGTTCGACGCGAAACACGACAAGGTTGACCAGAATGATCACCATTCCGGCGAGACGTCGCCGTGACGAACTTCATGCGCCGTCCATCGCGGCGACAACTGGCTTTCACGCTCCAGCTGCTGGCGCAGGACGGCGCGCCTCCGCATGGATCGATGTCGCCGTTGCGCAGCTCGGCATCGATACTCATCTGCTTGCCCGGCAGCGCATCTGAGCGTGAGCGCGCGGCGACCTCGGCGACGCGTTCGGCACCCGCGCAACCGTAGCGATGAACTGAGCGACGTGATGATCAGGAGATGACCAGGCCCACCGCAATACTGCGCCGACGACAACAGTGGCAAAGGCGGTAATGATGTCGCCCGCGTCGCCGCCTGGAGCAGGATCAGTCGCGTGGTCGTGATCGTAGATGGCCAGCCGGAACAAGGTGGCGATGAGGATGATCCGTACGGCAGCGACGAGAACGGAGCGGATGAGAAACGTAAAACGAAGCCAGCAGGCATCAGCACGCTGATGGCGATATTCGCGGTGATGAGAATGATCGACTGAGGATGTCGGCATGCGAATGAGCATCATCACACGGCGACGAGAGACAACAGGCGGGCAATGACAGATCGCTGCGGCGTGACACAAAAGTCGGCCAGGAATGCAGAAGTCGCTCTCGATATGTCATTCAACACCTCGTGCGACAGAAGCTCAGCAAGGCACCGCCAGCCGGTATCTTGCGCCCGGCCACGAGCAAGGCGCGCGCTCTCAGACAATGCAAGCGCCGGGTGATCCAGGCGTCCAACGTCTCCAGCTGGCAATCGTGGCAAGAGGCCTTTTCCGCCTCGCCATCGAGTGATGAGCAGATGAGCAATGGCACCGAGGACGCTCGGCGTTCCGGCGAGAGCTGTGTGCGCGATACGCAGGTATATTCGCCGCGCCCGCCTTGCTGCCGTGACACCGTAGACATAGCCAGGACGTGCAGCAGATGCACCGTGTCATGCGGGTCGTCAGAAAGTCTTCGATCCCTTCCTGCATGCGACCAAGCAGAGTCGCGATGGACGCTCTATCTCATACTCCATCAGCGGCCTGGCGAGAGTGTCTGAGTTTGCTCGCCACCCTCAAGGTCAGGGACAGAGTTACGTATGAAATGCTGGAGACAATTGGCACGGAGCGACGCAGGATCGCTGGCTCGGAATGCCGGGCATGACGAAATTGCTGAGGATCTCGTCGAGCGATTCCCGGCCGCACCGCAGCGGGCGTGGAATTCGCGGTGTCCGGCTGTTTCCGTCACCAGTGGGCGGACTTCGTCCCCTGAGCACGGTTTGCGGCCTTGTCGCGCACTTCATCCGTCGCCGGTGGATGCGAGTGAGCCGCCGTGGTACGCCTTCGGCCTGTCGAGACCTCGCGGCCGTCGACCTGGCCGTGTCGAACGCGGACACTTCAAGCCGGCGGTCGCACGGACTACTTTTCAGCGCGACCGTGGCGCCGCCTGGGTCAGGAGCAAAGTTCCGTCTCGCCGATATGAGCTTATCGTCACGCGTCAGTCGCTGAGAAGGCTAGCTTCGTGTAGCGCTGCACCGTCGCCGCTGAGACGTAAGGCCGCTCGCGCGCGCTACCAGACTTTGCCTGCAGCGTCAGGCGCGCGAGCCAGATCCGCGTTGCACGGTCATTGACAGTTGGAGATCCTTTGTGTAGGGCAATGTGCGCGCCGAAGACGCGGTCGAACCAGACCGAGATGCGTTGCAGGTCCAGACGCCACTCTTGTCATTCGGGATCATCCCCGTAGACCAGAGGCGTCCGATGAGTCGCTGAACCGGTCAATGTGCTTATGCCTGAGTGGATCGGGATGCTGCTTGAGCTGGCAGCACGCCGCCAAGGAGGCGCTCAGGCAAGCGCGTGGCGCAATCTCGAGGCGATACCGGCGCCTGCGGCACCTTCGATATCGTGCTGTCCAGCGGCTGGCCGGGCGTCATGCTGCACGAAGCCGTCAGGCCATGGACTGGAAGGCAGATTTCAACCGCAAGAAGACCCGGCCTTCGCCGGCTGCTGGCCAGCAGGTCGCCGCCAAGGGGGTAACCGTCGCGACGACGGCACCATGCCGGAGCGACGCGGCTCGCTCACCGTCGATGACGAAGGCACGCCTTCCGCCCGCAACGTGCTGATCGGGATGGCAAACTGGTCGGCTACAGCAGGATCGCCAGAACGCCCGGCTGATGGGCATGAAGGCCACCGGCAACGGCCGGCGCGAAGGCTATGCGCACCAGCCGATGCGCGCATGACCAATACCTTCATGACGGCGGGCGACATGGAGCCGGAGGAAATCATCGCCTCGGTCAAGAACGGCATCTATGCCGTGTCCTTCGGCGGCGGCCAGGTCGATATCACCTCGGGCAAATTCGTGTTCGGCTGCACCGAGGCCTACATGATCGAGAACGGCAAGGTGACGCAACCGATCAAGGGCGCGATGCTGATCGGCAACGGACCTGACGCCATGCACCGCGTTTCAATGGTCGGCAACGACATGAAGCTCGACACCGGCATCGGCATGTGCGGCAAGGCCGGACAGGGCGTGCCGGTCGGCGTCGGCCAACCGCATTTGCGCATGAACCAGATGACGGTGGGTGGCACCAGGGTTTGATTGATCGGCCGCGCCGGTTGTTGTGGTCGCGAAAGCGTCCCTTCAGCCGCCGCCGAGGTAATGCATACCAGTTCCAACCTTGTCATCCTCACCAGCGCCGGCATTTCGGCGGCGTCGGGCGTCGCGACGTTCCGTGACCTCGACCGGGCCTGGGCCAAAGCCGGCGTTTTCCAGCTGAAGCCTGTCGGCACCTTGAAGTGAACACAATCCACATTAGGAAAGCGCGACCTGGACAATGAAAGGCCATACCATCCTGACGGTGAAAACCGACAAGGGCGATCTTGTCCTGGACAATCTGGTCAATGAGATCAGACCTTGGAATGCGACGGACTATTACTTCCTCAAACGCCCGTCCCAGCAGAACCCAAACACATGGGTGTCGATCAACCAACGGGGCGGCACGTCGAAACGACTGTCGCCAAGCTAGCAGGAGCTACGGCTACCGCCGCCGTTTCGGCTTCTCCAGCAACGCCACCGCCTCGACATGCGGCGACCACAGGAACTGGTCGATCGGCGTCACGCTTTTCAGGATGTAGCCGCCGTCGAGCAGAATGCGCAGATCGCGGGCTAGCGTGACCGGGTTGCAGGACACGGCGGCCACCCACGGAACATCCGAGCGCGCGAGCTGCTTCGACTGGTCCTCGGCGCCGGCGCGTGGCGGGTCGAACACCAGGCCGTCGAAGCCATTCAATTCCTTGAACGTCAGCGGCCGGCGGAACAGGTCGCGGCGTTCGCCCGTCACCCGCTTCAGGCCGGTGGCGAAGCGTGAGCCCCGGTCGAGCGCCGAAAGTGCGGCCGCGTCGCCTTCGACCGCATGGACTTCCGACTTCACCGCCAGCCGCAAGGCAAAGCTGCCGCAGCCGGCGAAAAGATCGGCGACCTTCTTGGCACGCTTCAGATGCCCGCCGACGATATCGGCCATCGCCTGTTCGGCGGCCTCGGTCGCCTGTAGAAAAGCGCCCGGCGGCACGGCGACAGCGACGCCGCCGAACATGACCACAGGCTTCCTTGGCTCGATGATGATCTCGTCATCGATGGACAGTCTGGCGAAACCTTGCGCAATGACGAAATTGGCGGCGATGCGGCGCTGGTGTTCGCCGAGCTTGCCGGATTCGTGAACCGCGACATCAAGGCCCGAACCGGTCACGGTGACCGTCAGCCGGAACGATTTGGTGGTGGCGCAAACCAGTTCGGCGAGCCCCTTCAGCCGATCGAACGCGCTGACGATCTCGGGCAGCGAGATCGGGCATTCCGATATCGAGATGATTTCCGGCGACAGATGACGATTGAACCCAAGCAGCATGCCTGTATCGGTGCGCCGGGCGGCGAGCACGACACGGCGGCGCGTGTGCGGTGCGCAGGCGACCAGTTCGCCGATGTCGCAATCGATGCCCTTCAAGGCGTGCACCACCTTTTCGCGTTTTCCATTGGCGATAGGCTTCGGCTTCGAAATGCTGGAGCGCACAACCGCCGCATTCGGTGAAATGGCGGCAGGCCGGATCGATGCGCAGCGGCGAAGCTTCCAGCACCGCCATCAGTGCGGCGCGATCCCTTTCGCGCGCGGCGGTGACGACCTCGCCGGGCAATGTGAAAGGGATGAACAGGTCGCCGTTCTCGGTCTCGGCGATGCCGTCGCCCTGGGCGCCAAGTTTCCTGATGCTGAAGCGCGCGCTCATCGATCCTTGATCCCACCGAGCAGGAATTCACGGTTGCCGTCGCCGCCTTCGATCGGCGACAGATGAAGTCCGAGCGAGCGCCAGCCTGGAACGGTGTCCAGCCAATCCTGCAGCACGCCGGCGACACGGGCGGCATCGTAGGGATCCTTCAACAGGCCGCCCTTGCCGATCGCTTCGCGGCCCGCCTCGAATTGCGGCTTGACCAGAAACATGGCGCCGGCGCCAGCCTTCGCAATGGCAAGCGCCGGCGGCAGCGCCAGTTTCAGCGAAATGAAGCTGACGTCGGAAACGATGAAATCCGGGATCCGGCCGCCAAGATCGGCGACCGTGAGATCGCGAGCGTTCAGGCCCTCGATGACAGTCACACGCGGGTCTCGGCCGACATCAGGATGCATCTGGCCATGCCCGACATCGATGGCGGTAACATGGGCCGCGCCGCGCTCGAGCAGGACCTGGGTGAAGCCGCCGGTCGAGGCGCCGATGTCGAGTGCTTCACGGCCGGCGGGATCGAGGCCGAAATGGTCGAGCCCGCCAATCAGCTTGAGCGCCGCGCGCGACACATAACCTTGCGCCGGATCATCGATGGCAATCAGGCACTGCGGCGAAACGTTCTGGCCGGGTTTGCGGGCAAGGACGCCGTCAACCTTCACCGTGCCACGTTCGACCGCGTCGCGGGCACGCGAGCGGCTCGCAAACAGTCCGCGCTGGACGAGCAGGTCGTCGAGCCGCTGGCGTGTGTTGGCAGGCAGAGGCGAGTTCATCGGCCTTCATGGCGAAAGCGCGTCGCGAAGGCAAGGATATTGGGGCGGGACCAGGAACATCGTCGAAAAGCGAGCGAACACACCAAGCCGCCGCACCGCTTGCGGGTATCGCATCAACCCGGCACAATGTTGAGGAGGGGCGCCGTTTATCCGAATGCGAGGGCCGGATGCTAACAGGAACCTGCCACTGTGGTGCAGCCCACTGGACCCTGGAGGGCGATCCCGGGCCGATCACCGCCTGCAGCTGCACGCTTTGCCGTCGCTATGGCGTGCTCTGGGCTTATGACTATGTCGACGAACGCATCCGCGTTGCGGGACCAGTGAAGCGCTATACCCGCGCTGGAAAAGATACGCCCTCGCTCGAGATTCTGTTCTGTCCTACATGCGCTTGCCTGCTCGCCTGGCGCGGCTTGAGCTCCGATGCCTCTGGCCGCACACGAATCGCCGTCAATGTAAGGCTTGCACCGCCGGATGCCGTCGCCGACTTGCCGATCGACCATTTCGATGGCCTGGACACCTACGACGACTTGCCGCGCGACGGCCGCTGTGTGCGCGACATGTGGTTTTAATCGCGACGCGCTTTAAGTCTCTGTCTTGTGCATGTCGTTGTCCCAAAACCACTGCGCACTTTTGGGCGACATGCACTAGAAAATGGTACGCGAAACCTGGCGATCGACGGCTGGAGCCAAACCGTCATCGCGATCTCCCGAAGCTTGCTCACGTGGATGCTCGGTCGCAACCGCAGGCGCCGGAACAGGATCCGGCAGGACGACCAGTTGCGGCACCTGCTTGTAGGAAAAGCCGCCGCGGATATCGCCCATCTTGCCGGCGATGATGCCCATGGCCGCCTTTTCAAGGCTGCGATCATAGCGCGTTTCGGCGACGGCCGGCGCGACGATGACCGCTGAAAGCGCCACGCCGCACAGAAGCGTTCTCATTGTTTGTCTCCCTGCCTGATCACCGATCTAGCAGGGCGCCGTTGAAAAACGGCCAAGAGACACGGTAAGCAAAGCGCCAAACGGCAGCGTTAACAATGCGTTAAGACGTCAAGCCGGCAAACTGATTGAAGCCCCTGAGACTTTGATTCAGGCGCGCTGGGCGCGGGCTGTATGGCCGAGGGCGACAAATACCGTGCGCACGATGCCGGCGGCATCCAGCCCGGCATCGGCATACATCTTTTCCGGCTTGGCGTGGTCGGTGAACGCGTCGGGCAGCACCAGCGGGCGCACCTTCAGGCCGCTTTCCAGCAAGCCCTCATGGGCGAGGAACTGCAGCACGTGGCTGGCGAAGCCGCCGACGGCGCCCTCCTCTACCGTCACCAGGACCTCGTGCGAGCGGGCCAGCCGGCGGATAAGATCCTCGTCGAGCGGCTTGGCGAAACGGGCATCGGCAACCGTGGTGGAAAGCCCGGCCGCGCCAAGCTCCTCGGCGGCGATCAGGCAATCCTGCAGCCGCGTGCCGAAGGACAGCAGTGCTACCTTGGTGCCTTCCCTGACGATGCGGCCCTTGCCGATTTCGAGGACCGCGCCGCGCTCCGGCATGTCGACACCAACGCCATTGCCACGCGGATAGCGGAAGGCGATCGGGCCGTCATCATAGCTTGCCGCGGTGCGCACCATGTGGCGCAGCTCCGCCTCGTCAGCCGCGGCCATGACGACGAACCCAGGCAAGGTCGCCAGGAAAGTGGTGTCGAAGGCGCCGCAATGGGTGGCGCCATCGGCGCCGACGAAGCCGGCGCGGTCGATCGGAAAACGCACCGGCAATTTCTGGATCGCGACGTCGTGGACGACCTGGTCGTAGGCGCGCTGCAGGAAGGTCGAATAAATCGCGGCGAACGGCTTGTAACCTTCGGTGGCGAGGCCGGCGGCGAAGGTCACCGCGTGCTGTTCTGCGATGCCGACATCGAAGGTCCGCGACGGAAACGCTTCGCCGAACAGGTCAAGGCCGGTGCCGCTAGGCATGGCGGCGGTGACGGCGACGATGCGGTCGTCCTCACGGCCTTCCTGGACCAAGCTTTCGGCGAACACCTTGGTGTAGGCCGGCGCATTGGCCGGCGCCTTGGCCTGCGCGCCGGTGATGACGTCGAACTTGTTGACGCCATGATATTTGTCGGCGGCGGCTTCCGCCGGCGCATAGCCCTTGCCCTTCTGGGTGACGACATGGATCAGAACCGGGCCTTCGCCATTGTCGCGGACATTTTTCAGGACCGGGATCAAATGCTCCAGATTGTGACCGTCGATCGGGCCGATATGATAGAAGCCGAGCTCCTCGAACAGCGTGCCGCCGGTGACGTAGCCGCGCGCATGCTCGACCGCCCGGGTGATCGCACGGTCGGCGCGCTTGCCGAGATAGGAGGTCAGTTTCTTGCCGAAGTCGCGCAGGCCGACATAGGTCTTGCCCGAGGCCAGTCGCGCCAGATAGGCGCTCATCGCACCGGTCGGCGGCGCGATCGACATGTCGTTGTCGTTGAGGATGACGATCAGCCGGGCATCGAGCGCGCCGGCATTGTTCATCGCCTCGTAGGCCATGCCGGCCGACATGGCGCCGTCGCCGATCACGGCGATGACATTGTTGCGGCCGCCGGAGAGGTCGCGAGCAGCGGCCATACCGAGGCCCGCCGATATCGATGTCGAGGAGTGGGCGGCGCCGAAGGGATCGTACTCGCTCTCGGCGCGACGGGTGAAGCCGGACAGGCCGCCCTCCTGGCGCAATGTGCGGATGCGGTCGCGGCGGCCGGTCAGGATCTTGTGCGGATAGGCCTGGTGGCCGACATCCCAGATCAGCCGGTCATCCGGGGTGTTGAAGACATAGTGCAGCGCCACCGTCAGCTCGACCACGCCAAGGCCGGCGCCAAGATGGCCGCCGGTGTGTGACACGGCGTCGATCAGCTCGGCACGAAGCTCGGATGCCAGTTGCGGCAATTCGCTCTCGGCAAGCGTGCGCAGGTCGGCCGGGATGCGGACCTTGTCGAGAAGCGGCGTATGCGGCGTTGAATTCACGGGTAGGCCTGCTCAGGCTTTCTGTTCATGGGCGGGATAGGCCGGCGGCCGGCGAAAGTAAATGCGTGTCAGTGACGCGGATCAGGCTTTAGGCCCCAAAACCGGGCCACTTTTGGGCGACTTGCATCAGCTTTCCGGCAGCGGGATGAATTCTTCCTCATCGCCAGGAACGATATCGAAGCGGCCCGTCTTCCATTCTTCCTTGGCCTGTTCGATGCGCTCCTTGGAGGACGAGACGAAATTCCACCAGATGTAGCGCTTGGAGCCGAGCGAGGCACCGCCGAACAGCATGAAATGCGCGCCGGTTTCCGACGATACGACGATCTCGTCACCGGGCCGGAACACCAACAAGCGTTCAGCAGGGAAAACGTCGCCTGAAATCGAGACCTCGCCTTCGAGCGTGTAGATGGCGCGCTCTTCCGCATCGGCCGGGATTTTCACACTTGCACCGGGTGCCAGACGCATATCGGCATACAGCGTCTCGGAGTCGGCCCTCACCGGCGACCGCAGTCCCTGGAAATCACCGATGACGACGCGGCCGCTGACGCCTTCGGCGTCGATCTCGGGGAGCCGCAGAGCAGCCGTGTTCTCGAACACCGGAGCCACTTCTTCCTTGCCGTCCGGCAATGCCAGCCATGTCTGCAGGCCGGAGACCGACATCGGCGCGCCGCGCAGTTCCTCCGGCGTGCGCTCGGAGTGGACGATGCCGCGACCGGCGGTCATCAGGTTCACGTCACCGGGCTGGATGACCATTTCGGTGCCGAGCGAATCGCGATGCCGGATCTTGCCGTCGAACAGATAGGTGACCGTCGACAGACCGATATGCGGATGCGGACGCACATCGAGCGCCTGGCCCGCGCGCAGGATCGCCGGGCCCATGCGGTCGAAGAAGATGAAAGGCCCGACCAGCCGCCTTTTGGCGGTCGGCAGAGCGCGGCGCACCTGGAAACCGCCAATGTCCTTGGCGTTCGGGATGACCATCAGCTCGATCTGGTCGCTGGCAAAGGCGTCGCCGACTTCAGGGTCTTTCCCGGGAAAGAAGCTCATGGACTCTCCTTGTCAGCGGTCGAGGACCGCTTCGGCCGCATCAGGCAAAGCGGATCGCCGCCTTCGCCCGCAGTTTGGCCGCCACCTCTTCGCGATTGCGAGGATGCTGATGGGTTTCGAGGGAATCGAGAAGCTCACGCGCCGATGCCGCGATGGCTTCGACCGCATGATCGAAGGCGTGCTGGTTCTGCCTTGAAGGCCGCGTCGTTCCGCTCAATTTGCGGACAAACTGAAGTGCGGCGTCGCGCACCTCGTCATTGGTTGCCGGCGGATCAAAATTGAACAGGGTCTTGATGTTTCTGCACATCGTTTCCGAACCTTCTCTTGTCCTGAAGCCGTTTCAATCGGGACGGCTGCTATCCTCGACCATGATCATGTCCAAAAGCCGGTGAGTCGAGACCATCGTGCGGATCGCGCCTCAGTCCGCGTCGAGCGGCTCTGTTCCAACCGGCTTGCCATCGCGCGACAGCCTGATCTTCTCGACCTTGTCCTCGGCGGCCTTCAGCAGCCGGTCGCAGTGTGCTTTCAGCGCCTCGCCGCGCTCATAGATCCTGATCGACTGGTCGAGCGGCACGTCACCGCGCTCCAGATCATCGACGATCTTCTCCAGCGCGTCGAGTGCCTGTTCGAAGCTCATCGCCTTGACGTCTTCGTTGGTCTCACCAGCCATCATTCATCCTTTCATCAGTCGCCCGACATGGGCGGCGACCGAAAATGCCAGTCCCTGCAGATCGTAGCCACCCTCGAGCAGGCTGACGAGCCGGTTGCCGCTGTGGCGCGTGGCGCGCTGCATCAGCTGGCCGGTCGCCCAGTCGAAATCATCCTCGGTCAGGTTGATCTCGGCCAGCGGATCGCGGTGATGCGCATCGAAACCGGCCGAAATGATGATCAGGTCGGGGGCGAAATTGTCGAGCGCCGGCAGCACACGCGACAGGAAAGCATCGCGAAAAACCTCGCTGCCGGTCTGTGGCGCCAAAGGTGCGTTGACGATGTTGCCGGCACCGGTCTCGTTCTTTGCCCCGGTGCCGGGGTAGAGCGGCATCTGGTGCGTCGAGCAATAGAGCACCGACGGATCGTCCCAGAAAATATCTTGCGTGCCGTTGCCGTGATGCACGTCCCAGTCGACGACGGCAACGCGCTCGACGCCATGTTTGTTCTGCGCATAGCGCGCCGCGATCGCCGCCGTGTTGAAGAGGCAGAAGCCCATCGCCGTGGTCTTTTCGGCATGATGGCCGGGCGGCCGCGCGGCGACGAAGACATTGTCGGCGCGGCCTGTGAAAACGTCATCCACGGCGGCGTTGGCGGCGCCGATCGCGGTTATCGCCGCCTGCCAGCTCTTCGGGCTGGCGGTGGTGTCGGCGTCGATGCGGGCGATACCGGTGTCGGGAATGGCGGCGCGGCACGCGGGCGACGAAATCGGCGGGATGCGCGTAGAGGATGGTGGCGTCGTCGCCCTCCGGCGCCTCGACCCGATCGAGCGCGGCAAAAGCCTCGTCGTCAAGCACGCGTTCAATGGCGCGCAAGCGGTCGGGCCGCTCGGGATGGCCGGGCGGCGTGATGTGTTCGAGGAAGATCGGATGGGTGTAGAGACGAGTGACCATTGTCCTAATCTAGGCATCTATGGGCGCAATGGCCATGCGCGCCGACGCAATGACTGGGGAAAATCACGCCTGCGTCCTTTGGTGTCGCTGCGGGCATTGGCGTCCTCAGCACTTCGGCGTAAGGTCGCCGCCACTGCCTGGTGCCCGCGCAAGCGGGAGAATCGGGAACACGGTTGAATTCCGTGGCGTGCCCAACGCTGTGAGGGGGACCGCGCCGGTAAATGCCACTGTCGATGACGGGAAGGCACCGGACGCGGGTTGATCCCGAGCCAGAAGACCGGCCTGGCAGGCATCGTCATCCGCATGGTCAGGCGGATGAAATGGATTGCAATCGCAAGGGGACACGCGATGCCCGAACACATGACCGCCTCTATTGGCGACGGTTTGACCAGAGTGCGCGCGATGCGGTCTATCGCGCCGTGTTCACGCGCCGCGATGTCCGCAGCCATTTCCTGCCCACCGCGCTTGACGACGACGTGCTGGCGCGGCTGCTGCTTGCGGCTCATCACGCACCATCGGTCGGCTTCATGCAGCCATGGAACTTCATTGTCATTCGCGACGCCGACGACGGGAAAAAGTGCGCGACCTGTTCCTGGCGGCGCGCGAGCAGGAATTGCCGGCCATCGGAGAGGAGCGGCAGGCGCTCTACCGCAAACTCAAGCTTGAAGGCATCTGCGAAAGCGCGCTCAACATCTGCATCACTTGCGACCGCCAGCGCTCGAAGGGTTCGCCGCTGGGACGTTGGCACAATCCGGAGATGGACCTCTACAGCACGGTCTGCGCGGTGCAGAATTTCTGGCTGGCGGCGCGCGCCGAAGGCGTCGGTGTCGGCTGGGTCAGCATCATCGAGGCGCAGGCGTTGAAAAGCCTGCTGTCAATTCCCGAGCATGTGACGCCGGTCGCCTATCTCTGCGTCGGCCGCGTCTCAGAGTTCGCGCCGAAACCGGATCTCGAAGCACACGGCTGGGGACGCCGCTTGCCGCTGCCGGAGCTGATCATGAGCGAGACCTTTTCCGGGCAAGGCGAAGCGCCGCTCAAATCGACCGTGGCGCGCCTCAACGGCGCCGATGCCGCACCGGCGACCGCGGCTGGTCAGCCTGTCGCGCCGGCCGTGCCCCAGCGCGAGCCGCCGAAGGAGGCCAGCGCCTTGTCCTTGAGTTCCCTGAACTTCGACGACGCCTCGGCCAGCCGGGCGTCCCAGGCGGGATCGGGCACCTGGCCCTCGATGGTCCCGAAATAGACCTGCATCAGGCAGGCGATGGCGAAGGGTTCGATGAAGGCTGCCTTGAAGGCCCAGGCGAAGACGATGGCGAGCACGAAGGCCCAGCCGGCGAGCTGGCCGGGCATGAGGAAAAGAATGGCGCCGGCCGGAGCCAGCATCAACAGGAAGATGACGAAGGACACGCCCCACATGATGACCCGCCAGCCAGACGGCATTCTTGACCATGGTCTTGCCGTTCTGGGCATAGAGCACGACGCCTTGCCGGGCCGTCTGCGAACGGCGAGGCTGAATTGATGCGGATGTTGTAGCCGAGGATGATCTCGTCGACATAGGTCAGCGACAGGCGGATCACCGTGTTGATGAGCTGAACCAGGCCGCTCAGGCCCGGTATCGGCAGGAAGGCGGCGATGCCGCCGATCAGGCCGGTAATGGCGCGGATGGCGCCCTTGACCAGTTGGTCGACGAAACGAAAAGGATGTTGGCCTCGGCAAACGCTGGGTCCACGATGTCCCTGGCGTAGGCATCTGGTTCTGGCCGTCGGGAATGTCGCGGCCGTCGATCAGATGGACCATGACGGCGATATGGCCGCCTTGACGACGTAAAGGATGTATTCGCGGATCCAGTAGACGGCGATCGAGACGACGCCGAAGCCGACCACGCCGCCCCACAAGGCAAGGACAGCGGCCCGTCGGGATCGGTGGAGATATGACCGACGCCGTAGCCAACCGAGGCGCCCGTCCCGGTCGCCACGATATAGGCCAGCGTGATGCCGAAATAGACGATCATGCGAAAGACATGAAAGGCCAGGTCGCATCATGATGGACACCGACCTGCCGATATCGAAATCCCACATGCCCCGAATCTCCCCTAAGAGATGGCGGAAAGGATGCGCTCACAACCGCTATTGTCAATCGCGGGCAGTGGCTCCAGGTCGCCGGTGGGGACTTCAGTTCGGCTGCGGATCCGGCTTTTTGAGCAGACCCTCAAGCAGCTGCTTGAACGCCGTCATCCACCTTCCTCGACGCGCGTCGCTTCGGGGTCATTCGAATTGGCGATCCGTTGCGCGCCGCCTGACTGCTCGCGCCGTTGATCAGCCGCGAGGCCGTCTCGGGGTCGAGGCTGGAGACGACCACATTCCCTCCTCCTGCAGCGCCGTCAGATGACCGGTCATTGAAGCGATGCAACGCATTGGCATTCGGCCATTGTGCCGATCGCCCAGCATGGCCGGGCCATCCCGGAACATGATGCGCTGGATTTCCGGCTCCAACGCCATCTCGATATAGGTCGTGCATTCGTCGACGAAATACTGCCAGCGGGTCGGCGCTCTCGACGCGACCTCGGTCACCCGCAGCAGCCATCTCGCCGTCGATTTCGGCCGATGACCGCCTGCAGCAGTCCTTCTTGTCGCCGAAAATGATGATAGAGCGCGCCGCGCGTCAGCCCGGCGACGCGGTGAAATCATCCATCGAGGCTTCGGCATAGCCGATCGTGCCGAAGGCGATGGCGGGGCCGCCGCGATCAGCTTGCCGCGCGTCTCGGCATCATCTCCTTGCGAGGTTTGTGCATGGCTTCTGGCCTTATTAACATACGCCTCGTATGCCAATTGACATACGCGACGTATGATCTATTTAACAATCATACGCTTCGTAATGTATTGTCGAACCTGCCTTTGTCGAGAACCGGACATGCAAATCCCTATTCGAAATCTTCGCGCCCCGGCGCAAGGGCTTTGCAGCTGCGGGCTTCATGGCCCGCCTGCCGATCGCGATGGCGCCGATCGGTATCGTGGCAATGCTGTCGCAGAAGCGTAGCGAATACTGGCTGGCCGGCGCGGTCTCCGCGACATTCGCGCTGGGCAATGCTTTCGTGGCACCGCAAATATCGAGGCTGGTCGACCGCCTTGGCCAGACACGGATCGTGGTGCCGACCACCATCATCTCCGTGTCTCGCTTTCGCGGTCCTGATTGCGGCGGGCCAATCAGGACTGGCCGGTATGGACGCTGTTCGTGTCGGCGCTGCTGGCCGCGGCGATGCCCAGCATCCGGCCAATGGTGCGCGCACGCTGGACCGAGATTTTTCGCGGGCGGCCGGAGATGAATACCGCATTCGCCTTCGAGTCGGCGGCGGACGAGCTGGTCTACATTGCCGGCGCATCGCTGTCGGTCGGCCTGAGTGCCGCCCTGTTCCCGGAAGCGGGAATGCTGGCAAGCACAGTGTTCCTCGCCTTCGGCTCGACGGCGTTCATCCTGCAGCGTTCGACCGAGCCGCAAGTGCGACCGGTGGAACATGGTTCGCGCGGCTCGGCAATTCGCCTGCGGCCGGTGCAGATCATCACCTTCGCCCTGATCTTCATCGGCGCGACCTTCGCGACGACGGAAGTGAGCACCGTGGCGATCACCAAGGAGCTTGGCCAACCCGCGCCGCGAGCCTCGTCATCGGCGTCTACGCGCTGGGATCGTTCGTGCTCGGCATCATCGTCGGCGCGCTCAATCTGAACGCACCGCTGCAACGCCAGCTGGCTATCGCGATCGCCATCATCGCGCTCAGCACATTGCTGCCGCTCTCCGCCGGCACGGTGCCTCTGCTGGCCTTGACCGTCTTCCTCAGCGGCGTGGCGATCTCGCCGACCTTCATCACGGCATTCGGCCTGATCGAGCGGCATGTGCCGGAAGCGATGCTGACCGAGGGCATCACCTGGGTGACTACCCGGGATCGGCATCGGCATGGCGCTGGCTCGTTCGCGGCCGGCTCGGTGGTCGACGCGTTCGGCGCGCAGAACGGGTTCTGGGTGTCGGTGGCTTCAGGCACAATCGCACTGGCCACGGTCCTGCTTGGCCAGCGCAGCCTTGCCACGCCTGAGTGCGACCTGGACGGGTGCGAAGCGGCCGCCGTTCCCGCGGAATGAACCCCGAAGCGCCTGGTTCGAACGGGCCAGGCGCTTCGCGGCACTTACCCTCGTCAGAGAATCTCGGTCTTGGCGATGTGGATGCCAAAACCCTCGAGACCGACATAGTGGCGCTCGCGTGAAGCGATCAGGTTGATCGAGGAAATGCCGAGATCTTTCAGGATCTGCGCGCCGAGGCCGATTTCGCGCCATTCGTTTTCGCGGCGGCGCGCCTCTTCGTGATCCTCGCGGTCGGTCGAAGCCGGCCGCTTGCGTTCCTGGTGGGCAACGCCGACGGAGCCTTCGCGCAGATAGACGATGACACCACGCCTGCGCTCGCCCATTGCCTTCATGATGGCGTCGAGCCGGTGGCTGGTGCCGAACACGTCGGTCACCACATCCTCGGAATGCAGGCGCACCGGCACCTCCTCGCCGTCGCGGATGTCGCCGAAGACAATGGCGACGTGATGCATGGAGTCCCACGGCAGCGTGTAGGTGAAGACCTGCGCCTTGCCGCCAAGCGTGTCGATTTCGGAGCAAGCCACGCGCTCGACCAGCGTTTCCTTGCGTTGCCGGTAGGCGATGAGGTCGGCGACCGAAACCTGTTTGAGACCATGCTCCTCGGCAAAGGCCGAAACCTGCGGGCCGCGCTTGACGGTGCCGTCGTCATTGACCAGTTCCGAAATGACGCCGACCGGCGCCAGGCCGGCGAGCTTGCACAGGTCAACCGCGGCTTCGGTATGGCCCGAACGCATCAGCACGCCGCCCTCGCGCGCGATCAGCGGAAAGATGTGGCCGGGACGGACGAAATCCGAGCCGCCGACATTGCCGTTGGCGAGATTGCGCACGGTCAGCGTGCGGTCCTCGGCCGAAATGCCTGTCGTCGTGCCGTGCTTGAAATCGACGCTGACGGTGAAAGCGGTGGTGTGGGCGGAATCATTGTCGGCGACCATCGGCGACAGGTTGAGCCGCTTGGCCTCCTCGCGCGGCATCGGCGTGCAGACGATGCCGGAGGTGTGACGGATGATGAACGCCATCTTCTCCGGCGTGCAATGGACGGCGGCGACGATCAGGTCGCCCTCGTTCTCGCGCCCGTCATCGTCCATGACGACGACGATCTCGCCGCGTTCGAAAGCGCGCAGGGCTTCGACGATTTTCTTCTGGTCGTAAGGCATAAAAGCTCGCTTCGCTCGCAGGGAGTAGGGAATAGGACAGTAAGGGAGTAGGGAAAAGCAAAAAATGGCGGTATCTGTAAGCCCTAATGCCTACTGCCTATTCCCTGCCCTGTCTGTCCCCGATGACGCAGATAGTGATCGGCAATGGCGCAGGCAACCATCGCCTCGCCGATCGGCACGGCGCGGATGCCGACGCATGGATCGTGACGGCCCTTGGTCATGATCTCGACGTCGTGGCCGTCCTTGTCGATCGACTTGCGCGGCGTCAGGATCGACGAGGTCGGCTTGACGGCGAAACGGGCGACGATCGCCTGGCCGGTCGAGATGCCGCCGAGGATGCCGCCGGCATTGTTGGACAGGAACACCGGCCTGCCGTCATTGCCCATGCGCATCTCGTCGGCATTCTGTTCGCCGGTGATGCGGGCAGCCTCAAAACCATTGCCGATCTCGACGCCCTTGACGGCATTGATCGACATCAGGCCGGAGGCAATGTCCTGGTCGAGCTTGGCGTAGATCGGCGCGCCGAGGCCTGCCGGAACGCCGTCGGCGACGATCTCGATCACCGCGCCGATCGACGATCCCGCCTTGCGGATGCCGTCGAGATACTGCGTGAAGACGGGAACGGAAGCCGGATCGGGCGTGAAGAACGGATTTTCCGCGTCGCCAACAAAATTCCAGTTCCAGTTGGCGCGGTCGATGGACTTTTCGCCCATCGAGACCAGGGCGCCGCGCACCACCATGCCCGGCACCACCTTGCGTGCCAACGCTCCGGCCGCGACTCTTGCCGCCGTCTCGCGGGCCGAGGAGCGGCCACCGCCGCGATAGTCGCGTATGCCGTATTTGACGTCGTAGGTGTAATCGGCATGGCCCGGCCGGTACTGGCGGGCGATTTCGCCATAGTCCTTCGAGCGCTGGTCGACATTTTCGATCATCATCGACACCGGCGTGCCGGTGGTGATCATCGTCTCGCCGTCCTCATCGAGCACGAAGCCCGACAGCACCTTCACCTCGTCGGGTTCGCGGCGCTGGGTGACGAAGCGTGACTGGCCCGGCCGGCGCTTGTCGAGATCGGCCTGGATGTCCCGGAGGGTAAAGCGGATGCCGGGCGGACAGCCGTCGACCACGCAGCCGAGTGCGGCGCCGTGGCTTTCGCCCCAGGTGGTGACGCGGAAAAGGTGGCCGAACGTGTTGTGAGACATAAAATGACCCTGCCCGGCGTCGGAGCCGGCTTAGCGCATGACCCGAAAATCGAAGCGATTTTCGGAAAGGATCATGCGCAAATCAAAAAGTGCCACAGCGTCTCTTGCGCTCCAAGTTGACGCGCGGCGCTGCAGTCTGCCTTCTATTGGCGTTTTTCACAGGGGTCAAACTGTGATCTGGCGGATTTAGTTTTGACACATTCGGTTGGTTTCTGCTCTCTTCCATCAGTCAGCCATCGCCTGCCGCCGCCATGCCGGTGCAATGACAAAAGAGGAACGATTATGCGTACCCTGATTGGCGCCGTCGCCGCCACGCTGCTGCTTTCCACCGCCGCTTTCGCCGGCCAGACCGAAGGCCTGATCAAGAAGATCGACAAGGACACGGCGACGCTGACGCTGGATGACGGCAAGTCCTACAAGCTGAATGCCGAGACAGATCTCGACGCGCTGAAGCCGGGCATGGATGTCGTCCTCGCCTACGATGAGACCAATGGCGAGAACATCGTCACCGACATGGAATTGCCGGACACCGAATAAGAGCTTTCCAGCTCCGCACAGCCAGAGTCCGACAAGGCCGGAATCGGCCACCTTCTAAACAGCTTGGACGCGCCGGGCGAGGGCTGGCCCTTGCCAATGCCTTCCGTTGGTAGCAATGTCGGCTCGGGTGGATCTCGAACAATATCGGAGATCCGGGGCGGAGCCGAACAATGTGCAGCGACTGCGAGCGCGAAGGGGTCGACCGGAGGGGTTTCCTCAAGGTCGGCGCGGGGCTCCTTGCGATCGGGCTTGGCGGCGCTTCGTGGTCGGCGCGTGCGGCAGAGAGTGCTGCGCCGGCATTGTCCCCCGATGCAGCGCTCGCCGCGCTGAAATCCGGCAACGAACTCTATGTCAGCCACCCGGAACTGTGCTCGATCGACCTTGCCGCGCAGCGGAAGGCTGTCGCCGGGCATCAGGCGCCATGGGCCACGGTCATCAGTTGCGCCGACAGTCGCGTTCCGCCTGAGTTGATCTTCGGCGGCCAAGGCGTTGGAGAACTGTTCGTCGCGCGGAACGCTGGCAATCTCGTCGACACGGCGACGCTCGGCACGGTCGAATACGGCGCGGCGGTGCTCGGCTCGCCGTTGATCGTCGTCCTCGCGCACACGAGCTGCGGTGCCGTCAAGGCGGCTTGTGACGTGGTCACCAAGAACGCGACCTATCCGGGCGCGATCGGCCCGATGATCGAACCGATCCTGCCTGCGGCGATCGCGGTGCGGAGCGAGGCGGGCGATTTCGTAGACAACGCCGCCAAGGAGAGCGCGCGCAGGACTTTGAGGCGCCTGGCCGTTTCAAGCAAGCTCCTGGCCGATCTCACCGGGGCCGGGAAGCTGAAGATCGTCGCGGCAATCTACGATCTTGAAACGGGTGTGGTGACCTACATCGAATGAGACGTTCTTCCGGGACGGATGGGGTCGAGAATTGGGAACCTTCTAAACCAATCTCGGATGAATAACCTTTCCAGCTACAGCCACTCCAGGCGTTCACCCTGCAGCCTGAGCACGCGATCCTGCGGTATTTCCAGGTTTGCTGCCTCGTTCTCCGCCATCCCCTCCACGAAGCGAAACAGGGCCCGCATGACCCCGCCATGCGTTACGCAGATCGTCTGGCGCTGGATCGCCTCGAACCAGGGTTTCACCCGTTCGAGCAGCATCTGGTAACTCTCCGCGCCCTCGCCGGGCGGCTGGAAGTTCCATTTGTCCAGCGCGCGTGTCCGGCGCGCCCCTGGATACTGCGTCTTGAGCTCGGCATAGGTAAAACCCTGCCAATCGCCGAAATTGACTTCCACCAGGCGAGGATCGGTTCGATAGCCATCCGGATCGAGCTTCATCGCGGTGCGGATGCGCTGCATCGTTTCGCGCGTCCGCTTCATTGGGCTGGCGACGAAATCGAAATCCGCGGGATTTTGCACCAACTCGGCCAGCCGATGACCGTTTCCGGTCGCCTGCTCGCGGCCAAGCGCATTGAGGTCGGTGTCGGCCTGCCCCTGAAGCCGGGATTCGGCGTTCCACGCGGTCTGGCCGTGGCGCACGATATAAACCAGCGGGTACATCAGGTCTTCCGGTACGAGGTCTGGACGGACGACGGTTCGTGGGTGTCAGTCCTTGACCGTCGAAATGTCCGGGGCGTCGACCGCCTTCATGCCGACGACGTGGTAGCCTGAATCGACATGATGCACCTCACCGGTGACGCCGCGCGACAGATCGGACAGGAAATAGACGCCGGAATCGCCGACTTCCTCCTGCGTCACCGTCTGCTTCAGCGGCGAATTGTATTCGTTCCATTTCAGGATGTAGCGGAAATCGCCGATACCGGATGCGGCAAGCGTCTTGATCGGGCCGGCCGAGATGGCGTTGACGCGAATCTTCTTGGCGCCGAGGTCGACGGCCAGATAACGCACGCTGGCCTCGAGCGCCGCCTTGGCGACACCCATGACGTTGTAGTGCGGCATCACCTTTTCGGCGCCATAATAGGTCAGCGTCAGCAGCGAGCCACCATTGGTCATCAGCGCCTCGGCACGCTTGGCAATGGTGGTGAAGGAATAGACCGAAATGTCCATGGTGCGCAGGAAATTGTCGCGCGTCGTCTCGACGTAACGGCCGGTCAGCTCGTCCTTGTCGGAAAAGGCGATGGCGTGGACGAGGAAATCAAGCTTGCCCCAATGCCTGGCGACATTGGCGAAAACCTCGTCCAGGCTCGCCGGATCGGTGACGTCGCAATGGCCGGCGACAAAGGCGCCGAGTTCCGCCGCCAGCGGCTCGACACGCTTCTTGAACGCCTCGCCCTGATAGGTGAGCGCGATCTCGGCGCCATGGTCGACGCAGGCCTTGGCGATGCCATAGGCGATCGATCTGTTGTTGGCGACGCCAAGAATAAGGCCGCGCTTGCCGGCCATAAGGCCCTGTCCACCCGCCATGTCAGCGCTCTCCGCAAGATTTTCAGCTTTGTGGAGTGCCCTATCGCACAGGCACACTGCCCCTTCAAGCGTTCAAACCGGACAGTTCGGGGGACAAAAGCCGCCAATCAGCCTTTTTGACCGCGCAACAGCGCTTCGAGCGCGCTATCGCCGCCTTCCGGCAGCATGATCCGCACATGGGCATAGAGATCGCCATGGCCGCCGGCTTTCTCCGGCAGACCCCTGCCCTTCAACCGCAGGACCTTGTCCGAGCTCGACCAGGCGGGAACGTTGACCGCCAGCTTGCCGGTCGGCGTCTCGACGGGAACCTTGGCGCCGAGCACCGCATCCGCCAGCGTCACCGGCAGATCGGCATGCAGGTCGCGGCCCTCGATGCGGTAGCGCGGATGCCGGCGCAGATGAATCTTGACCAGCGCATCGCCCGGCTGGCCCGGCCCTTGCTCGCCTTGCCCCTTCAGCCGGATGGTCTGGCCGTCCTCGACATAGGCCGGCAGCTTGACCGCCACCTTGCGGCCGTCTGGAAACATCGCCGTCACCTTTTCGGCGGTCGCCGCTTCCTCGATGGTGACGTCGAGGGTCACGTTCAGATCGGCGGCGGTGGCCTGCTGGCGGCGGTCGCCCGTGCCGGGGCCGCGCGCGCCCGAAAAGGCGTCGCCGAAAATCTGGCTGAAGATATCGCTGTTGCCGTCGAACGGATCGCCGCCCGGACGGCCCGAGCGGAATTCGAATCGCGAACCGCCAGGCCCTTGCTGCCGGCGAAACCCGGCGAAGGGATCACCGCCACCGGCAGCGCCCTCAAAACCCTGGAAACGCGGCTTGCCGTCGGCGTCGATCTCGCCGCGATCGAACGCGGCGCGATTCTTCTCGTCGCCGACGATCTCGTAGGCCTGGTTGGCCGCGGCAAAACGGTCCTTCGCCTTGGGATCATTCGGATTCTGGTCCGGATGATGCTTCTTGGCAAGTTTCCGGTACGCCGATTTTATGTCCTTGGCCGATGCGTTCTTGGCAACGCCCAGCACCTCATAGGGGTCGCGCATGCGTCCTGCCTGCAAGAAGGGGTGAATCTACAGTTGCCTCTATATGCGCTCGCATAGGAAGAAATTCCAGTGGCGCATAGCCACATAGACGGCGAAATTGAAGCGAGCTTCTACTATCGCCTTAATCTCTTGCGCGCTCCAATTGTTCGCTTCCGAAACCTGGCGAATGTCGGCCATCGGGCGCGCCAAGCGTTCATTCCCAGCCAAATACCGTCAACGGCATGGCGGAATGGATACTGGCCGTCTAAGACCACCGATGTTAGGCTGAAGGCATGACGCGCGAGGCTGCGATAGCGCGATCGGAGGCCTACTTCGATTCAGGCGCTTTTCGGGAGGATTTGGCCCGTCGGATTGGCATGCCAACAGAAAGCCAGAACCCTGATCGCGAACATGTGCTGGTTGAATATATCGAGGCTGAGATAAAGCCGACATTCGAACTGCTTGGCTTTGCCTGCCGAACGCTTAGCCAGGACGGCTGGCCATTCTTTTTCGCCGAACGCACAGAGGACGCGACACGTCCGACGGTACTTGGCTATGGCCACGGCGACGCAATTCGCGGGTTGGATGACGAGTGGGACGAGGGACTTTCCCCGTGGCGTCTGACCGAACGTGACAACAAATGGTACGGACGCGGCGTCGCCGACAACAAGGGCCAGCATTCGATCAACGTCGGCGCTCTTCGAGCCGTGATCGAGACGCGCGGAAGGCTCGGCTTCAATGCCAAGTATCTGATCGAAATGGGGGAAGAACGGGTCTCGCCTGGCCTGCGGGAACTGGCCAAGACCCACAAGGAATTATTCCGATCGGACGTGCTGATCGCCTCGGATGGTCCCCGCCTCTCCGCCGAAAGGCCGACCGTTTTTTGGGCTCACGCGGCTCTATCTCCTTCGACATCTGGATCGACGCGCGGAAGGGCAGCCATCATTCGGGAAACTGGGGCGGTCTCCTCTCGGATCCCGCCATTCAACTTGCCCATGCCATTGCGAGCATCACCGAACCGACTGGAAAAATTCGGATTCCGGAGTGGCTTCCGACAAGCATTCCCGACGATGTGCGACGCGTGCTTGCGGACTGTGAGGTGGAGAACGGCACGGAGGAGCCCAAGATCGATCTCGATTGGGGCGAGCCTGGCCTGACCTCTGCGGAGAAGGTTTTTGCGTGGTGCTCATTTTCGGTTCTGGCTCTCGAGGCGGGGAACCCAAGGACGCCTGTTGGCGCCATCCCATCCCGAGCCTGGGCGCGTTGCCAGCTTCGCTTCGTCATCGGCGTGGACGTGCAGAAAATCCTCCCTGCCTTGCGCCGTCATCTGGACCGCAACGGATTTTCGACCGTGCAGATTGCGAAAGCACGCGACGAAGTTTTTCACGCGACGCGGCTCGATCCGAAGCACCCATGGGTCAGTTGGGTGGTAGATTCGATTGCCCGTACGACGGGAAAGAAACCGCTATTCTGCCAAGCCTCGGTGGGTCACTCCCGAACGACGTCTTTTCCGAAATTCTTGAAATGGCGACCATTTGGGTTCCGCATTCTTATCCGGGGTGTTCGCAGCACGCGCCCAATGAGCATCTGCCGGTTGCCATTGTCCGAGAAGGCTTGGGGCTGATGGCAGGACTTTACTGGGATTTGGGCGAGCCGAATGGACAGCCAATGACTCGCTCAGGCCTTCGGAAAGCAGACATTGATGTCGATGCCACTTGAGGTCGGCTCTTGGCGCATAATCGCCTATCGATGTGGGCCAAACATGTGGTCTGGAACACTTAAAGCGCCTTGAAGTCCTGCATGTGCCAGCTACCGGCACTGGCCAGGCAGAGTTCGCCTTCGAACATGGCAACGCCATCAAAGCTTTCGCGCGAGGCCATGAAACGGCGGCATGTCTGGCCCTTGTCCTTCAATTCGGCCAGCCCGGTGATAGAGCCGCGTGACCCGGTACCGGCATTCGCCCACGGCACGGCCTGACCGCCGAGTTGCTCGATGTCGGCCGAGGACACCGCATTGCCGATCGTCGTCTGGTCGGAGTCGCGATCCGAACTGGCCGGCGCGGATGGGGCGGAGGTGCTGCTGGTCAGAATCGACCGATCAACTTCTGCTTTTTGCAGGCTGAAGCCACCCGCGCCGCAGGCGGCAAGCGGCAGGACGATCATCACGATCGCGGCTTTGGCGCTGGCTGAAGCAATTAGGCTGCTTTGCCTGCTGTCAAAAGCTTGCGCGATACGCGACAATCGGCAACCTCCCCTTGCTCCATAAGAATCTTTGGCTTCGCAACAATTTGAGAAAAACTATGAGTGACACAGAGTTAACAAGCCGTGACTTTACCGAGGCGGCGGAGCCGTTTCGCCTTTTTGCTGCATGGCTGGAGGACGCCACCAAAAGCGAAATGAACGACCCCAACGGCGTGGCGCTGGCGACCGTCGATGCCGACGGCATGCCGGATGTACGGATGGTACTGCTCAAGGGGTTCGATGAAGGCGGTTTTGTGTTCTATACGAATTTCGAGAGCGCCAAGGGCCAGCAAATTCTTGGCAGCATGAAGGCGGCGATGTGTTTCCATTGGAAATCGCTGCGCCGCCAGGTGCGTGTGCGCGGTCCGGTGGAGATCGTCAGCGACGCCGAAGCCGACGCCTACTACGCGACGCGACCGCGCGGCAGCCGCATCGGCGCCTGGGCTTCGAAACAGTCGCGGCCGCTAGAAAGCCGCTTTGCACTGGAAAAGGCGGTGGCCGAATACACGGCACGCTATCCGATCGGCGAAATTCCACGGCCAAAGCATTGGTCGGGTTTCCGCATCGTGCCCACGACCATCGAGTTCTGGCACGACCGACCGTTCCGGCTGCATGACCGTGTGGTCTTTTCGCGCGATACGAAAGGCGGCTGGGGCAAGACGAGGCTTTACCCCTAAAGCTCAGGCTTTCTTCCTGGTCATGAACGCCGTGAGCGCGGCGCGCGCTTCATCCGATTTCAGCCGCGCGCGGAAATGCTCGCTTTCCTCGCCGATGCGGGCGACGAGGTCGTCGCGCGAGCCGCGCATCAGGTCACGCGCGATCTTCAGCGCCTGCGGCGGCTTGGCCGCGATCTGGCCGGCCGCCGCCAGCACCGAGGCCTCCAGCGCGTCTTCCTCGACCACATCGTAGATCAGGCCGGCGGCCTTCGCCCGTTCGGCCGAAAAGCCCTCGCCAAGGCCGAGCAGCGCGAAAGCACCCTGCTGCCCCAGGATGCGCGGCGCCAAAAGGCTCGATCCTGCTTCGGGCACCAGTCCGAGATCGACGAAAGGCGTCCTGAACACAGTGCGCGGCGTGGCGAAGGTCAGGTCGCAATGCAGGTTGAGCGTCGTGCCGATGCCGACCGCGATGCCGTCGACGCCGGAGACCATGGGCTTTTCGATCCTGGCCAGCGCCATCAGGAAGTCCCAGACCTCGGTGCCGCCGTCGCCGCCGGTGGCGACGACCATGAAATCGGCCAGGTCGTTGCCGGAGGAGAAGGCGCCTGGCACGCCGAGGAACACATGGACACGGATTGCCTGGTCGGCGTCGCCCTCGGCCAGGGCTTTTGACATTTTCGCATACATGGCGCGCGTCAGCGCGTTCTTCTTGTCCGGCCGGTTCATGCGGATGATCTGGATGGCGCCCTGGCGCTCGACGAGGATATGATCTGTCACGGTTTTTCCTTGTGAACGTCAGGCAGAGATGAGCGCCTTGCCGGCAGCGGCAAGGCTTTCGGCGCCGCCGGTGACGCGCTCCTTCAAGGCGCGCGTTTCGCCAAGCAGATTCTCGGCGAAGAAGCGGCAAAGCGGGACGCGGCTATGATCGGCGAGCCCGCCTTGCGCCAGATAGGCACCACCGGCGGCGAGCGAGATCAGCCTGAGATAGGGCGTGGCGCCCGCCTGGGCCGCATCCAAATGGCCATCGGCCATCAGCTTCTGCAGGAAGCGCGTCGCTTCGGTGAGGTCGTCGAGTGCCTGGTCGAGCGCATCGGCGGTGCGGCCAAAGCCTTCGACGTTGGAGATCCGCACCGCATCGGCGACCGCCTTCAGTTCGGCAATGTATCTATGCACATGCTCGCCGCCGCCCAGCGGCAGCTTGCGCGCCACAAGGTCAATGGCCTGGATGCCATTGGTGCCCTCGTAGATCGGGGCGATTCTGGCATCGCGATAGAGCGCCGCCGCGCCCGTCTCCTCGATGAAGCCCATGCCGCCATGCACCTGGACACCCAGCGAGGCGACCTCGACGCCAACATCGGTCGAGAAGGCTTTTGCCAAAGGTGTCAGCAGGTTGGCGCGGTCGCGCCAGTTGGCGGCGGCCTCGCCTCCGGCGACGCGGGCGCGGTCAATGGCGTGGGCGCAGGAATAGCTGATGGCGCGCGCGATCTGGGTCAGCGCCTGCATGGTGAGCAGATTGCGCTGTACGTCGGGGTGATGGACGATCGGCGCCATACCGGCGCCGCCGTAGCCTGCGGCCTTACCCTGACGACGCTCATTGGCATAGGCGATCGCCTTCTGGGTAGCGGTCTCGGCCACCGCCACGCCCTGCATGCCGACGGCGAGACGCGCATTGTTCATCATGGTGAACATGCAGGCGAGGCCCTTGTTCTCCTCGCCGATCAGCCAGCCGATGGCGCCGGGCGCAGCGCCCCCAAAACCATCGCCATAGATCATGGTGCAGGTCGGCGAGGCATGGATGCCGAGCTTATGCTCCAGGCCGGAGCAGAAGACGTCGTTGCGCGCGCCCAGCGATCCATCGTCGCCGACCAGGAATTTCGGCACCAGGAACAGCGATATGCCGCGCGTGCCGGCCGGCGCATCGGGCAGCCGCGCCAGAACCAGATGGATGATGTTGTCGGTGAAGTCGTGCTCGCCATAGGTGATGAAGATCTTCTGGCCGAAGATGCGGTAGGTGCCATCGCCCACCGGCTCGGCGCGGGCGCGCAAGGCATTGAGGTCCGAGCCGGCCTGCGGCTCGGTCAGGTTCATCGTGCCCATCCACTCGCCGGAGACGAGCTTTGCCAGATATTTGGCCTTGAGCGCCTCGGAGGCATGCTTGTCGAGCGCCTCGACCGCGCCCATGGTCAGCGTCGGGCCGATGCCGAAGGCCATAGCGGCGGAGTTCCACATTTCGAGCGCGGCAACGGCAAGCATGGTGGGCAGGCCCTGGCCGCCAAACTCCTCCGGTCCTGAAAGTGCGTTCCAGCCGCCGTCGATCCAGCGCCGGTAAAGCTCCTTCCAGCCGGGTGGCGTGGTGACGGCCGCGTCCTTCAGCACCGCGCCATGCTCGTCGCCGATCTTGTAGAGTGGCGCGACTTCGTCGGTGGCGAAGCGGCCGGCCTCGGCCAGGATGGCATCGACCAGATCCTCGCCGAGATCGCCGAAGGTGCCGGCATCAAGGGCCGGCTTGAGACCAGCCACGCGCTTGAGCGTGAAAGCGATATCCTCGACCGCTGCCCGATACATGCCGCTCCCTCCTCCTGAACCATCGGCTGACTGATCCTAGGACCCGCACTGCCGCAAAACCATCCGCCTTTGGGCGGCGGTCTCCCATCTTCTTTTTACGTAAACGTCAAACTTTGTCACGCGGATTTTGCAATCGCGCCGGCGCAAAACCGCCAAGGCCTGCCAACGGCTTGTCGTTGAACCGCGGTAATTTCGCGCTGGTCGTCGCCAAACGCCGCCGCAGATCTGGCTTCCGCACCCGGAAGCATTTCCTTAACCATAGCGGTCCAGGATTTGTCTTTGATCAACGGGGATTCCCTGTTTGAAAAGGACCGCGCGCCTGTTTCGCCGCACAACGTTTTTCGCTTTTGCGGCGATGATGGCGCTGTCGATGGCGGCAAAGGCCTCGGATTTCTCCGAGCCCTGGAAGGACGCCGACCGCGCCCTGGTCGTCGACGCCTACGAATACAATTCCATCGACTGGGCCCAACTCGCCACCGACAAGCGGATCGTCGGCTTCATCAACAAGGCATCCGACGGCATGCCGCCGCCCTATTTCTGTCTCGGCGACGACACCGAGGTCAAGCTGTGCAAGGCGCTGTGGAAACGCCACGCGGTGACGCGCGAACTGTTCCAGACGCGCAAGGTGGTCGCCAAGGCACTCGGCCTCAAATGGGGCGCCTATCACCTCGCCCGCCCCGGCAATCCGGTCGAGCAGGCCAATAATTTCCTCGATTTCGCCGAACCCGCGCCGGACGATCTGCTGGCGCTCGACATCGAGGGCAACGATCCTTCGCAATGGATGTCGCTCGACGATGCCGAAGAGTTCGTGCGCCAGGTGCATCGACGCATCGGCCGCTTCCCGGTGCTCTACAGCAACGGCAAGACCGCCCAGTACATTGCCGACAACAGCTACCGATACCGGCTCCTGTCGCGGCTGCCGCTCTGGTATGCCCGCTACAAACCAGACATCGACGTGCATTTTCCGATGGGCAACTGGCAAGGCTACGCGCTGTGGCAGTTTTCGGCGCAAGCCAATTGCGGCCGGTTCCGCTGCCCTTACAGGGTCGCCGGCACGCCAAAGGACATCGACGTCAATGTCGCGCCGGCGGACGCCGCCACGCTGCGCGCGCAATGGCCGTTCGGCGGCCTGATCGACGTGCCGCCTGACTATCTCGCCTCGATACCGCTGCCGGTCTCACGCGAAGCCGGCCTCGCCGGCAACGTCACCATCACCTACGCCTCGGTTGCGGCGCCGCCGACCTTCGAGGAAGTGGTCGCGGCGCTGGGCACGCGCTGGACGAAGTTCCGCGACGGCTTCCGCATGCCGGTGGTGAAGACGGTGCCGCGACGGCCGGCCTTCGGCATTGTCCAATATGTCGCCTGGAAGCGGACCGAACAGCGTTCGCCCGAGCAACTCGATGCCGCCTTTGCCTCGGCCGATCCGCTCAGCACCGCTTCGACCGAGATCGATCGCGGTTTGCGGTAAGCTGCCGTTCCGCCAGTCCAGAACGTCAGTTTGCCTGTTCCCGCGCGATCGCCTGCCAGCCGATGTCGCGGCGGCAGAAGCCATCCGGCCAATCGATCCGGTCGAGCGCGGCATAGGCGCGTCGCTGCGCCTCGCCGACCGTAGCGCCTGATGCCGTGACGTTGAGGACGCGGCCGCCATTGGCAACCAGCGCACCGCTATTGATGGCGGTACCGGCATGAAAGATCTGGACGCCGTCGCCCGCCGCATCCTCGACGCCGCGGATGACAGACCCCTTTTCCGGCGTGCCGGGATAGCCCCTGGCCGCCATCACCACGGTGAGTGCGGCTTCATCGCGCCAGCGCACCGAGGTGTGCGCAAGCTGGCCGTCGGTTGCCGCATTGAGCAGGACCAGCAGATCGTCCTTCAGCCGCATCATCAGCACCTGGCATTCCGGATCGCCGAAACGGGTGTTGTATTCGATCAGCTTCGGCCCCTTGTCAGTGATCATCAGCCCGGCAAAGAGAATGCCGGCGAAAGGGGCGCCCAACTCGGCCATGCCACGCATGGTTGGCTCGATGATCTCGCGCATGGTGCGCTCTATCATCCGCGGCGTCATCACCGGCGCCGGAGAATAGGCGCCCATGCCGCCGGTGTTGGGGCCGACATCGCCATCGCCGACACGCTTGTGGTCCTGCGCGGTGCCGAAGGGCAGCGCCGTGGTGCCATCGCAGAGGCAGAAGAAACTTGCCTCTTCGCCGGTCATGAATTCCTCGACCACCACTTCCGCTCCGGCAGCGCCGAAAGACCCGTCGAAACAGGCATCGAGTGCCGCCTGTGCCTCACTGAGCGTCATGGCGACGGTGACGCCCTTGCCGGCGGCCAGGCCATCGGCCTTGATGACGATCGGTGCGCCCGCCTTTTCGACATAGGCTTTGGCGGACGCCAGATCGCCGAAACGGCCATAGGCGGCGGTGGGGATGTCGTATCTGGCGCAGAGATCCTTGGTGAACCCCTTTGAACCTTCCAGCCGTGCGGCGGCCTTGGAGGGTCCGAAGACGCGAATGCCTTGCGCGCGCAGATCGTCGGCAATGCCGGCGACCAGCGGTCCCTCCGGACCGACCAAGACGAGGTCGATCTTCTGGTCCTTGCAGAAGGCGGCAGCGGCGGCGTGATCGGTAATGTCCAGCTTCACCAGTTCGGCCTCGCCGCCGATGCCCGGATTGCCGGGAGCCGCATAGAGCCTGCTCAGCAGCGGCGACGCGGCGAGCTTCCAGGCGAGCGCATGTTCGCGGCCGCCGGAGCCGAGAAGAAGAACGTTCATGGCCACCTCTTGATGCCTGTGATCCTGCAGAGAACCCGCTATTGCTCTCTGCTCGGTGGGTCAAGGCATCAGGGCGCTTTGATCGGAATTGCGCACGGGAACGTTACCCCTCCCGAAAATCGGCGGCGCACACCACCGGCTATTTTCTGGCAAGTCCTTCAGCCCTGGAAGACGACCGGGAACCAGTCCTCGCGCAGCCTCTGTCCCGGCTGCATGCCGTGGCCATGGTAGGGCGGCGAGGTGCGCCCCGGCCGCTCGACATAGCGCGCGTCGTCGCCGATCCTGCAGCGGCGTCACCGCATTGGTGGCGCCCGGTCCCGACGTCACCAGCATGACACCGGCCTTGCCGGTCGAGCGCGCATAGCCTTCCGCCGCGTGGCCGGCGCCCTGCTCGTGGCGGACCAGAATGTGCTCGACCTCGTCCTGTTGGAAAATCTCGTCGTAGATCGGGAGTACCGCGCCGCCGGATAGCCGAAGACATGCTTGACGCCATTGTCCCTCAGCGCCTGCACCACCATTTCGGCGCCCGTCATTCACGCCGCTCACTCTGTCCGTTGCTCATCGGTCTGGTCCCGTACTGTCGCCATTTGGGCGTTGCTGGTCGTTTAGTCGTGTTTCAGGCAATAAAAAGGCCCCCGAGGGAGCCTGTGTGTTGCGCATGGGAGGTTTTCGCCCGGCGGTTACACCGCCTTGCCCACGCGCTTTCCTACGAGAATGAGTGCCGTTTCATGGTGGCGGGACACTAAGGGCGGGAAAGGCAGCCTGTCAACGGGAAAAATCGCGCCGGCACGCGGCCGGCGCGACTGCGATGGTCAGCCCGGCGCCTTGCAGCGGGAAACGCGCGGATCACATTTGGACACCTTCTTGGCCTGCGTCATTGCCGGCGGACGGTGAGGCGCGACCTGCGCCGGACTATGGTGCGGGGTCGTATGCATTGCCAGCGCCTGCTGGTGCGGCTTTTGCGGCCCGGCTCGGTATGCGAGGCGCTGGCCGGGTACCGACTTGAGTGGAGCCGAGTTGGGCGACGACTTTACGACGACCCGTCCATTGCCTGCGCTCTTGCTGGCATGGACCTTGAGTGCATCGGCCCTTACACGCCATTGCTGGCGACCATCCGCTTGCGTACACCCGGCTTGGCGGCGGCGGGATTGCCCGCTGTCACAGCGCCTGGAGAAATGGCCTTGTCGCCGGTCACCGTCTTGGGGCCGTGACCCGTGACGGTCGGCCCGCTCGTATTGGCGACCGCCGCGGCCGGTGTTCCATTGCCGGCCAGCTTCTTGCTCTCGGCGCCCCTCGAAGTATCGAGCCGCGCGCTGGCGATCACCCCCTTGCGAGGCGGAGTCAATTTTGCCGCCTTGATCGAGGCTATGACGGCTTTCGGGAACCGTTGCAGCCCGGGTCCTGCATTGATCGCCACAACCTGGTTGCCGAGCCGCACATGCGGCGCGTTGTTGACGACAACCGTCTGGTTGATGATCGTCGTGTTGCGCACGATGACGACATTTTCAGCGGCGGGCCGAACCACCCTGACCAGATCGACCGCGCCGATCGCCGCCACCCGGCACGAAACACCACCATGCATCGTCAAAGGCGACGTCGACATCGGGCGGCGCAGGCGCCCAGCCGACATCGTCGCCACCCTGGCGCCAGACCACCCAGGCTGGCGCCCATTGGTCGCCGGCGATCCACACCCAGCCGAAATCGGAATCATAGGCCCAGCGGCCGTAATGGTAGACGACATCGCCGAACGGCTCGGCGGATTGCCAGTACCAGCCGTCGTCGGTCCAGACCCATCTGCCTTCGGTGTAGGGCCGCCACTCGGCGCGGACCGTCGGAAACCAGACGTCGCCGAAGCGGCTGGAGGTTCGCCATCCGCCATAGCCTGAAAGCCTCTCGCGGATGGTCACGGAATCTCCGCCGCATGCGCGGCTTGGGTTCCGGGCACCAGCGGGACTGGTCAAGGTTGCGCTCAGGGCCATGACCAGAGCCATCGCAGCGGCACGTGTGCGCCGGCCAACAAAGTGAAGTGAAGACGGGTGCATAACGGGCATGACGGGCTCCAGAGTTCCGCATCCAGAAAATCGCCAGGAACCGCCCGTTGCCCGCTTTCGCTTCCCGGCTTCTTACCGATCGGTTGTCATTAGCCTCCGTGACCGCATTGCGGCACATGATCATCACGTTTGCGCGACCGGCGCAGCATTGCCGCTAGCCCCGGTGACCCCAATTCCAGACAAGCCATTGAAACCACTGAAAACTATGGTGGGGCGTGACGAAGGCCGTCATCTCTGCCGATACTTCATCGTTCGGCCGGCACGTCCGGCGGAGCCACCATGACGATCTGGATTCCACGGGAGGAAAGCTGATGCTCGACAAGGCCCCAAACAAGAAACTGTCCGACCTGCTCGACAATTCGGCGCCGCCCTGGCCGCCAATGACATCGAGAAAGCGGTCGATTGCTTTCAGGAGGACTGCTACTGGCGCGACCTCGTCACCTTCACCTGGAACATCAAGACCATGGAAGGCCGCGACCAGGTCCGCGACATGCTGAAAAGCCAGTTGTCGAAGACCAGGCCATCCCACTTTGCCATCGCCAAGGGCGAGGATGCGACCGAGAGTGATGGGCTGATCGACGGCTGGATCAGCTTCGAGACCGAGGTGGCGCGCGGCTTCGGCCACATCAGGCTGAAGGACGGCAAGATCTGGACGCTGCTGACCACCATGGCCGAGTTGAAGGCCACGAGGAGCCGGCGGGTTTCGCACGGCCGATGGGCGCCAAGCATGGCTCGGGCAAGAACCGGCCGACTTGGAAGGAAGAACGCGAGAAGGAAGCCACTGAGCTCGGCTTCAAGACGCAGCCCTACACGGTGATCATCGGCGGCGGCCAGGGCGCATCGCGCTCGGTGCGCGGCTGCGGCAGCTCGGCGTTCCCACAATCATCATCGAGAGAACGAGCGGCCCGGTGACAGCTGGCGCAAGCGCTACAAGTCGCTCTGCCTGCATGATCCGGTCTGGTACGACCATTTGCCCTATATCGATTTCCCGAAGAACTGGCCGGTCTTCTCGCCAAAGGACAAGATCGGCGACTGGCTGGAAATGTACACCAAGGTGATGGAGCTGAACTACTGGTCCTCGACCGAGGCCAAGAGCGCCTCCTATGACGACAAGACAAAGGAATGGATCGTCGTCGTCCACCGCGACGGCAAGGACATCACACTGAAGCCGAAGCAACTGGTGCTGGCCACGGGACAATCGGGCAAGGCCAATGTGCGAAATTCAAAGGCATGGAAAACTTCAAGGGCGATCAGCATCACTCATCGAAGCATGTCGGCCCCGATGCCTATGCCGGCAAAAAAGCTGTTGTCGTCGGTTCGAACAATTCCGCCCACGACATAGCAGCGGCACTTTGGGAAGCCGGCGTCGATGTCACCATGGTGCAACGCTCGACCACCCATATCGTCAAGTCCGACACGTTGATGGAGATCGGGCTGGGGTCCCTCTACTCGGAACAGGCGGTTCAGAGCGGCATGACCACGGCCAAGGCGGATCTCGTCTTTGCCTCCCTGCCCTACAAGATCCTGCACGAATTTCAGATCCCGGCTTACGCCGAGATGAAGAAGCGCGATGCAAAATTCTACGCGGGTCTGGAGAAGGCCGGCTTCATGCTCGACTGGGGCGATGACGAGTCAGGCCTGTTCATGAAGTATCTGCGGCGTGGTTCGGGCTACTACATCGACGTCGGCGCTTCCG
>NZ_JBHUGY010000080.1:0-223375 GCF_042682105.1 Mesorhizobium calcicola
AGGGACCATCATAGGCGGCATGCTTCGTCTCATCGATGACGAAGCCGAAGCGGCCGACAGCGTAGTCGTCGCTCGGCACGAGAAAGCGACGCTGTTCAACCCCTTCCTCGCGCTTGCCGCCGATGGTGGCGATCACCTCGGTCATCCCGGCATGATCTGAACGGAGGGCGGTGAGAGCGATCCAGTCGTCGGCATGCACCCGCGCGAACTCTTGGGCATCCTTCTCGTGGGACTCGCCGGGAGCGAGAGAACGACCGGAGATCGCTTCCCAGGCATCAGGCCAGGAGTCGCGGACTGCTGTGTCGGCGGCTCTTCGCTCGTAGGTCGTGAACAGGTCCGGAAAGGTGAGCGCGACGATCGCCCATTCCGCGTCCTCTTCGTAACAGGCGTCTTCCGCCCGCAGCATAGGATGGACCCTCGCATTGCGCGCGGCAGAGAGCTTGAAGCCGCCATGTCCGGCCGTGGTATGGGATACGATCTCGTCCGCGTAGACGGTGGCGCCTTGCGACGCGCCCCATGGCGTGCTGCAGTCCATGCACACAGTTTGGCGGTCAAGACCTCGCAGCTCGCGGCTGTGGTCAGCCTGCTCGATCATGCGGCCCAGAAAGGCCACTTCGTCCTCGACGCAGCCTTGCCTCGACGACTTGCACATACTGCGCAAGCCTCTTGAAGCCAATGCCAACGTTGCCGTTGGCTTTCGTGAACTCCTGGTAATCTCTGTCCAATGATTCGCGCTGATGCCAATCGCCGTTGATCCGGCTCGCGATGCTCTCCCTGCCCATTGTTCGGAGCCAATCGCTGAACTTTCGTTGCCCCGAAGCAGTATTGCGGACGGTCTTGGCAGTCCGGCCGGATCCGAGCTTGCTCAACTCTCCCTCGACCAAGCCATCGATGATGTTGGCGGCATCGTCATAAGGATGCAGCCCGTGCTGGAGTTCGTCGCCCTGGGGTGCCGAAGCTTGTTGATACCCAACCCGACGTACGGTTGGCCATGGCTCGCTTGAACTCCGAAATATCTTTCTGCAGTTGTTTTTTCTGCTGCTCATTGCCGTTGAGTCGACTCGCTATGCTCTCCTTTCCCTCTCTTTTCAGCCAGTCACTAAGCTTGCGCTGATTGCTAGCGATCTTGAGGATAGGCGCCCTCTCTTTGGCAGTCGCTGCCGGTCCAAGCTTCCAAGCTTACGCAAGGCTTCGTTGGTCGCGTCGTCGATGATGTCGGCGTCGCTCTCATAAGCGCTCAAAGTACGGCGCCCCATGACGCGGGGCCCGGATCCGAGCGCTTCGAACCCTGCCGAGTCAGGCTGAATCCTTCGGAGATGATTGAGGGCCGTAAAGAGGCGGCCCTTGGGGTCATTCTCCTCGCCAAATGCCATGATGTCCTCGGCTATTTCTTCGGTTCGAAACCGAGACGTCAGGGATGGCTTCTGGTTGGCCGTGAGCCACTTGGAAAAGCTATTAAGAATCTGCGTATGAGACCTGATAGTTTTGTCGGGCACCTCAAGTGCCCGGGCTGCTGCCGCGAACTGGTGAATGAGTAGCGGGTCTCCGGTAGGAGCAGGCGGCTGAGAACGACGAGGTGGCGCAGAAGGCCGAGGCAACAACTCGCCGGCGCGGAACTTCCGAAGCGCTTCCAATGCCGCACGCACTCGCTTGATGCCCCCCGCGTTCACAATTCATCCGCATGGGCTTTCAACTGAACAGGGCTTTCAACCAGACCGGCCAGTGTCAAGTTTTTAGAGTTGAGGAACTCGCTGAACCGGCTCAGTTGCTGCACCATCCCCTGAAGGGTACCGGAAGCATAACTTCCTGCCGCCGCGCGCACGAACTCGGAAATGAGGGCTGCGTCCTCTTCGGACGCACGGGTGCGCTTATAGGCGTAGATACGAAGCTCTGAATCGACTGCATCCGACGCTGAGCCGCCCAACGACTTTTCACCGCGACTTCCTCCAAACACTTTGCCAAGCCCCGACTTAACCCGAGAAAGCAGTCCACCGCCTTTTCTATCCTTCGTGCGCGCGGCAGGCTTCGGTTCCGATGACGCTGTGTCGCGCATGCTACCCAGTGCCCTGTTGCGCAAGTCAGATGGAGAACCTTGCATGGCCGCGCCAAAGTGAGCGAAGCAAGGAAGTCCGCGCAGCCAATCATACTACGTCGTGCCAGTTCCAAAATCAGGATTCTCGCACACGACTTTCCTGACGACAAATCGTCCATCGACATCGTTCACACAAGGCTTGAAGAAGCGAACATCGTGTTCACTATTTGTGATCAAAAGCGCGATTCATCGCCGTTGCACGAAGCGACGCCGCTCGCTATTTCAGCGCCATGAAGGTCAAAGACGCAGATATCCTCATCGTGCCGGGCTACACCAATTCCGGCCCCGACCATTGGCAGAGCCGCTGGCAGTCGAAGCTGTCGACGGCGCGCCGCGTCGAGCAGGCGGAGTGGTCCAAACCGGTGCGCGAGGACTGGACGGCGAGCGTGGCCAAGGCGGTCAACGAGGCCGAGCGGCCGGTCGTCATCGTAGCGCACTCGCTGGGTGTCGCCACGGCGGTGCAAGCCATGCCGCAGTTCCAGAAGCCGGTCGCCGGCGCCTTCTTCGTGGCGCCGCCCGATGTCGCCAATCCCAAGATCAAGCCCAGGCACCTGATGACCTTCGGTCCTTACCCGCGCGCGCCGCTGCCCTTTCCTTCGATCGTGATCGCCAGCCGCAACGACCCGTTCTGCGCATTCGATGTCGCCGAGGACATTGCCGGCGCCTGGGGCTCGCTGTTCATCGACGCCGGCGAGACCGGTCACCTCAACGCGGATTCCGGCTTTGGCCCGTGGCCCGAAGGCTCGATGACCTTCGCCAAGTTCCTGACGGATCTTTAGCAGGCCGAAACGCGCAGGAATGCCGCGACTTTTCCGCAGCGCGGCCAGCCAAAAACGTTGATTTGCAACACGGCTTTACGGCAGTGGGCGTGTCGAATAGGCTCTGGCTTCGAAGCGAGGGCAATTTCTTGCATAAGGATGGACGGTTGGAGTTGTTGCGAGGCGTCGCGGCAATTGTCGTGATGCTTTGGCACACGCTGCTTGCTTTTCGCCCCTCTGCAAGCGGCATTTTTGCAAATGGCCCGGCCGACTCACTTCAGACGAGCCTTGCCTTCGTTCTCTTCAACGGCCTGTCGGCCGTGTATCTGTTTTTCGTCATGTCCGCGTTCGTGCTGGTGAAGCGTTATTCCGGAACCCGCAAGATGCAGGATCTGCTGTTGGGCGCGGCCAAGCGCCTGCCGCGGCTGGCCGGCCCCGTACTTCTGACCGTGCTGGCCTCCTGCGCTCTCTACAGGCTCGACCTGTATTTCTTCAAACAGGCAGGCGCTCTTTCAGGGTCGCCTTGGTTGGCCGCGTTCGGCTATGCAACACCGGTGCTGTCGCCGACGACCGCAAGCTTTTCCGATGCCTTCATGCAGGGCGCATGGCGGACATTCATCTTTGGAGACAGCTACTACGACAGCAGCTTGTGGACTATGTGGTTCGAATTCTGGGGCAGCCTCATGACGTTCGCCCTCGCATCATTCGTTTTCTTCCTGCACGATCGCTCCGCAGTACTGTCTTGGTGCGTCGTTGGGATCAGCATAATCCTGGCATGGCTGGTGAACTTCGTTCTTGTCGCCTTTCCCCTAGGCCTCTCGTTGCATCTTCTTGTTGCCGGCAAATTTCGCCTGAACGTGTGGTCGAGGGCTTTCGTCGTGGCGCTCTCGCTGGCGCTCTTGGGCTATGGCGGCAATGCCGTTGGCGTATACCGGCCGCTGGCCGTGCTGGATGTCGACGGCTTTCCAGTGAACATGCGGCAACCCTGCGTCGCTATCCTGGCGAGCGTCATGCTTGTCTATGCGGTGTTGACCATAAAGAACCCGCCGGCGTGGCTGTCAGGCAAGGCGGCACACATTCTGGGCGATTTGTCGTTCCCGCTCTATCTTGTGCATTTGCTGGTCATTTGTTCGCTGGGCTCATGGGCATTTGTGGCCAGTGGCTCCGCCGCACTCGGCGCTGCGGCCACCATCCTGGCATCAGTCTTGGCCGCGTTGCCCCTCGTCGCTTTCAACAACTGGTGGGTCGCTGCGCTTGGAAATCTGTTCAACGGGTTGAGACGCGATGAGGCGATGGCCGCGGAGCCTAATATCGGAAAAACCTGACCGCGCATTGCGCCAAATGGCACATGGCGAGATCAGGAACCGATCGAATCCCGGACGCTCTTGATCAGGGTTTTCGCGCCAAGCCCGATCAGCGCGTGTTCGGAGCCCATGGCCAGCAGCCGGTAGCCCATCGAGACGACGCGGCCGGCAATCGCCGGCTCGATGACGTAGATCGCCGCATGTTTTCCGGCCTTGCGGGTACGCTCGGCGACCGACGCCACGGTTTCCATCATGCTTTCCAGCGTCGAATTGATGGTCGTGCCGTTGCTCCAGGCGATCGAGAAATCCGACGGACCGAGGAAGATGCCGTCGATGCCCGGCGTGTCGAGAATGCCATCGAGCGCGTCGAGTGCCGCGCGGGTCTCGACCATGGCGAAGGCCATGGTGCGCTGATTGGTGTCGCGCAGCCATTCGGCCTGGTCGCCCTTGCCGTGGCGCGGAAAAGCATAGGTCGGGCCCCAGGAACGCTCGCCGAGCGGCGGGTATTTCATGGCGGCGGCGAACAGTTTTGCGTCGGCCACCGAATTCACCATCGGAGCGATGACAGCCTCGGCGCCGAAATCGAGCGCGCGGCTTGCCATGTCGAAGCGGCCGACAGGAATGCGCACCAACGCCGGCTTGCCGGTGGCCAGCACCGGCACGAGACCGCGCAGCACGCTGTCCTCATGATGGCCGCCATGCTGCATGTCGAGCGTGACGGCATCGAAGCCCTGCTTGGCGACGATCTCGACGGTCAAGGCATCCGGCACGCCGGACCATGCGGTGAACAGCGTTTCATCGGCCGCGAGGCGGGACTTCAGGGACATCTGATCTTTTCCTTGTTAACGGCAGCAGTTTCAGCCGGAAACCGCAGCAAAGGCAAAGAAAAACCGCCCGGATAGGTCGGGCGGTCGATTGGTCCAGCGTGTGGTCGGATCAGGTGTTCTTGATCTGCTCGATAGCCTCCGCCATCAACTCGTCCATGGTGCGGCGGATCTGATGGTCCGACTGTTCGACACCGGCGGCGTCGAAATCCTTGCGGATCTTGCGGAACACGTCGTGATCACCGGCTTCCTCGATGTCGGCGACGACCACTTGCTTGGCATAGGCATCGGCATCGGCGCCCGACTTTCCAAGCTTTTCGGCGGCCCACAGGCCGAGCGCCTTGTTGCGGCGCGCCGAGGCCTTGAACCGAAGTTCCTCGTCGAAAACGAATTTGCGTTCAAAGCCCTCTTCGCGATCCTTCATGCTGCTCATGGCATCCCTCCGATGGAAATCGATTCGCTGGTGACGACGTATATGTGTTGACGAAGCACAAACCAAAAGGTCGCGAGCCGGTCAATACGCTTCGTTGCATGCTGCGCTGCGGCATTTCAGTCCCGAAAGCGGTTGATTCGACGGATTTGCCGATTGAGCAAACGATGTGATTGGGATAGACCCGGCATTGAACCCTACCGTAGCCGCATTATTTCAGGCAGACGGACAGGAAATGGTCGTTTGCCGCCTGCCCGGAACTCCAGAGAAAAATCAGATGAAAAATCGCCGCCGCATTTATGAAGGCAAGGCCAAGATCCTCTATGAGGGACCCGAGCCGGGTACGCTCATCCAGTTCTTCAAGGACGACGCAACCGCGTTCAACAAGAAGAAACACGAGGTCGTCGACGGCAAGGGCGTGCTCAACAACCGCATTTCCGAGCACATCTTCAACCATCTCAACCGCATGGGCATCCCGACCCACTTCATCCGCCGGCTCAACATGCGCGAGCAGCTGATCAAGGAAGTCGAGATCATTCCGCTCGAAGTGGTGGTGCGCAATGTCGCCGCCGGTTCGCTGTCCAAGCGCCTCGGCATCGAGGAAGGCACCGTTTTGCCGCGCTCGATCATCGAATTCTATTACAAGGCCGACGCGCTTGACGATCCGATGGTGTCGGAAGAGCACATCACGGCGTTCGGCTGGGCGAGCCCGCAGGAAATCGACGACGTCATGGCACTCGCCATCCGCGTCAACGACTTCCTCTCCGGCCTGTTCATGGGTGTCGGCATCCAGCTCGTCGACTTCAAGATCGAGTGCGGCCGCCTGTTCGAGGGCGACATGATGCGCATCGTCGTCGCCGACGAGATTTCCCCGGACTCCTGCCGCCTGTGGGACGTAGCGACGCACGACAAGCTCGACAAGGACCGTTTCCGCCGCGACATGGGCGGCCTCGTCGAAGCCTATCAGGAAGTTGCCCGCCGCCTCGGCATCATGAACGAGAACGAGCCCCCGCGCCCCACAGGTCCGGTGCTCGTCGCCTCGACCGAAGGCATCAAAGGCAAGCCGCACTAACCAGGAATTCGAACAGGAGCATGTCCAGCGTGATCAAGGCCCGCATTACCGTCACCCTCAAGAACGGCGTGCTCGACCCGCAAGGCAAGGCAATCGAACACGCGCTGTCCGGTCTCGGATTTGATGGCGTCGGCGCGGTTCGGCAGGGCAAGGTGTTCGACGTCGAGCTGGCGGAGAGCGACAAGGCCAAGGCCGAGGCCGACCTGAAAGCCATGTGCGACAAGCTGCTGGCGAATACGGTGATTGAGAATTATAGTGTGACGCTTGCCTAAGGTTGTGTCGGAGGCACTATGCCGGAAGTCACGAATGAACTGATGTTCGAGCTTCTAAAGCGCGTGCATCACGAAATCGGTGAGCTTCGTCAGGATGTTTCCGAGATGAAACGGGAACTCAATGTGATGCGCGGTCACATGGTGGCAACACAAAGCGATATCCATAACATCTACGGCATTCTCGCCCGACAAGACGAGCGCCTTGAACGCATAGACAGACGCCTTGACCTGCGAGAACTCGCCGAATCCCAGAGGCCTTACGAACCAAAATGAAATCCGCCGTCGTCCTTCTGCCTGGCCTCAACCGCGACCGCGACATGATCGCGGCGCTGACCAAGATTTCGGGGAAGCAGCCGGTCACGGTCTGGCAGACCGATACCGAAATCCCCGATGTCGACCTGATCACCATTCCCGGCGGTTTTTCCTTCGGCGACTATCTGCGCTGCGGCGCGATTGCGGCGCGCATGCCGGTCATGCGGGCGGTCGCCGAAAAGGCGGCCCAGGGCGTGATGGTCATCGGCGTCTGCAACGGCTTCCAGATCCTAGTCGAGGCCGGCCTGCTGCCGGGCGCGCTGATGCGCAACACCTCGCTCAAATTCGTCTGCCGGCAGGTGAAGCTCGAGATCACCAACGCCAACACCATGTTCACCCGGCGCTATCAGCCGGGCCAGATCATCCGCACGCCGGTGGCGCATCATGACGGCAACTACTTTGCCGACGCCGACACGCTTGCCCGCCTCGAAGGCGAAGGCCAGGTGGTGTTCCGCTATGCCGACGGCACCAACCCCAACGGCTCGATCAACGACATTGCCGGCATCATCAACGAACGCGGCAATGTGCTCGGCCTGATGCCGCACCCGGAAAACCTGATTGAAGCAGCCCATGGCGGTACCGATGGCCGTGGCCTTTTCGAGAGCGCGCTTGGCATTGCCGCCTGACATCATCGAGGCGGAAGCCTTGAAAACAGCCGGACATTCCAGCCCATTTTATTGGGCAAGTCCGCTTCATTGGGGAGAGAGACGGTCATGAAACTCTATTCGCGGCCGTTGTCGCCCTATTCGTCGATCGTGCGGGCGCTTGCCTACATCAAGGATGTGCCGCTGAAGATTATCGCGCCGCCGCCCGGTTTTCCGATCCCGGAAGAGTTTCGCGCCATCTCGCCGCTGAACCGGATCCCGGTGCTGATCACCGGCTCGGGCGAAACGATCCTCGAATCGGTGGTCATCGCCGAATATCTGGAAGAGCGCTTCCCGGAACCGGCGCTGCTGCCGCCCGATTCCAAGGATCGCGCGCTGGTGCGCATGTTCGCCCGCATCACCGATCTCGATGTGCTGACCCCGACGATGAAGCTTTTCGAGCTTCATTTCGTGCCGAAGCGCAACAATGCCGAGATCGATGCCCAGTTCGCCCGCCTGCATCACGGACTGGCGGCGATCGAGGCGCGCATGGCGCAAGGCCCCTTCGCGCTCGGCAACGACATCAGCTTCGCCGACGCCTGGCTGACGCCGACGCGGTTCATCTTCAACAATTTCCGCGCCATGACAGGTCGCCACGACCTGCTCGACGCCTATCCCAAATTCGATGCCTATGAGCAGATCGCCTCGCAGCATCCGGCCTTGTCGCGGGTGTGGGGCGAGATGACCGACGGTTTGAAGATTTTTCTGTCCGAACTTGAGATGGGTGCCGCTTGATCAAGAGCAAGACGATCGCCCTGGTTGCCATAGCAGGCTTTGCTCTCGCGTCTTGCCAATCGAGCCCGAAGAGCACGCCTGTCCCCTCGGGCAAAAGTGCCGCGTTGCTGGCCATGGAGCAGGTGGCGATCGCTGCCCACAAATGCTGGATCGCCAGCAAGGACCCGGCCTTCAAGCAATATCAGATGGCCAACGAACTGAATTCGTTCAGCGGCACGCCGCGTTTCCTGCTGGTGCCGGCCAAGCACTATGGCGGAAAACCGTTGCTGGTGGTGCAGGCGCAGGGCAATTCAAGCCGCGTCGACGTGTTCGGACCGCTCATGAACGACCCGCTCGGCGCGCGCATCGGCTCCGACATCGCCCGCTGGCAGGCGGGTAATCCCTCCTGCGCGGCTGCCGCATAGGACAATGGGCCGGTTCCTGCAGATCGCGGGTCTGGTCATCGGTCTGGCCGGGCTTGTCCTGCAGTTCTGCATCAGCATACCGGCGTCGATGGAAGCGGGCCGCAGCCTGCTCGGCTCCATCATCTTCCTTTTCAGCTTCTTCACCATCCTGACCAATATCGGCGCGTGCTCGTCCACACATCGCTGCTGTCGTCCACGGGCTACGCATGGCTGCCTGCCTTCGCAGGATACCGGATACGCGCTGGCGTCGCCGTTTCGATCACTCTGGTCTTCATCGTCTATGCGACGGTTCTGGCGCAGCTTTGGCAGCCGCAGGGGCTGTTCCTGCTCAGCGATGTCCTGCTGCACTATGTGACGCCGGTGCTGTTCTTACTGTGGTGGCTCGTCGCAGGCGCCGACGGGAGGACGCGATGGAGCGACATCTCCTGGTGGATGCTCTATCCCGTGGCCTATCTGATCTATGCGTTGGCTCGGGCGCCGCTTGCCGGCGAGGTGCCCTACCCCTTCCTCGATGTCGCCAAGAACGGCGCAGCCAGCGTCGCCATCTCGGCGGCAGCCGTCACCGGACTTTTTCTCGTGCTGTGCATTGCCGCCGTCCTTGTGGACCACGGCGTTGCACGCATCAGAACATCCAGCGTCCGTTAGTCATACGGACCTCCGGTCCGCATTTTGGGATATGGTTAGTCCCAGAACGGCCTGATGGCCTCGCGGTGGGCGTCGCAGCGCGACACGCCGATATCCTTGAGCTGATCATCGGTCATTTCCAGTAGAACCAGCCGGCTGCGCCGGCGCTCCAGCAGATTGTCGGTCCATTTCGCCAGCGACCGGACCACATGCACCAGACGGCTGACGAAGCCGCGCCGGCCCGATGGGCGTGTCGACTGGCCCGATAACTCGGATCTTGAAGGACGGATTGTCGCGATTGTATTCATTTTCTTTCTACCAGAGTTCCAAATTGCACCCTTTTTAGCGCAAGGTTGATATGTATTGACTCACAATTCGGTGCAATATAGAAAATTGTCACCATGACAAATTGGCTTCCAGATCTCACCGCCGGCTCCGGGCCGCTGTATCAGCGGCTTGCGGATTCCATCGAAACGGACATCGACCGGGGCGTTATCGATGCGGGGGCAAAACTGCCGCCGCAACGCGACCTCGCTTACGACATCGGCACCACCGTCGGCACGGTCGGCCGGGCCTATCAATTGCTGCGCGAGCGCGGGCTGGTGAGCGGCGAAGTCGGCCGCGGAACCTATGTGCTCGGCCAGCGCGCTGATGGCGCGAAGCCGGACCTGCTGGCTCCCGACGTCAGCGGCGAAGGCACGCGCACTATCGATGCGCCGCGCGGCAAGCTGCGTTTCGACAGCACGGCAGCGCCCGACATCGGCCAGGGCGCTGATGTCGCCGATGTCCTGTCGCGCACGGCGCAGGATCATCCGCACGAGATCTCAAGCTACACGCGGGATTTTCCGGACCGCTGGTACGAAGCCGGCGCCCGCTGGCTGTCGCGCAATTCCTTCCGCCCAAATGCCGACGCCATTGTCCCGACGCTCGGCACCCATGCCGCGGTGATGGCTGCAATCGCGGCGCTGACCACTCCCGGCGATTATGTCGCCTTCGAGCACCTCACCTATTCGCAGATTTCCCGCAGTGCCGGGCTGATCGGCCGCCGCACCGCGCTGGTGGCATCGGACGACGAAGGTCTCGACCCGGCCGATTTCGAGCGCGTCTGCGCGCAAAAGCATCCGAGGATGATCTTCCTGATGCCGACGGCGCAGAATCCGACCCTGACGACACTGTCCGCGGGGCGCCGCGAGGCGATCGCGCGTGTCGCGCGTGAATACAACGTCATCCTGATCGAGGATGATCTTTACGGCCACCTGACCGACGATCCGACACCATTGCTTGCCGAATTTGCCCCAGAGAGAACCATCGTCGCCGGCGGCCTGTCGAAATCGGTCGCCGCCGGAATCCGCGGCGGCTGGCTTTCCTGCCCACCCGCCTATCGCCACCGCATCCGCGTCGCCCACAAGATGATGACCGGCGGCATGCCCTTCCTGCTGGCGGAGGTGAATACAAGGCTGGTGCTGTCCGGCCAGGCCAGCGATATCCGCAAGCGCTGTATCGCCGAAATCGGCGCCCGCATCGCGATCGTGCGCGAGACACTGGCCGGCTTCGCGTTCAAGTCGCACGACAGGGTGCCCTTTGTCTGGCTGACCCTGCCCGACCCATGGCTTTCCGGCACCTTCAAGAACGCCTGCCTCGAACACGGCGTGCTGATCGACGACGAGGACGAGTTCAAGGCCGGCCGCTCCGGGCAGGTTTTCCACGGTGTCCGCTTCGGCGTTTCGCAGCCGAGGCAGCGCAAGGACATCGCCGAGGGCGTCACGGTGATCCGGCGTCTGCTCGATGAAGGCCGCGCCGGCTACGACAGCTTCTCCTGAGCGCAAGGCGCCTGGCGCGATAGGATTGCCGGCCGCAAGGGATCGCGCCGTGGCTTTGTCCGGCTTTCGCGCGTTTTTCGTCGATCCATGGGGTGTATCGGCCGCAAAGCTTGCGATAAGACGGGACTCAAAATCCCAACGCCCCGGATACAAATCGCTGCCCATGACCATTTCCAATTCCGTGCCGATCACCCCCGAGCTCATCGCCGCGCATGGGCTGAAGCCCGACGAGTATCAGCGCATCCTCGACCTTGTCGGGCGCGAGCCGAGCTTCACCGAACTCGGCATCTTCTCGGCGATGTGGAACGAGCATTGTTCCTACAAATCCTCGAAGAAATGGCTGCGCACGCTGCCGACCACCGGCCCGCAGGTCATCCAGGGGCCGGGTGAGAATGCCGGCGTGGTCGACATCGGCGACGGCGACTGCGTGGTCTTCAAGATGGAGAGCCACAACCACCCCTCCTACATCGAGCCCTACCAGGGTGCCGCGACCGGTGTCGGCGGCATATTGCGCGATGTCTTCACCATGGGCGCGCGGCCGATCGCGGCGATGAACGCGCTGCGCTTCGGCGCGCCCGACCATCCCAAGACCAGGCACCTCGTCTCCGGTGTGGTTTCCGGCGTCGGCGGCTATGGCAACGCCTTCGGCGTGCCGACGGTCGGCGGCGAGGTCAATTTCGACGCCCGCTACAACGGCAACATCCTGGTCAACGCTTTCGCGGCCGGCATAGCCAAGACGGATGCCATCTTCCTGTCGGAAGCCAAGGGCGTCGGCCTGCCGGTCGTCTATCTCGGCGCCAAGACCGGCCGCGACGGCGTCGGCGGCGCCACCATGGCGTCGGCCGAATTCGACGACAAGATCGACGAGAAGCGCCCGACCGTGCAGGTCGGCGACCCTTTCACCGAAAAGTGCCTGCTGGAAGCCTGCCTCGAACTGATGGCCTCGGGTGCCGTGATCGCCATCCAGGACATGGGTGCGGCCGGCCTCACCTGTTCGGCGGTCGAAATGGGCGCCAAGGGCGACCTCGGCATCGAGCTCGATCTCGACAAGGTGCCGGTGCGCGAGGAGCGCATGAGCGCCTATGAGATGATGCTGTCGGAAAGCCAGGAGCGCATGCTGATGGTGCTGCGCCCGGAGAAAGAAGAGGAAGCCGAGGCGATCTTCCAAAAATGGGGGCTCGACTTCGCCATCGTCGGCAAGACCACCGACGATCTGCGTTTTCGCGTGCTGCACCAGGGCGACGAGGTCGCCGACCTGCCGATCAAGGATCTCGGCGACAAGGCACCGGAATACGACAGGCCCTGGGTTGAACCCAAAAAGCCGGCGCCGCTTGCCGCCAACGACGTTCCGCAGGCCGATGTCGCCGAGGCGCTCTTGAAGCTGCTCGGCGGACCGGATCTATCGTCGCGCCGCTGGGTCTGGGAGCAGTACGATACCCTGATCCAGGGCAATTCGCTGCAGCTGCCGGGCGGCGATGCCGGCGTGGTGCGCGTCGACGGCCACCCCACCAAGGCGCTGGCCTTTTCCTCCGACGTGACGCCGCGCTATTGCGAGGCCGACCCCTACGAGGGCGGCAAGCAGGCCGTGGCCGAGTGCTGGCGCAACCTGACCGCCACCGGCGCGCTGCCGCTGGCGGCCACCGACAACCTCAATTTCGGCAATCCGGAACGGCCCGAGATCATGGGCCAGCTGGTCGGCGCGGTGAAAGGCATCGGCGATGCCTGCCGCGCGCTCGGCTTCCCGATCGTCTCCGGCAATGTCTCGCTCTACAACGAAACCAACGGCCAGGGCATCCTGCCGACGCCGACAATCGGCGGCGTCGGGCTGATCGCCGACTGGTCGAAGATGGTGCGAACCGGTTTTGCGGCGCAAGGCCAGATGATCCTGCTGGTCGGGGCGCCCGCTTCCTGGGGAACGCATCTCGGCCAGTCGGTCTATATGCGCGACATCTATGGCCGAACGGACGGTCCGCCGCCACCGGTCGATCTCGAGCATGAGAAGCGTGTCGGCGATCATGTCCGCGCCTTGATCGCGTCCGGCATCGTCACGGCGGCGCATGACGTTTCCGACGGTGGCATCGCCGTGGCCTTGGCTGAAATGGCGATGGCATCCGGCATCGGCGCCACCGTTCCCGGGCTTGTCGGGACCGACCCGATCCCGGTCTGGTTCGGCGAGGACCAGGGCCGCTATCTCGTGACGCTGTCGATCGATCCGCATGGCGACGAATGGGACGCCATTCGCAAGCAGCAGAGCGAACTCGGCATCTTCGCGCCATGGATCGGCTCGACCGGCGGCAGCGCGCTGAAGCTTGGCGAGGCGCAGGCGATCCCGCTCAGTGAATTGACCGCCGCCCACGAAGGCTGGTTCCCCCGCTTCATGGATCAGGCCAGTTGAGCAGAGCATGATCCCGAAAAGTGGGAACCGGTTTTCGGAAAAGATTCATGCTCAATCACAGGAAACTGGCTGCCCGGGCGCTGCTTGCAGTCGTTTTCTGGCCGTCGCTGTTCTTCTTCTGGTTCCTCGGACCGTTCGTCTTTTTCCTGCTGTCGACAACCTCGAGCGAGGTTTGCACGCGGCTTGAAACACGCGCTGAGTTCCTCGCCGCGGCCAACGGCACCATTCCGATGCTGGCCGTGCAGAACCTCATCTATGCGGTGCCGATCGTCTGCCTGGTGCTATGGGACCGGCTTTTGCCCGAGCCGGCACGGGCAAGGCATATCGTCACCTGCATCAAGCTTTTCGCCGCCTCGATGGTCGTTGGAGCGCTGTGGGAATACGGCTCCTCGCTTGTCTGCGATGGCTACGGCCAGCCATTCTTCTCGCCATTCTGGCAAATGACGAGCTATCTCCCCATTGTCAGCGTCGTGCTCAACATTCCGCTCTATATCCTGGCCTTCAGCCTTGGCCGCGCGTTCTCGACACGCGAGGATGTTGCAGGGGACGAAGCAAGCCCACCGGCTTGAGTCTGCCTTTGAAATCCTCGATCCGTCTTGCATGGCAGGACGGAACGGCTTCAATCCGGACCCGAAAGGCTCTAGGCTCTGGCGAGTCACATCGCATGGCCTGACACCGGCCGCTCGAAACAGGATTTTGCCATGGCAATGGATGCCCACGACATCGAAAAACTGATCAAGGACGGCATTCCGGACGCCAAGGTGACGATCCGCGATCTGGCCGGTGACGGCGATCATTACGCGGCCGAGGTAGTGGCCGAGAGCTTTCGCGGCAAGAGCCGCGTCCAGCAGCACCAGATGGTCTATGACGCGCTGAAGGGCAAGATGGGCGGCGTGCTGCACGCGCTTGCCCTGCAGACCAGCGTTCCCGACTAAGGTGTGTTGATATTCAGGTGATGCCGGCCTGCAAACGCTGGTTTTCTGCGCTCCAGCGGCAGTGATACGCCGATTGCCAGGCCAGCCTGATATCGGCCCGCTGACGTCAGGTTGGAGACCGGCGTCGCGAAGCCCGCTTGGCCCAACACGGCCCATCCTTTGCGCCATTTCGGCTGGGGCACGGCTAACGTCTTGTTTCGGGCAATCGTTGGGTTTATTTGAAAGATATGTTCGAGCCTGACTCCCACAGGCGGGAAAGGATATTCCATGAGCGGCATCAACGACTACATCGACAACGAAGTGAAGGGCAACGACGTCGTCCTTTTCATGAAGGGCACGCCCGGTTTTCCGCAGTGCGGATTTTCCGGCCAGGTCGTCCAGATCCTTGACTATATCGGCGCCGACTACAAAGGCGTGGACGTGCTGACCTCAGCCGAACTGCGCCAGGGCATCAAGGAATATTCCAACTGGCCGACGATCCCGCAGCTCTACGTCAAGGGTGAATTCGTCGGCGGCTGCGATATCGTGCGCGAGATGTTCCAGGCAGGCGAACTGCAGACGTTCCTCGTCGAGAAGGGCGTCAGCGTCAAAGGCGCCGCCTGATTTCTGTTTCGTGCATGTCTGGTCGACATGCACTGAGCACCGGGGGCAGCCCCACCTCGGCAATTTTATGTCCTGATACCGGGACCAAGACGAGCCAATGCGCCGGCCCGCCGGCGCGTTTTCGTTTGAGAGATCGGACTTGCCGTGGACCAGCCAACAGCAGCGCCGCAATCGGCAAGCAAACTGCCCATTCCGCGCTGGGAGTTCATCGCGCTGTGCGCCGCGCTGATGGCGCTGAACTCGCTGGCCATCGACATCATGCTGCCGGCCCTGCAACAGATCGGCGCTTCGCTCGGCGTCGAGAACGAAAACCATCGGCAATATGTCATAACAGCCTATATTCTGGGCTTCGGCGGCGGCCAGCTCTTGTTCGGTCCGATCTCGGATCGTTTCGGACGTCGCGCGCCGCTGGTTGCCGGGCTGATCATCTATGTGGCGGCGGCCGCCGCGGCCGCTGTTGCGCCAAGTTTTGCGACACTTCTGCTGTGCCGGGCCGTGCAAGGCATTGGTGCGGCCGCGACCCGCGTCATCGCGGTCTCGATCGTGCGCGACACGTTCGACGGCCGGCGCATGGCCGAGGTGATGTCGCTGATCTTCATGGTGTTCATGGCGATACCGGTCATTGCTCCCGGCATCGGCCAGGTCATCATGCTGTTTGCAACCTGGCATTGGATCTTCGTCACCATGGCTGTCGGCGCCCTGATCGTGTCGGCATGGTCTCTGCTGCGCCTGCCCGAAACGCTGCATCCTGAATATCGCCGGCCGCTGACCGTAAACTCCATCGTCGGCGGTTTCCGCATCGTGCTCACCAACCGCGTCGCGATCTGCTATGCCTTCGCCAGCACCTTCATCTTCGGCGCCATGTTCGGCTTCATCGCTTCGGCGCAGCAGATTTATGTCGACATATTCAATGTCGGCGAGATGTTCCCGGTCATCTTCGCCGGGGTGGCGGGGGTGCTTGCCTTCTCCAACTATCTGAACTCGCGCCTTGTCGGCCGTATCGGCATGCGCCGCCTGTCGCAAAGCGCGCTGCTGTTGTTTCTGGTCATCAGCCTGGCCTGGCTGGTCGTTTCGCTGGAAATGAAGATGCCGCTGTGGCTGTTCATCGCCTTCTTTGCCGGCGCCATGCTTCCGTTCGGTGCGCTCGGCGCCAATTTCAACGCGTTGGCCATGGAGCCGCTCGGCCAGCTCGCCGGCACGGCGTCGTCCATCCTGGGCTTCATGCAGACCTTTCTCGGCGGCATTCTCGGCACGCTGATCGGTCAGGCCTTCAACGGCACGGTAACGCCATTGGCCGCCGGCTTCTGCAGCGTCTCGGTCGCAGCGCTGCTGATGATTTTCATCGCCGAGCGCGGCAAGATGTTCCAGCCACAAAACCCACCCGTATCAGGGCACGTCACCGACTTGCATTAGAGCAATTCCAGGAAAAGTGTGAAACGGTTTTCCGTCCGGAATTGCGTCAAAACAATGAGTTGGAGCAGGTTGCCGGTTCCATGAACCGGTGAACTGCTCTAGGACGCGCCTTCAAGGGCAGCCGTGAAACGCGGGACAAGCATTCGCCCCGCGATTGCTCCGCCCATGCTGTCTGAAAAGGGCAATGGCAGAGCGTCGTCGAGAGCTTTGAGGATGGACGCCACGAAGGCTCGGCTGAGCTGGGTATCGGCCCCCAGATCGGAATAGGTGGCGCGAGGCTTGCCAATCAGTGTGCCGTTGCGGCGAAGCGAGAACCGCAGCGTCAGGGACATGCCGGCGGTTCCGGGCGGCGGCTTCCAACAAGCATAGATGGCGTCCGACATCTCCTTCATGGTGTCGATGGGATCGGGACTGCGACAGGGTCGCTCTTGCGATCTGGCTTCGCTGGAGCCGGCAAACAAGGCGATGGCAAGAGCCGCTGCGACAAACGCGGTCCGCGGGTTCATGCAAAAGCCTCCGGATTTGCGCGAGATTGCATCGATCTTTCAGCCGGCCGGTTCAGACGCTGGCCGTACGAATCTATTCTGCCCAGAGTTCGCGGCGCAACTCCTGCCAGCTTTCCCGGTCGGGCGCGACGAGCAGGCCACCGTCGAGATGCGACGGCAAATAGGCGCTGCCGTCGAAACGTGCGGCGTGGCCGCCGGCCTCGGCATGGATCAGCACGCCGGCCAGATGATCCCACGGCATCAGCTTGTTGTAGACGACGAAATGGGCGTGGCCGCTGGCCAGCAGGCGGTATTCGTGGGCCGCGCAGCGATAGGCGAATTGCGACAGGATCTTGGTCTGGTTGCGCGCCAGCCGCGACCGTTCCGGCTCGCGCATGTATTGCCAGGAGACAGAGCCGGTCATTTCCGCGATCGGCGCGGGTGCCGCGACCTGCACCGTCTCCAGGCTGCGATGCACATGCCTGATGTGGCTGCCGGCGCCCTTGGCGCCGATCAGCCAGTCCTTGCCGACCGGATCGTGGATGATGCCGGCAACGGTTTCGCCCTTGACCACGACAGCCAGCATGACGCCGAACAGCGGCACGCCGGAAGCGAAATTGAAGGTGCCGTCCACCGGGTCGATGACGAAAGCCAGATCGGCATCGCCCAGACCATCGAGCAGCGCCGGATTGTCGGAGCAGGCTTCCTCGCCGACGACCATCGCCGAGGGATAACGCTCGCGCAGCCTGACGGTGATCCGCCGTTCGGCATTGACGTCGGCCTCGGTCACCAGGTCGGCGGCCGAGGTCTTCTGCCGGATATCGCCGTCGCCCAGCCGGCGAAAGCGCGGCATGATCTCGACCTCTGCCGCCTCGGCCAGAATGCCGGCCAGCCAGTCGATCGCGGTGTCGTCAAATGTCATTGGAAATATCTTGCCGGAGGGTGTCGTTGAGGGCCGCGAAGTCGAACAGTGTTCTGTCGAGCAGATGCGACGGCCTGGTGTTGGACAGCGCGCGGATCATGGTATCCTTGCGGCCGGGCATGCGCTTTTCGATATCCTCGAGCATCGCCTTCATGGCGTTGCGCTGCAGGCCTTCCTGGCTGCCGCAGAGATCGCAGGGAATGATCGGGAACCGCATCGCCGCGGCAAATTTCTCAAGGTCGGCTTCGGCGCAGTAGCTCAGCGGCCGCAGCACCATGACGTCGCCCTCGTCGTTGAGCAGTTTCGGCGGCATGGCGGCGAGACGGCCGCCATGGAACAGGTTCATGAAGAAGGTTTCGAGAATGTCCTCGCGATGGTGCCCGAGTACCAGCGCCGAGCATCCCTCTTCCCGCGCGATGCGATAGAGATGGCCGCGCCTGAGCCGCGAGCAGAGCGAGCAATAGGTGCTGCCCTGAGGCAGCTTGTCGGTGACGACGGAATAGGTGTCCTGATACTCGATCCGGTGCGGTATGGCGTGGCTGTCGAGATAATCGGGCAGGATGTGTTTGGGGAAATTCGGCTGGCCCTGGTCGAGGTTGCAGGCCAGCAAATCGACAGGCAACAGCCCGCGCCATTTGAGGTCGAGCAGCATGGCGAGCAGCCCGTAGGAATCCTTGCCGCCCGACAGCGCAACCAACCAGCGCTGGCCGGGCTTGACCATCGAGAAATCCTCGATCGCCTGGCGGGTCAGCCGCAGCAGCCGCTTGCGCAGCTTGTTGAACTCAACCGAGGACGGCACATCGGCAAACAGCGGATGGAAGCCGCCTTCGCTGTCGGCAATCGGTTCAAGCGTTTCGACGTCTGGCAGCATGTTCATGGCATGTCGCTTTCGGTGGACCGGTCATCGTTTCAAGGAAACGCCGACCGCTCTGTCACTTTGTTCGCAGCAATTCCGGACGGAAAACCGGTTCCCACTTTTCCGGGAATTGCTCCGACTGGAGCGCCCGGATTAGCGGACATGGCCGACAAAGAAAAGGCCGCCTCGACGGGCGGCCTTTGGATGCTATCGCAATGCGTTCGCTCAGCGCGAACAGAATTCGTCGCTTAGCGCGAATAGAATTCGACGACCAGGTTCGGTTCCATCTGCACGGCGAACGGAACGTCAGCCAGGCCGGGAATGCGCGAGAAGGTCGCGACCATCTTGTTGTGATCGGCTTCGATGTAGTCCGGCACGTCGCGTTCGGCCAGACCGACCGATTCCAGAACGATGACCAGCTGCTTCGACTTTTCGCGGACTTCGACGACGTCGCCCGGCTTGCAGCGGTACGAGCCGATGTTGACGCGCTTGCCGTTGACGTTGACGTGGCCGTGGTTGACGAACTGACGGGCGGCGAAAATCGTCGGCACGAACTTGGCGCGGTAGACGACCGCGTCGAGACGCGACTCGAGCAGGCCGATCAGGTTCTCGGAGGTATCGCCCTTGCGGCGATCGGCCTCTTCATAGACCTTGCGGAACTGCTTTTCCGAAACGTCGCCATAGTGACCCTTCAGCTTCTGCTTGGCGCGCAGCTGCAGGCCGAAATCGGAAAGCTTGCCCTTGCGGCGCTGACCATGCTGGCCAGGGCCGTATTCACGCTTGTTGACCGGGGACTTCGGGCGGCCCCAGATATTTTCGCCAAGACGGCGGTCGATCTTGTACTTCGCGGATTCGCGCTTGCTCATCGCATTCCCTTTTCAAAAACAACACACCCGGAACCTCATGGTCCGGGTGAAGGAAACGCGCCCTCCTCTGGCCTCCGTTTTCGAGACCTGACAGGGTTTTCCCACGCAACGCGGCGGAAAACCCACGGGACACGTCATTTCAAACAAGATCGGAAACGGCTAGGCACTCCGATCTTGCGCATACAAAACAAACACCGGACATCGCTGCCCGGTGGTGGCGGCTGGTTAAACCGAGATTTAACCGGTGTCAAGCATTTGAATAGCGCGGCGAAACGCAACCCTATACCGTTCCCGGCGTAGATGCGATGCCGGATGTGGCGGGAGGTCGTTACGCCAACGGCACCACGGCGCTGCCACCGCTGGTGACACCAGTTGAAACCGGTTGATCGGGGAAAATACCCCATCCATCGCCATGATCGAAGTCCGCGGTTTCATCCGCGGGCTTTCATTTTGGCGCCTCTCCCAAGACGACGCGACCAGGATCAGCTGTCCGATTTCTTTTCCGGCAGTCCCTTGCGCTTCGTCTTGGCGAATTCCTCGAGCTGCTTTTCGCTCATCGATTCATACATTCCCTTCGAAGCGCCTTTGAGCTCACTCTTTTTCGTCTCGCCGCGCTTGGCTGACAGAGCGGCCCCGGCTGCTTTCTGCTGGGCTTTTGAGGTGGCTGGCATGGCTGTTTCTCCATTGCTGTCAGGAGAAACGCCCCGCTTCGTCGACGGTTCCAGCGCCAGTGGCTCGGTTCCCGGTCCGCTTGGTGCCAGCCCGCCACACGACCAGACTCGGCGATTTTCGTTGGCAGCCTTCCCGTGTCTGGAACCCCAGTGTAGGACGGCTGAATGAAATCTCTGACCGATCCCTCACAAGCTCTCTCCACTGGCCTGGCGAAAATCCGCACCGAATTCCACGTGCCAGATGGATTTCCGGTAGGCGTAATGGCCACCGCGGAGGCGGCGGCCAAACGTGTGCCCAACCAGCATGTCGATCGAACAGCGATGCGCTTCGTCACGCTCGATCCGGCGAGCTCCACCGATCTGGATCAGGCGTTCTCAATCGAGGCGAGCGGCGGCGATCTTCTGCTGCACTACGCCATTGCCGACGCAGCCTGGTTCGTCGAGGACGGCGACGCGATCGATCTCGAAGCCTGGACGCGGGGCGAGACGCTTTACTTGCCGGACGGCAAGGCCGGGCTCTACCCGCCGGTAATTGCCGAGGGTGCAGCGAGCCTGTTGCCGGATGGATCGCGGCCAGCGGTTGTCTTCACGGTTCGGGTCGCGCAGGACGGTGCGACGAAGTTGGACGGCGCGGAGCGGGCAATCATTCAAAGCCGCGCGAAGCTCGCCTATGACAGTGTGAAGGCCTCCGACGTTCCGGCCGGGTTCGCCGAGATGGCGCGACGCATGGCAATGAACGAAAAGCGTCGTGGTGCTTCGCGCGTCGACCCACCCGAGCAGGAGGTTGAAAGGCTAGCCGATGGTACATTCCGGCTTTCGTTCAGACCGCTGCTGCAATCCGAGCAAGACAACGCCGCGCTTTCGCTGGCTGCAAACATGGCGATTGCCGACGCCATGTTTGCGCACCATACCGGGTTGTTTCGGGTGATGTCGGAGCCAGATGCTTTCAGCGTGCAAAGACTGCGCAGCGCGGCACAGGCTCTCGGGCTGTCTTGGCCGGCCTCCACCAGCTTGCGCGACTATCAGCGAACCCTTGACCCGACCGATCCGCAACAGGCGGCGCTGATGCTGGAAATCCGCCATGCAAGCGCCGGCGCATCCTACCAACCCTATAAGGAAGGTGTTGTCCCTTGGCATGAGGCGATGGCGGCGACCTATGCCCATGCAACGGCGCCACTCAGGCGACTGGCCGATCGCTACGTCGTGCGCTGCGCGCTGGCTATCGCCAATGGCCAGCCGGTGTCCCAGGCTGTCACCGACGCGTTCGCCAGATTGCCGCAGGTGATGGGACGTGCGGATAGCCACGCTTCGCAGATCAACCACGCGGCTATCGACCTTGCCGAGGCGGTAATGCTGAAGGGACGCGAGGGCGAGACGTTCAAAGCTGCTGTCACCGACGTCGTCGACCATGGCGTGCGCGTTCAGCTTGCCGACATGCCTGTCGTTGCCAACGTAAAGGCCTCTGGGCTTAGACAGGGCGACGATCTGACGCTAAGGCTGGTCTTGGCCGATCCAGATCAACGCAGCATCGTCTTCGAACCCGTTTAAGTGGCAGACGGTTTCGCCGCCGTCTAGAGCACGTCCGGTTTAATCTGGGTCATAACCTGCGGCCTTGAAGTAGTTCTGGCATTCGGCTGGGGTGAAGAGGTCGACGAGCGATCCGACGGCGGTCCACAGGGCTGTGATTGTCCTCTCGGCTTTGGCCCGCATAAGAGCCTTGAGTTTTGAGAAGGCGTTTTCGATCGGATTGAAGTCGGGGCTGTAGGGCGGCAGGAACATGAGCCTCGCGCCGGTCGTCTCGATTGCATCGCGAACGCCGGCGGCCTTGTGGGCGGGAAGGTTGTCCATCACGACGATGTCGCCCTCCGACAGGGTCGGGACCAGCACCTGCTCGACATAGGCCAGGAATACGTTGCCGTTCATGGCGCCGTCATAGACGAACGGGGCGGTCATGCCCGTCAGCCGCAGTGCGCCGGTGAAGGTGGTGGTTTTCCAATGGCCGTGCGGCACGCCCGCCCGGCAACGCTCACCGCATGGCGCACGGCCCCGCAGCCGGGCCATCTTGGTCGATAGTCCAGTTTCATCGATGAACACCAGCTTTGCCGGATCGAGATCGAGTTGGCCGTCGAACCACGCACGACGGCGCTTCAGGATGTCGGGACGATCCTGCTCCAGTGCATGTGCGGACTTTTTTTGAACGTCCAGCCGTGCCGGCCAAGCCAGGCGCTTAAGGCGCTGCGACTGATCCGAGCCGATCGCTCGACCGCCAGCCGCTCTACCATCTCGTTCAGCGTGATGTCCTTGCGCTCATCGATCAACCCCACGATGAAGGCTTTATGCGCATCGAGGCTGGACGCGCGTCGACGGCCTTGCGGCCGCGGCGTCCGCTCGCCGATCTTCGCCCGTGCGATCCACCGGATTGCACTCGATATGCCGACGCCGAACCGCGCCGCCGCCTGCCGGGCAGACATGCCCGCGTCCGAAGCCTTCAAGACCCGCGATCGAAGATCGTCGCTCAGTGCTCTTCCCATCATCCACCTCATCAAAGTGGATGTTGAATCACCCGCGAAGCCCGACGTCACATCACAATCGATTCATTGATCGCGGGACGTGCTCTAGTTCACGACCAGCCCGAACCCCTGCATCAGCCGGCTGGTGGCGAAATCCACCTTGCCGGAGGTGAAGACCGCGATGTCAGGTTCACCCATCGGCAATGGCCCGTCGACCGGTGCCAGCAGCGACATGGCGCGGCGGGCGATCGCTTCGGCCGGATCGATCCAGTCGACCGGCCAGGGCGCGGTCTTGCGCATGCGATTGGCCAGGAACGGATAATGCGTGCAGCCGAGCACGACAATGTCGGTGCGGGCGCCGTCCTTCTCGACGAAGCATGGCGCGATCTCCTGGCGGACGATCTCCTCGTCGACGAACCCCTCGCGCATGTAGATTTCGGCCAGCGGCGCCAGCCGGTCGGAACCGACGAGCCGCACGTGGCATTTCTGCGCCCATTTGCTGATCAGGTCGCGCGTGTATTGACGCTTGACCGTGCCCGGCGTCGCCAGCACCGAGACGAGCCCTGAGCGCGTGCGCTCCGCCGCCGGCTTGATCGCCGGCACCGTGCCGACAAAGGGATGGCCGGGGAATTTCTCGCGCAACGCATCGATCACCAGCGTCGAGGCGGTGTTGCACGGGATGACCGAAATCTCGGGCTGGAATTTTTCCAGCAGCGCGCCGAACAGGCCAAGGATATGGGCGTTGAGGGCCGGTTCCTCCCAGGCGCCATAGGGAAAGGCGGCATCATCGGCGACATAGACAAAGCGGCGGTCAGGCATCAGAACGCGCGCCTCGCGCAGCACGGTGAGCCCGCCGATGCCGGAATCGAACATCAGGATCGGCCGCTCAGTCATTGTCGGTTCCCTTTCCGCCGAGCGGCGGCATGTCGTCGTCCTTGCCGGGGGCCTTGTCGGCGGCCGGGCGATCGCCTTCCGCCTTGCGGGCGCGCGCAACGGCCGCCGGCAATCGTCTTGGATCGTCGCCCGGAGAGCCCTCGCCGCGCGGCATCGCCGGTGAAAACCTGTCCAGCGACGAGATGATGCCACGCAGCACCTTCAGCTCCGGTTCGGCGAAACCGGCACGCGTCAGCACGGCGCGCAGATTGTCGACCATCTTCGGCTTCTTCGGTGCGGGGCGGAAATAGCCGCGCGCTTCCAATGCGCCTTCGAGATAGGCGAACAGGCCGTGCAGCTCTTCCTTGCTTGCCGGCTTCATGTCTGGGCCGGAAAAATTGGTTTTGGTCTCGTCTTCCAGGCCGGACTTCATCCATTCGTAGGACATCAGCAGGGCCGCCTGGGCGATGTTGAGCGAGGAGAAATCGGGATCGACCGGGAACGTGACGATCTCGTCGGCAAGACCGACCTCGTCATTGTAAAGGCCGAAGCGCTCCCGTCCGAACAGGATGCCGGTGCGCTGCCCCATTGCGTGACGGGCCCGGAGCACCCTGCCCGCTTCCACCGGGCCGCGTACGGATTTGAAGCCGTCGCGCTGCCTGGCCGTGGTGGCGAAAACAAAGTTCAGGTCGGCGAGCGCCGAGGCCAGATCGTCGAACACCTTCACGGCGTCGATGACATGATCGGCGCGGCTGGCGGCCGCGCGCGCCTTCTCGCTCGGCCAACCGTCGCGCGGATTGACCAGGCGCAACTCCGACAGGCCGAAATTGGCCATGGCTCGAGCGACCATGCCGATGTTCTCGCCGAGCTGCGGCTCGACGAGGATGATCGCCGGGCCAGCCGTCGTGAGGCCGCGCTGAAAGTCCGTTTCTGCCATGTGTTCCAGGTGATTGCGCTACGAAGTCTTCGCGTCCTGCCATATCGATACGGCTTTTTGAAGAGTTGTCGGTGACCTGGCGACAAATACCCTTGTCTCGCCGCCCCTGGGTTTGCGCGAAAAACCCAGATTCGCTTCACCGGCGGGTTCGGTCATGCCTGTACAAGCAGACCAGCCGCGTGCCCATCTTCTCGAAAGATTGTTGAGATGTGGGCATCGCAGCCGTTCTGGCAACGAAAAGGTATCCAATCCTATACTGCCTGATGGCTCGGCCAGAGCGGCCAAGTCACCGACAAATGCGCCGGCGGCCCGTTGCTCGCAGTTGCTATCGGCGACATCTTCCAGTTACAGAAATAACCTACGATCCAAATGTACATTTATTTACGATGATACATCGTATCACTGGAACATGAAATCAGAAACGAGCAATATCCAAACCGCTTGGGATTCAATGTGTATCGACAAAATGTATTTGGAAGATGGAGCGTGTCTTGCACGCTCCTGTCATTTGTCTATGCCCCAAGCATTTCGGCACAGGTTTCAATAGCCAACACAGGCGTTGGCCAAACTCTAGGAGGGGTAAATGAAAATCGTACGGTTTTTCCTTTCACTCGCTGTGTTGCTTCTGGCGTCGGTCTTCCTGATTGCGCCAGCTTCCGCGCAAGCGACACGGACGTGGGTTTCCGGCGTCGGCAACGACGCCGATCCGTGCAGCCGAACGGCACCTTGCAAGACGTTTGCCGGCGCCATCTCGAAGACGGCGACGGCTGGCGAGATCAACTGTCTCGACCCGGGCGGCTTTGGCACGGTCACCATCACCAAATCCATCACCATCGACTGCAAGACGACTGAAGGTGGCGTGCTCTCGACCCTGGTGAACGGCATCGTCGTCAACACGCCCGCCGGCTCCGCGGTGCATCTTCGCGGCATCGATATAGACGGTGGGGGCACGGGGCTCGACGGCGTGCGGATGCTTGGCCAAGGTCAGCTGCATATCGAGGATTCCAACATAGAGAGGGTGACCGGCAACGGCGTCGAATTCGCCCCCAACGGCAACAGCGAACTCTACATAAGCAACACGCGGATCGCCGAGACAGGCGCTGAAGGCGTTCTCATCAAAACGTCCTTTGCCGTTGGAATTAACGCCATCCTTTCGAAAGTGGAAATCACTAACAGCGCCAGTGGCATTCTTGTCGACGGCACCGGCAACACCGTTGCCATGAACCTGACACTGACCGACAGCGTGGTCAGCGGCAACACCGGCAATGGGGTGGCGATCAAATCCGTCGCCGCGGCATCGCCGGTGCGCGCGACGATTATCGGCAACACGATCAGCGCCAATGCCGGCAGCGGCGTCAACGCGAACGGTGCCGCTGCCAGCGGCAATGGAAGCGCCATCGCCTTTCTCGGCGAATCGACGATATTCGGCAATGTCACCGGGGCCAGCAACACCGGCAGCGGCGCCGTCCAGTCGTTCAAGAACAACATGATCTCCGGCAACGTATCCGACGGTACGCCGCTCGCGGCCTTCCCAGGCCCCGGCGGTACGCCATTGCAATAAGCGCCTGCCGCCCCCGCGGCAGCATGAAACAAAGGCGATGCCGGCCGCCCCTCCGGGGCAGTGCGGCATCGCTTTTTTGTTCCCGATCGCCACAGCAGCCTTGCGTCTTGCGCTGCCGCCGGTAGCACGCTCGGCCATGGCGCCCCGAACCGCCGACTAATGAGACCGGTCCGTGCTCGCTGTTTACGTTAACGATATTTTCCAGTCGCGGAGATCATCTGCGATCGGAACGCATATTTATCGACAATAACGCGCCGCATCGCTGGAAATCCAAATTAGGACGAGGTAGTATCCACCCCGCTTGGGTCCAGTGTGCATCGACGAATCGTATCTGGAAGATGGAGTGTGTCTTGCACACTCCTGTCGTTTATCTATGCCCCAAGCATTTCGACACGGGTTTCCATGGCTGACGAGGGCGTTGGCCAAATCTAGGAGGGGCGAATGAAGATCGTACGGTTTTTCCTTTCACTCGCTGTGTTGCTTCTGGCGTCAATCTTCCTGATTGCGCCGGCTTCCGCACAAGCGACTCGGACGTGGGTTTCCGGCGTTGGTGACGACGCCAATCCATGCAGCCGAACGGCACCTTGCAAGACGTTTGCCGGTGCCATCTCGAAGACGGCGACGAGCGGCGAGATCAACTGTATCGACCCGGGCGGGTTTGGCGGGGTCACCATCACAAAATCCATCACCATCGACTGCAGAAACGTTGAAGCTGGTGTGCTTGTGGCCGGCACGAACGCCATCATCGTCAGCACGCCTGCCGGCGCCGCAGTGCATCTTCGCGGCCTCGACATATTCGGTGTGGGCACCGGCCTCGACGCCATCCGTATGGTGGGTCAAGGTCAATTGCATGTCGAGGACTGCAACATAGAGCGGTTTACCGGCAACGGCGTCGAATTTCTCCCCAATGGGAACAGCGAACTCTACATAAGCAACACGCGGATCGCCGAGACAGGCGCTGAAGGCGTTCTTGTCAAAACGTCCTTTGCCGTTGGAATTAACGCCATCCTTTCGAAAGTGGAAATCACCAACAGCGCCAGTGGCATTCTTGTCGACGGTACCGGCAACACCGTTGCCATGAACCTGACACTGACCAACAGCCTGATCAGCGGCAACACCGGCAATGGGGTGGCGATCAAATCCGTCGCCGCGGCATCGCCGGTGCGTGCGACGATTGTCAACACCACTATCAGCGCCAATGCCAGCAACGGCGTTAACGCGAACGGTGCCGCTGCCAGTGGCAACGGAAGCGCCATCGCCTTTCTCGGCGCCTCGACGGTGTTCGGCAATCTCACCGGGGTCAGCAATACCGGTAGCGGCGCCGTCCAGTCGTTCAAGAACAACATGATCTCCGGCAACGTAGCTGACGGTACACCGCTCACAGCCTTCCCGGGCCCTGGTGATACGCCGCTGCAATAAGCGAACGCCGCCTCCGCGGCAGTATGAAACAAGACGATGCCTGCTGCCTCTCAGGGGGCAGTGCGGCATCGCTTTTTTTGTTCTCGATTGCGACAGCAAAGGCTTGGGTCTGCATTGCCCCGGTTTGCACGGCTCGGATCGCTTTGCTATAGGCGAAGTCCCTATCCTGGCGGGGCCGGCCCCACCATCACCCAACTGTTGAACGAGGCATTCTTTCCATGGCGAAGATCAAGGTGGCGAACCCGGTCGTCGAGCTCGACGGCGACGAGATGACCCGCATCATCTGGCAGTTCATCAAGGACAAGCTGATCCACCCTTATCTCGACCTCAAGCTTGAATATTACGATCTCGGCATCGAGCACCGCGACGCCACCAACGACCAGGTGACCATCGATTCGGCCAACGCCATCAAGAAATATGGCGTCGGGGTGAAATGCGCGACGATCACGCCAGACGAGCAGCGCGTCGAGGAATTCAAGCTGAAGAAGATGTGGAAGTCGCCGAACGGCACCATCCGCAACATCCTCGGCGGCACAATCTTCCGCGAGCCGATCATCATGAAGAACGTGCCGCGGCTGGTGCCCGGCTGGACCAAGCCGATCATCGTCGGCCGTCATGCCTTCGGCGATCAGTACCGCGCCACCGATTTCCGCTTTCCCGGCAAGGGCAAGCTGACGATCAAGTTCGTCGGCGAGGACGGCAACGTCATCGAGCACGATGTCTACGATGCGCCCGGCTCCGGTGTCGCCATGGCGATGTACAATCTCGACGAGTCGATCCGCGAGTTCGCCCGCGCCTCGCTGAACTACGGCTTGCTGCGCAATTATCCGGTCTATCTCTCGACCAAGAACACCATCCTTAAGGCCTATGACGGCCGCTTCAAGGACATTTTCCAGGAAGTCTACGAGGCGGAGTTCGAGGCCGAGTTCAAGTCGAAGAAGCTGTGGTACGAGCACCGGCTGATCGACGACATGGTGGCGTCCAGCCTGAAATGGTCCGGCGGTTATGTCTGGGCCTGCAAGAACTATGACGGCGACGTCCAGTCCGACACCGTTGCGCAAGGTTTTGGTTCGCTTGGCCTGATGACCTCGGTGCTGATGACGCCGGACGGCAAGACGGTGGAAGCCGAAGCCGCGCACGGCACCGTCACCCGCCACTACCGCCAGCACCAGAAGGGCGAGGAGACCTCGACCAATTCGATCGCCTCGATCTTTGCCTGGACGCGCGGCCTCGCTCACCGCGCCAAGCTCGACGACAATGCCGAGCTGAAGCGCTTTGCCGAGACGCTGGAAAAGGTCTGCATCCAGACCGTCGAAAGCGGCTTCATGACCAAGGACCTGTCGTTGCTGATCGGCCCAGACCAACCCTGGCTCTCGACCACCGGCTTCCTCGACAAGATCGACGAGAACCTGCAGAAGGCGATGGCGTAGCCGACCCGGAGCGGGAGGGGGCACCATGGGCAAGCCCGTCGTCTACGGCGCGGACTACAGCGTCTATGTGCGCATCGTCCGGCTCGTGCTCGAGGAGAAAGGCATCGGCTACACGCTTGCGCCGGTCGATGTCTTTGCCGCCGAGGGCATTCCCGCCTGGTATCTCGAACATCATCCGTTCGGCCGCATCCCGGCCTTCGAGCATGACGGGTTTCGCCTTTTCGAGGCGAGCGCGATTGCGCGCTATGTCGACGAAGCCTTCGACGGGCCGGCGCTGCAGCCGAGGGATCCGCGCGGCCGTGCACGGATGAACCAGATCATCGGCATGCTCGACGCCTATGCCTACAGGTCGATGGTCTGGGATGTCGCCGTCGAGCGGCTGGAGAAGGACGCGCCCGACGAGATCCTGATCGCCAACGGGCTTTCAAAGGCGAGCAAAGCGCTTCGGACGCTCGCCTCGCTGAAAGCGCCGGGGCCGTGGCTTTTGGGCGACCAGCTGACGCTGGCCGATCTGCACGCGGCGCCGATCATCGGCTATTTCATCAAAGCCGCCGAGGGGCAAAAGCTGCTCGCCGAGTTTCCCGAAATCCAGGCCTGGTGGGACCGGATCGCAGCCCGTCCAGGCTTTGCGGCGAGCGGTCCGGCGACCTGATGGCCTGCGCCCGCCATTCATTCCGCCCCGCCGTTCATTCCGGAAGATAGATTTCCGCCTTCATGAAGGTCTTGGCGCATCCCAGGATCAGCACACGGTCTCCAGCCAGATCACACAGCAGATGCCCGCCGCGCTGCGAACACTGGAATGCCGACAGATGGGCCTTCCCGAGCTTTTCAGACCAGTAGGGCACCAGCGTCGCATGAATGGAGCCGGTCACCGGATCCTCGGGAATGCCCGCTCCGGGAACGAAATAACGGGAGACGAAATCATGCGTTCGTCCGCGCGCGGTAATGACCAGGCCGAGCGGGTGGAAGGCTCCGATCCTGAGCAGATCGGGAACGAAGGACCGGACGGACAGCTCGTCGGCGAGCTCGACGAACAGGTTTTCAAAATTGCGAAAGCCCGCAACCGGATGTGGGGATAAAATCTGCTGCAGCGCCAGCATGGTTTCGCCATCGACGGGCTGCGGCGGAAAACACGGCAGATCGAGCTGGTAGGCGCCTTGCCGCTGGGAGACCCGCAACTCACCCACGCGCGTGGCAAAGGCCATGTCATCAGCCACATTGTGTTGCGAGGCCAGCACATGGGCGGTCGCCAGGGTGGCGTGGCCACAGAAGTCGACTTCGTGAACTGGCGTGAACCAGCGCAAATCCCAGCCCTTCCCATTCGGCCGCGCAAAGGCGGTTTCGGCAAGATTGTTCTCGTTTGCGATGGCCAGCATCACGTCGTCGGCCAGCCAGTCCTGCAAGATGAGGACGGCGGCAGGATTGCCCTGAAAGGCGCGGTCGGCAAAGGCGTCGACCTGATACATGGTCAGCGTGGGCACATCGTCCTCTGGATGTCCTGCGGGGGAGCCGGCTGTCAGGTCGGCCCCGCATAATGTCTGATTGCCGGTCGCGGGACCATCAGCCAGCGACGCGCAAGACAGGCAACGGCGTTTCTTCTGTTGGTATCGCAATGGGATTGCGCAGGCGCTCGGCAATGCGGCGCCCATGCTTCTGGAGCGGCTTTTCGAGATAGCGGGCCGATAGTTCCGCCAGGACTGCCGTAAGACCAAGGCCGACAACCACCAAGGAAATCGAATAGGCGTGCGCCCCGATTTTATCTCGGTCGCCGACGATGCCGGCAAGCAGCACTTTCGAGCTTATAAAGGCAATGTTGTGGAGGAGATAGATCGCGTAAGACCGGCTCCCTATCCAGACCAGAACAGAATGCTGCTTTCGCAACAACAGTCCTTCGTTGAACGATGCAGCCCATACCAGCGCGCCGCCGCCCAGCGCAATCAACGATACGGAAAACGAGACAACAGAGCCGGCAGCGAGCAGTGCCATACCTGTCAGGATGAACACCAACAACGGGATGCGAACTGCGTCATTTCGGAGAAAATCGGGCTTGAACAGCAGGCTGCCCGGATTGTTGTTTCGGCACAGTGCAATCAAAACGCCGACCAGCAGCGCATCGGTCCTGGTGATCCAAAGTGCCGAATGTATGTCCCGATCAAGCGGAAGCTGCAGCAACATCCCGCCGATGCAAATGGCCATCAGGTATTTTCTCGCGAAAACGATGACGAGCGGGAGAACGATATAGAACTGCTCTTCCAGGGAGAGCGACCAGTACAAACCCTGGTGGATGCCGCAAGGTTCGACCGCTTTTGTTGCGCACTCATAGAAGTGCCAGTTGGCCGAGTAGAAGAGAACGGCCACCGCATCGCTCAGGTTGCCGTAAAATGAGCCGAAGACCTCGGTCTTGTACCAAATGAGCGACAGCACAAGAACGGTGGCCAGAACGGTCCAGGATAGAGGCAGGAGGCGGTATGCCCTCCTGATCGCGAAGGACGCCAATATCCGCGCGGGGCGGGCACCGGGGGTAATTTCGCGCAAAAGCGACGTCGTGACCACGTAGCCGGAAATCACGAAGAATATGTCGACGCCGAACCAGAAGTTGGCCCTCTGAAACAGCGGCCCCCACACGGCCGACTCCCAGGGCAGATAAAACGGGATGTGGCTTAGAACAACCAACATGATCGAAAATGCGCGCAGCATCTCGATTTCGTTGTTCTTTGTCTGCGCCACCTTGCCCCCTGTCGGTCGTCCCTAACCGGCTCTCCCGGCGCCGACAATAGCCAATCATCGTCCGAAAGGAAAACCCATGGATCAACCGTCGCAGAGCAAACGGCCGGCGTCTCCGATCAAACCATAGCCGCCGAGAACAAGGACCTTCATGTCGTGGCTTTCAGGCTGCCTCCAGCGCAGCCTTGACCGCGGCGATCGCATCGGCTGCCTTGGAGGCATCCGGGCCGCCGGCCTGGGCCATGTCGGGCCGGCCACCGCCGCCCTGACCGCCCAATGCGGCGGAGGCCACGCGCACCAGATCGACGGCGCTGAAGCGGCTTAACAGATCATCGGTGACGGCGACCACGACGCTCGCCTTGTTGTCCTCAGCCGTGCCGACGAAGACGACGATGCCGGAACCGAGCGAACTCTTGCCGGCATCGGCCAGCGGCTTCAGATCCTTGGGCGAGACACCCGAGACCGCCTTGCCGAGGAAGCCGACGCCCGCCACGGTCTCGTTCTCCGACGGCGCACCCGCCGCGGCACCGCCGCCCAGCGCCAATTTCTTGCGCGCTTCGGTCAGTTCCCTTTCGAGCTTCTTGCGCTCATCGAGCAGCGCCTCGACCCGCGCCGGCACGTCGGCCGGCGAGATCTTCAGCGTCGCGGCGACCGATTTCAAACGCCGGTCCTGCTCGTCGAGATGCTTGCGCGCCGCCTCGCCGGTCAAAGCCTCGATGCGGCGCACGCCGGCGGCGACCGCGCTGTCCGACACGACGCGCACCAGACCGATGTCGCCGGTCGCCCTGACATGCGTGCCGCCGCAAAGCTCGACCGAATAGGGCCGGTTGGCCTTGGCGCCATGCAGGCCGGTGCCCATCGACACGACGCGCACTTCATCGCCGTACTTCTCGCCGAACAGCGCCATCGCGCCCTCGGCAATGGCGTCGTCGACCGACATCAGGCGCGTCGACACCGGGCTGTTCTGGACGACGATCTCGTTCGCCATGCGCTCGACCGCTTCGAGATGCTCGGGCGAAATGGGCTTGTTGTGCGAGATATCGAAGCGCAGGCGCTCGGGCGCGACCAGCGAACCCTTCTGCGCGACATGGCTGCCCAGCACCTCGCGCAGCGCCTCATGGATCAGATGCGTCGCGGAATGGTTGGCGCGCAGCCTGGAACGCCTGTCATGGTCGACCTTCAGCTCGACGGCAGCGCCTGTCTTGACCGTGCCGCTGGCCACCTTGCCGATATGGACGAACAGCCCGTCGGCCTTCTTCTGCGTATCGGAAATCTCGATCGAGAAGCCTTCGCCTGAAATGACGCCGGTGTCGCCCATCTGGCCGCCGGACTCGGCATAGAACGGCGTCTGGTTGACGACCACGGCAACCGCGTCGCCCTTGCTTGCGCTGTCGACGGTCTTGCCGTCCCTGACGAGCGCCTGGACGAGGCCTTCCGCCTGCTCGGTCTCGTAGCCGAGGAACTCGGTGGCGCCGGCCTTCTCGCGTACCGGGAACCAGATCGTCTCGGTCGCCGCGTCGCCGGAACCTGCCCAGTGAGCGCGCGCCTCGGCCCTCTGCCGCTCCATCGCATTGGTGAAGCCGGCAAGATCGACCGAAATGCTGCGCTGGCGCAATGCATCCTGGGTCAGATCGAGCGGAAAGCCGTAGGTGTCGTAGAGCTTGAAAGCCGTCTCGCCATCCAGCATGTCGCCAGAGTGAAGCGTTTCCGTCGCCTCCGCGAGCAGGCCGAGGCCACGCACCAGCGTCTTGCGAAACCTGGTCTCCTCAAGTTTCAGGGTCTCGGTGATCAACTGCTCGCCGCGCACCAGTTCCGGATAGGCCTGGCCCATCTCGCGCACCAGGGCCGGCACCAGGCGCCACATCAGCGGATCGCGGGCGCCGAGCAACTGCGCATGGCGCATGGCGCGGCGCATGATGCGGCGCAGGACATAGCCACGGCCTTCGTTCGACGGCAGCACGCCATCAGCCACCAGGAAAGAGGACGAGCGCAGATGATCGGCGATGACGCGGAAGGACGCGACCGTCTCCTTGTCGGGACCGTGACCGATGGCGGACGACGCCGCATCGATCAGGTGACGGAACAGATCGGTTTCAAAAACGCTTTCCACCCCTTGCAGGACGGACGCCATGCGTTCCAGGCCCATGCCGGTGTCGATCGACGGGCGCGGCAGGTCGATGCGCTCCTCCTTCGTCACCTGTTCATACTGCATGAAGACCAGGTTCCAGAATTCGAGGAAGCGATCGCCATCCTCCTCCGGGCTGCCGGGAGGGCCGCCCCAGATGTGTTCGCCGCGGTCGATGAAGATCTCAGAGCACGGCCCGCAAGGTCCGGTGTCGCCCATCGCCCAGAAATTGTCCGAGGTCGCGATGCGGATGATGCGGTCGTCGGAAAAACCGGCGATCTTCTTCCAGAAGCCGGCCGCCTCGTCGTCCGTGTGATAGACGGTGACCAGCAGTTTGTCCTTGTCCAGCCCGAATTCCTTGGTGATCAGGTTCCAGGCAAGTTCGATGGCGCGCTCCTTGAAGTAGTCGCCAAAGGAGAAATTGCCGAGCATCTCGAAGAAGGTCAGGTGGCGCGCGGTGTAGCCGACATTGTCGAGGTCGTTGTGCTTGCCGCCGGCGCGAACGCTCTTCTGGGCGGTCGAGGCGCGCGAATAGGGTCGCTTCTCCAGGCCAGTGAAGACGTTCTTGAACTGCACCATGCCGGCATTGGTGAACATCAGCGTCGGATCGTTACGCGGCACCAGTGGGCTCGACGCGACGATCTCGTGACCCTCCTTGCGGAAGTAGTCGAGAAAAGTCGACCGGATCTCGTTCACGCCACTCATGAATGCTGCCTTTTCGAGAGAGCCGCCGGCAAACCGGCGGAAAATGGGCTCTGGGTCTTAGAAGATAGACTTGGCCTTTTAGCCGCCGCGCTTCACCCTGTCCAGAAACACGGAATTGGTCCAATTCACGGCCTTTGCCGACGGTTCGAACCGGCCGAGTTGGCGCCAAAACGCAAACCGCCGGCTCGAAGGCCGGCGGTTCGGAACGCGAAAACACAGAACTCAATTACATAAGCTTGAGATAATGGAACAAGATTATGGCCGAACTCCGGCCGGCATCTTGCGCACGAAACTGTTACATCGCGCCGGATTCCTCCTCGAAACCGTCGTCGCCGCTCTCGGAGCCGCCATTCTCGAGGAATTTCTCGGCGATCAGCCCGGCATTCTGCCTGAGCGCCAGTTCGATCTCGCGCGCCGTGTCGGGATTGTCGCGCAGGAACAGTTTGGCATTCTCGCGGCCCTGGCCGAGACGCTGCGAATTGTAGGAGAACCAGGCGCCCGACTTCTCAACCACGCCGGCCTTGACGCCGAGATCGACCAGTTCGCCGGTCTTGGACACGCCCTCACCGTACATGATGTCGAACTCGACCACCTTGAAGGGCGGCGCCAGCTTGTTCTTGACCACCTTGACGCGGGTCTGGTTGCCGACGACCTCGTCGCGGTCCTTGACCGAGCCGATGCGGCGGATGTCGAGACGGACCGACGCGTAGAATTTCAGCGCATTGCCGCCGGTCGTGGTCTCGGGCGAACCGAACATGACGCCGATCTTCATGCGGATCTGGTTGATGAAGATGACCATGGTGTTGGAACGCGAGATCGACGCGGTCAGCTTGCGCAGCGCCTGGCTCATCAGGCGGGCCTGCAGGCCGGGCAGCGAATCGCCCATCTCGCCTTCGATTTCGGCGCGTGGCGTCAGCGCCGCGACCGAATCGACCACCAGCACGTCGATGGCACCGGAGCGCACCAGCGTGTCGCAGATTTCCAGCGCCTGCTCACCGGTGTCGGGCTGCGAGATCAGAAGGTTTTCCAGATCGACGCCAAGCTTGCGGGCATAGACCGGGTCGAGCGCGTGCTCGGCATCGACGAAGGCGCAGATGCCGCCCTTCTTCTGGGCTTCCGCGACGGTGTGCAAGGCAAGCGTCGTCTTGCCCGAGCTTTCCGGCCCGTAGATCTCGATGATGCGGCCGCGCGGCAGGCCACCGACGCCAAGCGCGATGTCAAGGCCAAGCGAACCGGTCGGCACGGTTTCGATCTCGACGACCTGCTCGTTCGCGCCGAGCCGCATGATCGAGCCCTTGCCGAAAGCCCGCTCGATTTGCGACAGCGCCGCATCCAGAGCCTTTGATTTGTCCACCGCTTTGTCCTCTACCAGCCGCAAAGAATTCTGAGCCATGATACATCACCCCTTGGTCGTCAATGAAGGCCGGACAATCCGTAATCCCTGCCTATTTGTACCTTTTTTGTTCTCGTTTTGCAAGAGGGATCAACTCTTTGATAAGCAATCAATATCCGGATTTGTTCTTTTTTTGTGCCAGGGATTCGATCAGGAATGCACCCCGCATTGGGCCAGGCGGCGTGTTCGTTTCGATCTGCCGAATCGCTGCCTTGCGTGCAAAACTCGGCCACCCAGCCTAAAGCGTATTGCGTTTGAACGGAACCGGGCGCCGCGCTTCAGGTCCTTGTTTTCAAGCGTGTCGTTCGCCCATAACCGGGGCCGCTCTTGGGTGACACGCATTGGCGCTTGTGCGTCTGGAATAACAAAGGTCATATCGCCGGCATGCTGAAATCCGCAAGAATTCTAGCCATAGGTGGCGCCCATATCGACCGACGTGGTCAGGTGGCCGGTCCCTATGTACCGGCCGCGTCCAATCCCGGCACGATGCGCGAGGATGTCGGCGGCGGCGTCTTCAACGCCTTGCGCAGTGCGGTTCGTCGCGGCGTCTGCGCATCGCTGCTGTCGGTGCGCGGCGGCGATGCCGCTGCCGATACCGTTTCACGAGCCATCGCCGCCGCAGGCATTGCCGACCTGTCCGCCGTGTTCCTCGATCGCACGACGCCGAGCTATACAGCCCTGATCGACCGGGAGGGCGAACTGATCGTCGGCTTTGCCGACATGGCGCTCTATGACCTGGCATTCCCGAAGCAGGTCAGGCGCTCCAAGGTGCGGGAGGTTGTCGCTGCCGCCGATGCCGTCTTCTGCGACGCCAACCTGCCGACGGCGGCACTGGAGCGGCTTGTCGCACTCGCCGCCGGCAAGCCCGTCTTCGCCATTGCCATTTCGCCGGCCAAGATCGTGCGCCTGAGGCCCGTGCTCGGCAATCTGGCTGTCGTCTTCATGAACCGCCGCGAGGCGGTCGCACTGGCCGGCCTGGACGGTGCTGCTTCTCAACACGACATCGTCGACGGGCTGAAACGCGCCGGCCTCGGGAGCGCGGTGGTGACGGCGGGCGGCGCTGCCATGCTGGGCTTCGATGAAGCCGGCGCATTCTCGATCCTGCCGCCGACGCCAAGAAGGATCGCCGATGTCACCGGCGCCGGCGATGCGCTGGCAGGCGCAACGGTCGCTGCCTTGCTGCGTGGCATGCCCTTGCGCGCGGCCTTGCGCGAAGGCATCGCCGCGGCGACGCTGGCCATCGAAAGCGCCGACGCCGTCCCCGATTTCACCGCGGCGGGCTTCGCTGAAGCGCTGGCTCTTGTGCCCGATGCGCAGGAAGTGGCATGAGACCGGCAAATTCATAAGTGCCGGAGTGTTTTTCGCGCGTCCAAGTGGATGCGCCTTGCTCCGGGTTGGAGACGCAAATGACCCCAGAGACCGCCCGCCCCTTCATCGACATCCACACGCCTGTGGCACAGGGCCTGGCCGCGGGCCGACCGGTGGTGGCGCTGGAGAGCACCATCATCACCCATGGCATGCCCTACCCCGACAATGGCGCCATGGCGGCGGATGTCGAAAAGATCATCAGCGATGGCGGCGCGGTGCCGGCGACGATCGCCGTGGTTGGCGGCCGCATCAAGATCGGCCTGTCGGACGGCGAGCGCGAATCGCTGGCGATGACCGGTGATGCCATGAAGCTGTCGCGCGCCGACCTCGGCTTTGCCGTCGCGCAAGGTCGCACCGGCGGCACCACCGTCGCCGCCACCATGATCGCGGCGCATATGGTCGGCATAAAAGTGTTCGCCACCGGTGGCATCGGCGGCGTGCACAAGGGTGCGGAAAAGAGTTTCGACATTTCCGCCGATCTCGACGAGTTGGCGCGTACGCCGGTCATTGTCGTGTCAGCCGGCGCCAAGGCCATCCTCGACATCGAAAAGACGCTGGAAGTGCTGGAAACGCGCGGCGTGCCGGTCGTCGGCCATGGCTGCGAGACGATGCCGGCCTTCTGGTCGCGGCATTCGCCGTTCCGCGCGCCGCTGACCTTGCACAAGCCTGAAGAGATCGCGCATTTCTACCAGACACGGCAGGCGCTGGGGCTCGCGGGCGGCATGCTGATCGCCAATCCGGTGCCGGAAAACCACGAAATCCCGGCCGAAGAGATGGCGAGTTACATCGAAGCGGCGCAGAAGGCCGTGGAAGCGCTCAACGTGACCGGCAAGGCGGTGACGCCGTTCCTGCTGGGGAAAATCCTCGAACTGACCGGCGGCAGGAGCCTGAAGACCAACATCGCGCTGGTCGAAAACAACGCAAGGCTGGCGGCGCGGATTGCGAAAGCTTTGTAACGCAACCGAAATTCAGGCGGGCGGTGAAAGGCTTGGCGCGACTGCCGAGTTCCTTCACACCCCCTCTGTCCTGCCGGACAAGATGTCCGGCAGGACAGAGGGGGTGCTGCCCCGCCGGCGTTTCCAGCCCTGCACAGCCGCAAGGTCCAAAAGTCGTCGCCTACTTCCCCACCCGCAGCCCTGCCTCGTAAGCTCGCCGCGCCCAGAGCGTCATCTCGTCGGGATCGTCAAAGGCGCTGTCGGGAATGCTCCAGTAAGGCATGGAGACCAGTTTGCCGTGGCGAGAGCCGGTCTAGGTCCATTGCCGGCAGCCGGCGGCCTCGAAGTCGGGCGCGCTTTGCTCGTCGGCCTTCAGCATCAATTCGCCGCGCAGCACGATGGCGATGATGACACCGTCGAAATAGATGCCCTTGCCGCCGAACAGTTTGCGGATGCTGACCGGGCCGAGGCCCTCGAACAGTTCGGCAATGCGTTCATTGTCCATGCCGCGATCATGTCATCGGCATTTGACATTGTCATCGCGCAACCGAGATCATGCTGACAGTTTGAGAACATTCCGTCGGAGTCGTTTTGTCATGCCGCTTCTGCTCAAAGGGTCCTGCCGCTGCAATGCCGTGCGCTTCGAGGTGCAGAGCCACACGCCGGCGCCGTTCATGCTGTGCTACTGCTCGATCTGCCGCAAGCAGCAAGGCGGCGGCGGCTTCGCCATCAATCTCGGCGCTGACAGCGAGACCTTGAGCGTCAAGGGCAAAAGAAACCTTGGCGTCTACCGGGCAGAGATCGAGGACGACGAGCATCCGAAGTGCGAAATATCGACCGGCGAACGCAATTTCTGCCGCAAATGTGGGTCGGCATTGTGGCTCTACGATCCGACCTGGCCGGAGCTCGTGCATCCCTTCGCCTCGGCGATCGACAACGACCTGCCGGAGCCGCCGAGCCGGGTGCATCTGATGCTGAAATACAAGGCCAACTGGGTCGAACCCGTGATCGGCAAGGGCGACAAGACGTTCGATGTCTACCCGGAGGAATCCATCGCCGACTGGCACAAGCGGACAGGCATGTGGGTGGATTAGCGTTCCTCGCCCCGTAAACGGGGCGAAGAAAGTCAGGCCGAGGCGCGCGCTTCCGCGAGGGCCTTGAGGTCGGCCGGCTTCAGTTCGACGGATTCGCCGCAGCCGCAGGCCGAACTCTGGTTCGGGTTGTGGAAGGTGAAGCCGGTGCGCAGCGTCGTCTGTTCGAAATCCATCTCGGTGCCGAACAGGAAAAGCGCGGCTTCAGGCGCCACATAAACGTGCGCGCCGTCGCGCTCGATATGGTCGTCCTTGGTGTTGGGTTCGGTCACCAGGTCGACCGTGTATTCCATGCCGGCGCAGCCGCCCTTCTTGATGCCGAGGCGAATGCCATGCGCGTTGTCGCGGGTGGCGACGATCTCGCGCACCCGGTCGGCGGCCTTTTCGGTCATCGTGATGACGGCAAAGCGTCCCATTCTTTTTCTCCGCATTCACGCAGGTTCAAGGCCTGCCGAACGATTCCTCACCTAAAATGGTGAAGTTTTATGACTGGCGCAAGTGCGCCAAACTTTGTCGGGCTCGACGCTAGTACCAACCCACCGCGACCTGCGCCTCTTCCGACATGCGGTCGGGCGACCAGGGCGGGTCGAAGGTCATGTTGACCTCGACGCCGGAAACGCCCTCGACGGCGCCGACGGCGTTTTCCACCCAGCCGGGCATTTCGCCGGCTACCGGGCAGCCCGGCGCGGTCAGCGTCATGTCGATCTTGACCGAGCGGTCGTCCTCGATGTCGATCTTGTAGACGAGGCCAAGTTCGTAGATGTCGGCCGGGATTTCCGGGTCGTAGACCGTCTTCAACGCCGAGACGATGTCGTCGGTCAGCCGCGCCAGTTCGTCGGCGGGAATGGTCGAAGCGGAGACGACGCTGTTGGCGGCGGTTTCCCGAGCGGTCTCGGCAGCGATGCTCGCATCATCCATGGTCGTCACCCAAAAAAATCGTCATCCGAAGAATTTGCGCGCTTTTTCAAGCGCATCGGCCAAAGCGTCGACTTCGGCCCTGGTATTATACATGCCGAACGATGCTCTGCATGTGGAGGTTACGCCAAAGCGTTTCAACAGCGGCTGGGCGCAATGGGTGCCCGCGCGGACAGCCACACCCTGCCTGTCTATCACCATCGACACGTCGTGGGCGTGAATTCCTTGCAGCTCGAAGGAAATGATGGCGCCCTTGCCCGGCGCGTCGCCGAAGATGCGCAGCGAGTTGATGGCACGCAGGCGCTCATGCGCATAGGTCTTGAGGTCTTCCTCGTGCGCGGCGATGCGTTCGCGGCCGATCTTTTCCATATAGTCGAGCGCAGCGCCCAGCCCGATCGCCTGCACGATCGGCGGCGTGCCGGCTTCGAAACGGTGCGGCGGTTCGTTGTAGGTGACGATGTCCTCCGTCACCTCCTCGATCATCTCGCCGCCGCCCATGAAGGGCCGCATGCCCGCAAGAATGTCCTTCTTGCCGTAGAGCACGCCGATGCCCGACGGGCCGTAGACCTTGTGGCCGGTGAAGACGAAGAAGTCGCAGTCGAGATCCTGCACGTCGAGCGGCATGTGCACGGCGCTCTGGCTGCCATCCACGAGGACGGGAATTCCACGCGCATGCGCAATGCGCACGATTTCCTTGATCGGCGTCACCGTGCCCAGAGCATTCGACATCTGGGTGATGGCGACCAGTTTGGTGCGATCGGTCAGCCGCTTCTCGAACTCCTCGATGTGGAAGACGCCGAGATCGTCGACCGGCACCCAGACCAGTTTCGCGCCCTGCCGCTCGCGGATGAAATGCCACGGCACGATGTTGGAGTGGTGCTCCATGATCGACAGCACGATCTCATCGCCCTCGCCGATGTTGGGCATGCCATAACCATAGGCGACGGTGTTGATGGCCGACGTCGTGTTCGAGGTGAAGACGATGTTGTCGGTGCTCGGTGCGTTCAGGAAACGACGCACCGTCTCACGCGCCTTCTCGTAGGCGTCGGTCGCGGCGTTGGAGAGGAAATGCAGGCCGCGATGGACGTTGGCGTATTCCTGGCTGTAGGCGTGCTGGATTGTATCCAGCACCACCTGCGGCTTCTGCGCCGAGGCGCCATTGTCGAGATAGACCAGCGGCTTGCCGTAGACCTCGCGCGACAGAATCGGGAAGTCGCGGCGGATCGCCTCGACGTCGTAGAAATCTCCGATCTTGCCCGGTGCGTTCATAGCTTCACCCGTGTGTCACGAACCATTCGTCGAGCTTGGCTTCAAGCGCATCGACGATCGTTTCGTCGTCCAGTTCCTCAATCACCTCGGCGACGAACGCCTTGACCAGCAGGCCGCGTGCGGTCTTTTCGTCGACGCCGCGCGCCATAAGGTAGAACAGATGGTCGTGGTCGATCTCGGTGACCGTCGCGCCATGGCCGCAGACGACGTCGTCGGCGAAGATTTCGAGCTCCGGTTTGGTCGAGAACTCGCCATCGTCCGACAGCAACAGCGTGTTGCAGGCCATCTTGGCGTTGGTCTTCTGCGCATATTGATGAACGTTGATGCGACCCTGGAAAACGCCGCGCGCTTTGCCCGTCACCACGTTGCGGATCACTTCCGTCGAGGCCGTGTGGGGAACGGCGTGGTCGAGCACCATGGTCACGTCGGTATGGGTGTCGCCGGCCAGGAGATTGATGCCACGCAGCGTGAAGTCGGCGCCTTCACCGGTCGTCCTGACCATGACCTCCTGGCGCACAAGCTTGCCGCCGGCGTTCATGACGAACAGCGTCAATTTCGCGTTCTTGCCGATATGGGCCTTGAACTGCGCCAGATGCGTTGCCGTTTCCGGCTGCTCCTGGACGATCAGCCACGTCACCTCGGCGCCCTCGCCGAGCACGAGCTGGCTCACCGAGCTGACGAGAGCAGCACCCTCGCCGGCCTGACGCTCTACTATAACAGCCTTGGCGCCAGCGCCGACGCGCACCATGAGGCGCCCATGCGTCTGGCCGCCGGCCTGCAGGTTCTGCAATTCGATCGGCTTTTCCAGTTCGGCGCCGTCGGCGATGTCGACAAAATAACCGTCGGCGACGAAAGCCGTGTTCAGCGCGCCGATGGCGTCATCGCTGCCATAGGGATCAAGCCCCGGCGCGATGCTGCCGTCGGTCAGTTTTTCCGCCAGGCGCTGCACGGTGACGCCCTCGACATCAGGCGTCTTCGTCCCCGACTTGCCATTCAGGATCGCCAGTACGGCGGAGCCTTCGACGATCGGTGCGAGAGCTTTGGGCGCGGCGGCGGGGTCGAAGTCCGGCACTGCGGTCAACAACCGGCGCAAATCGGTGTAGTGCCAGGATTCGATGCGCCGGGTCGGCAGGCCGTGCTTGACCCTCTCTATGGCGTCGTCGCGCTTCAGCATCACCGCGCCGTCGCCCGGCAGCAGCGACAGCCGGTCGCCGAACGCGTCGATCAACGCTGTTTCGGCCGGTGTCCGCTGGGGCTGAGTGTGCATATTCATCAGTTTGACCTTGCCTTCTGGCATCTCACGCGGCTTCGCCGATCACGCCGGCATAGCCATTGGCTTCGAGGTCGAGCGCCAGCGACTTGTCGCCGGACTTGATGACCTGACCCCTGTAGAGCACGTGCACGCTATCGGGCACGATGTGTTCGAGCAGGCGCTGGTAGTGGGTGATGACCAGGAAAGCGCGGTCGGGTGCGCGCAGCGCGTTGACGCCGTCGGAAACGATCTTCAGCGCATCGATGTCGAGGCCGGAATCGGTCTCGTCGAGCACGCAAAGCTTCGGCTCCAGCAGCTTCATCTGCAGGATCTCGGCGCGCTTCTTCTCGCCGCCGGAGAAGCCGACATTGAGCGGCCGCTTCAGCATCGCCATGTCCATGCTGAGCGAGGCGGCGGCTTCCTTCACCCGCTTCAGGAATTCCGGGATCTTCAGCGGCTCCTCGCCACGCGCCTTGCGCTGCTCGTTCATCGCCACCTTCAGGAATTCCATGGTCGCCACGCCCGGTATCTCCATCGGATACTGGAAGGCCAGGAAGATGCCCGACGTGGCGCGTTCGGCCGGATCCATTTCGAGGATCGACTGGCCGTTGTAGAGGATGTCGCCCTCGGTCACCTCATAGTCCTCGCGACCGGCGAGGATGTAGGACAGCGTCGATTTGCCCGAGCCGTTCGGACCCATGATCGCGGCGACCTCGCCGGCTTTCACCGTCAGGCTCAAGCCGCGGATGATTTCGGTGCCGTCATCGACGATACGGGCGTGCAGGTTTCTGATTTCAAGCATTCTTTTGTTTCCTGAATAACTGTCCGGTCAGCCGACCGAGCCCTCAAGCGAGATTCCGATCAGCTTCTGCGCCTCGACGGCGAACTCCATCGGCAGCTGCTGGATCACGTCCTTGACGAAGCCGTTGACGATCAGCGCGATCGCTTCCTCTTCGGGGATGCCGCGCTGCATGACGTAGAATTTCTGGTCCTCGGATATCTTCGACGTCGTCGCTTCGTGCTCGAACTGCGCCGTCGAATTCTTGGCTTCCATGTAGGGCACGGTGTGGGCGCCGCACTGGTCGCCGATCAGCAGACTGTCGCAGTTGGTGAAGTTGCGGGCGTTGGTCGCCTTGCGGTGCGCCGAAACCTGGCCGCGATAGGTGTTCTGCGAGAAGCCGGCGGCGATGCCCTTGGAGATGATGCGGCTCGACGTGTTCTTGCCGAGATGGATCATCTTGGTGCCGCTGTCGACCTGCTGGTAGCCGTTGGAAACGGCGATCGAATAGAACTCGCCGGAAGAATCGTCGCCGCGCAGGATGCAGCTTGGATACTTCCAGGTGATCGCCGAGCCGGTCTCGACCTGCGTCCACGAGATCTTCGAACGATCGCCGCGGCAGTCGCCGCGCTTGGTGACGAAATTGTAGATGCCGCCCTTGCCCTCGGCGTCGCCGGGGTACCAGTTCTGCACCGTCGAATATTTGATCTCGGCATCGTCGAGTGCCACCAGTTCGACGACCGCGGCATGCAGCTGGTTCTCATCGCGCTGCGGTGCCGTGCAGCCCTCGAGATAGGAGACGTAGGCCCCCTCCTCGGCGATGATCAGCGTGCGCTCGAACTGGCCGGTGTTCTTCTCGTTCATGCGGAAATAGGTCGACAGTTCCATCGGGCAGCGCACGCCCTTGGGCACGAAGACGAAGGAACCGTCGGTGAACACGGCGGAATTCAGCGTGGCGTAGTAGTTGTCGGAAGTCGGCACGACCGAGCCGAGATACTTCTTCACCAGTTCCGGATGCTCGCGGATGGCCTCCGAGATCGAGCAGAAGATAACGCCGGCCTGCGCCAGCTCCTTCTTGAAGGTGGTGACGACGGAGACGGAATCGAACACCGCATCGACGGCGACGCGGCCCGATTTGTAGACATTGTCGCTGACTTCCTCGAGTTCCGAGGCGTCGGTCTTCTGCACACCGGCGAGGATTTCCTGCTCCCGCAGCGGGATACCCAGCTTCTCATAGACCTTCAGCAATTCAGGATCGACATCGCTGAGCGACGTCGGGCCGGGCGTGCTCTTCGGCGCCGCGTAGTAGTAGATGTCCTGGAAATCGATCTTCGGGTAGTGAACGCGCGCCCAGGTCGGCTCGTCCAGCGTCAGCCAGCGGCGATACGCTTCCAGACGCCATTCCAGCATCCAGGACGGTTCGTCCTTCTTGGCCGAAATGAAACGGATGATGTCTTCGCTCAGGCCCTTGGGGGCCTTGTCCATCGCGATTTCGGTCTGGAATCCGTATTTGTATTGGTCGACGTCGATCTTTCGGACCCGATCGATCGTGTCCTGCACAGCAGGCATATGCGTTCTCCATCCACGCCGGGGTCAAGGCCCAGCAGTTTTCAAACTATGGCACCGCCGAATGAACGCCGAAGAGGCATTCGCGGCAGCGTAAGTTCCATATAGTGCGCTTCGACCGGAAATTCACCCGGCCAGCACGAAACGCACGGCTTTACCAGGCCGAAGGCCTGTCTTTATCCGGCCGCTGCTCATGCGGCCTTTTCCCTGTTCGTTCGACGCGCGGCGATTCCGGCCAGCGCGGTGCGGAACAGCTCGATGTCCTCGGCACCCGTCGCAGCCCCGATCGACACGCGCAACGCGCCAAGGCTGTCGCCATACCCCATGGCTTTCAGCACATGGCTCGGCCCGACCTTGCCCGACGAACAGGCGGAGCCGGCCGACAGCGCCACGCCGGCGAGATCGAAGGCGATCTGCGCGGTTTCGGCTTTGATGCCCGCAATAGCGAAGAATGTCGTGTTGGCAAGCCTTGGCGCGCCGGTTCCGAAGATTTCCACGTCCGGCACCAGCATTTTCACGATGGCCTCGATCTCGTCGCGGCGATGCCGCACCGCGTCCATGGCCTGCAGTCCATTGAGAGCCTCGCGTGCCGCCGCGCCAAAGCCGGCAATGGCGGCGAGGTTTTCCGTGCCGCCGCGATGACCCTTTTCCTGGCCACCGCCGTTGATCAGCGGCTTCGGCATCATCAGATCGGAGGCGGCGACGATGGCGCCGACGCCCTTGGGACCACCGATCTTGTGTGAGGACAGTATCAAATAATCGGCGTAACCCACTGACAGATCGATCGAAACGCGTCCCGCTGCCTGGACCGCGTCAACGACGAGGACGCCGCCCGCGGCCTTGACGATCCCGGCGATACGATCGATCGGCTGGATGACGCCGGTCTCGTTGTTGGCGGCATGGATGGCGACCAGCGGCAGGCCCTCGGCCTTGTCATGACGGCCAAGTGCCGCCGCCAACGCATCGAGATCAGCAATGCCATTGGCATCGACGCCGATCCGGGTCACCTGCGCTGCCGGGAAGCGCCCGCCATTCAGCAGGCAGGGATGATCTGCCTCGGACACGTAGAGACGGCTCATGCGCACGCTGCCGCGTCCCATCTGCCAGTCAGGCGTCAGCAGCGTCGAGGCGGCTTCGGTCGCGCCGGAGGTGAACACGACATGTTCAGGCTTGGCGTTGACCAGTGCCGCCACGTCGCGCCTTGCGGTCTCGATCAGGCGGCGTGCGGCGCGCCCCTCGGCGTGAACCGACGACGGGTTGGCGGCGACATCAAGTGCGGCGACCATAGCCTCGCGCGCCGCGGCAAGCAGCGGCGCACTGGCATTATGGTCAAGATAGGCGCGTATTCCGGCCATTTTCGTCCGTTTGGTCCCGTCAGAAGCCATTCCGCTGTCGTATGGCGTTATTTCCTTGAAATTCCAAGGCGAGCCGTCCTATTTACGCGGCTTGCGGCGCGGGTGGCCGGGCTCGACGTCTGGCCACTCAGTTTTGAACAATTCTAAACTAGCTTCTAAGAAGACGCTCGCCCTGCGTCAAGGCCAGAGGAAGACACGTTCCGGGCGCCGCGCATTCTTATACCCAAGTGGAGTATTTCATGCCTGAGGTCATTTTCACCGGTCCTGCCGGCCGTCTGGAGGGACGCTACCAGCCTTCCAAGGAGAAGAGCGCGCCGATTGCCATCATCCTGCACCCGCATCCGCAATTCGGCGGCACGATGAACAACAAGATCGTCTACGACCTCTTCTACATGTTCCAGAAGCGGGATTTCACCACGCTTCGCTTCAATTTCCGCGGCATCGGCCGCAGCCAGGGCGAGTTCGATCACGGCACCGGCGAGTTGTCGGACGCCGCCGCCGCGTTGGACTGGGTGCAGTCGCTGCATCCGGATTCCAAGAGCTGCTGGGTCGCCGGTTATTCCTTCGGCTCCTGGATCGGCATGCAGCTTTTGATGCGCCGGCCGGAGATCGAAGGCTTCATCTCGATCGCACCACAGCCCAACACCTATGATTTCTCGTTCCTGGCGCCCTGCCCGTCATCAGGCCTGATCATCCACGGCGATGCCGACAAGGTGGCGCCGCCGAAGGATGTGCAAGGCCTGGTCGACAAGCTGCACACGCAAAAGGGCATCACCATCACGCAGAAGACCTTGCCCGGCGCCAACCATTTCTTCGCCAATGACGCCGACCTGCTGCTCGCGGAATGCGCCGACTATCTCGATCGCCGGCTGGCTGGCGAATTGTCGGATCCGCGGCCGAAGCGGTTGAGATAAGCAAGGAGCGGGCAGCGATGTACGAGCCTCCTCATTTCAGGGAAACGCGGCCGGAAATCCTGCACGGGCTGATCCGGGCGCATCCGCTGGGCCTGTTGATTTGCAACGGTGCCGAGGGGCCGGTCGCCAACGCCATCCCGTTCCTGCTCGACGCCCCCTCGGGGCTTAATGAAGACCTCCCGGCGAACGGCAGGCTGCGCGCCCATCTGGCGAAGGCCAATCCGCAATGGCAGCTGTTGGCCGACAATCCGGCCTCACCGGTGCTGATCGTCTTCCAGGGCACCGATGCCTATGTGACGCCCTCCTGGTACGAGACCAAGCGCGAGACCGGCAAGGTGGTGCCGACCTGGAATTATGCCATCGTGCAGGTCCGCGGCACCGTCAAGGTGATCGATGACCAGGACTGGCTGGCGCGGCAGATCGCCGACCTGACCGCATCCCAGGAAGGCGCTCGCGCCGCGCCCTGGGCGGTGACCGATGCGCCGGCGCCCTTCATCCAGTCGCAGATCAAGGGCATCATCGGGCTGGAAATCGAGATCAGCGAGATCCACGGCAAGTGGAAGGTCAGCCAGAACCGGCCTGTCGCCGATCGCGCCGGCGTTGCGCAGGGACTCGAAAGCGAAGACCACCGCTCGCCCGACATGGCCCGCCTGGTCAGATCCTACGGCGGCCTGGACGGCAATTAGGCTGCGGCAAGCCCGAGCACTCAGCCAACTCTCGTTGCCGGGCCGATCAGCCGAAACGTCTTCTTGCGGACCGGCAATCCCGACCGTGCCGCCGGACGGAAGATGAAGCCGAGCCGGGCGAAGACCAGCCCGCACGCCAGCGCGAAGGCGCAGCCAAGGCCGAAGCCGGCAACGGTGTCGCTGGGATAATGCGCGCCGACGAAGACGCGCGTCGAGGCGATGCAGGCCGTGATCGCCAGGGCGATGTACCAGCGCCGCGGAAACAACAGCAGGGCAACCCCGAACACGGCGCCCATGGTCGTGGCGTGACCTGACGGGAAGCCGGCGAAGCGCGCATCAAAGGCAAAGGGATGCAAGGCCAGCACACCAAAATCGTCGAAATACAGCGGGCGGGCCCGACCGATCGCATATTTCAGCAGGTTGACGGCCAGGCCCGACAGGCCGGCGGCGCTCAGCACCAGAAATGCCAGGCAGGTCCAGTTGTAGACCAGCATCAGCGACCGTCTTGAGAGGCTTCGCCAGTCCGTCAGGTTCGCGGCGACGAGCAAAAGCGCCGATGGAATGAGATACCAGCCACCCAGGCCGAACTGCGTGAAAAAGTCGGCCAGACGGACGAACCCTGGCGACCATTGGCCGTGTAGCATTCCCGCCGGGGTATCGAGGCGAACAAACGCTGCCGCCGTCAGCAAGGCCCAGGCCAGACCCCAGACCGGCCACACTGTATCAGGGTATCTGGCGGGACGGGCGGCAAAGCGCTTTGTTGCGATCTGCATCGTATCGCGAAAATTGTCGAGGGATCGGCGCCCCACTCCAAGGAGCATACCGGAAACGGAAGGGCGCGATTTCACGAGCATAGGAAATTCGACCCTGTCATCGACGAGCCGTCATTGGGCCACACGATAGAGGCCGAGCGACAGTTTGTCTCCCGACGAATAGTTGAGGCCGTCGATCAGGGCAACGCGGTTCACCGTTTTGCCTTGTGCCGCCAGCAGGCCATTCAGTTTTTGCTCGTCAGCAACCGATGCCAGCCCCAGCGCACAGGCCGGATCGGTAAACAGATGCCTGGCGACGCCCTCGACATTGGTCAGCACCGTTTTCGTGCCGACCAGGAACACCAGGCTCGGTTCCTGGTATCGCGACGAGGCCAGCACGGTGGTGTCGCAGGGCTTGTTGGCGCGCACCGCCGCCTCGATGGCCGGGCTCAGCCAGATCGGCTTCAGCGACGGCGCGATGACGCCGAACAGCAGCGCATAGGTGATGCCCGCGCAAACGGCGATGGCGCCGATGCGGCCGAGCGGCACTTGCAACTGCCGCGAGAAGGCGAAGTAGCCGGCGCCGAGCGCGGCGGCCGCAGCCGGGATGCTCCACCAGGAGAACGTGCCTGTGAGGTAGATCGGCGCTCCGACGCTGACTGCCGCCAGACCGAGGCTGACCACGGCGAGACCGAACGCGGTCGACCACCACAACCAATCCTGCCAGCGCCGGAGCGGCGCATTCGCATCCTGCGGCTGCAATGTCAGCAACCAGCCGATCAGCAATGCCATGCCGGGATAGGCCGGCAGGACATAGTGTGGCAGCTTGGTCGGGATCAGCTCGAACACCAGCCAGAACGGGATGTACCAGGCGAGGCAGAAGCGCAGCCGGGGGTCATCGCGCAAGCGGTTGAGGGCCTGGAGCCCGGCGCCGACCGCGATCAGGCCAAAGGGCCACATGAACAGCGAATAGGTCAGCATGTAGAAGCCGGGCGGCAGGCCGTGCGATTCCTCTCCCGATGCGACCTTGCCGAGCATGTCCTTGCCGACGGCCTGCTGCAGGAAGGCGCCATGGCTTTTCCAGGTGATCAGGGCAAGCCAGGGCAGTACGATCAGCACGACGAGTGCCAGGCCGCGCCCCGCCTTGAGCTTCGACAGCCAGCGCCCGTCGCGCTCGAAGGCAAACAGCACGGCGATGGTGAGTGCCGACAGCAGCGGCGCGATCGGTCCCTTGATGAGGATCGCAGCACCCTGCGCGACCCAGAAGATCCACCAGAGATGGCCGGCGACAGGTTGGTTGCGGCGCGACGCCAGATAGATCTGCGCCAGCGCGCCCTGCGCCGCCACGCAGCAGGCCAGCAGCATCGCATCGGTCTTGGCGTCGCGGCCTTCGAAGGCGGTGGCGAAAATCGCCGCCATGACCAAGCCGGCGGCGATGCCGGCACTGGCCCCGAACAGATTGGTGCCGGTCCAGACGATGCCGACAACGGCAATGGCGATGCCGAGCGCCGAGACCAGGCGATAGACCCAGATCGGCGCTTGGGCGCCCTCGCCGCTCAGCGCCACGGCCGCCGATTGCAGCCAGTAGATGCCGATCGGCTTCTGGTAGCGCGAGGCGTCCTGAAAGCGGATGTCGACGTAGTCGCCGCTCTCGGCCATCTGCTTGGTGGCCTGGACGAAGCGCGACTCGTCGCGGTCGATCGGCGGCAGCGACGCCAGTCCCGAAACCGTCATCACCAGGCTGAACAGGAAGAGAAGGATGTAATTCCTGTTCACCGCCATGTTCCAGCCTCTGTCATTTTCTCTCGATGTGCCGGGCTGCTCAATCGACCGCTGCTCAATCGACCTTGGTCATCGCCGCCGCCTTGCGCTCGTTCGCGATCAGCCAGAGGTTGCGGATATAAATGAGCATGCCCATGGCCTGGCCGGCGATGAACACCGGATCCTGGCGCACGATCGCATAGATCAGAAGCAGGCCGCCACCGAACAGGGAAAAGAACCAGAAGGCGACCGGCACCACGCTGCGCTTGGCCTTTTCCGAGGCGAGCCACTGCACGACGAAGCGCATGGTGAAGAAGAACTGCGCGACGAAGCCGAGCAGAATCCACGCATCGAACTGCTTGATGAAAACCTGGTGAAGCCAGGTCACCAGGTCCTGAAGCACGTTAACCACGGCTGATTTCCTCTACTTTGGGCATTCTGCGGCGCCGGCGGCGTAGCCACCAGACGCCGCCCAGATCGAGCGCGCCCTGCAGGCCGCGATCGAAAATCCCGTAATTCGACTTGCCATGCCGGCGCGAGCGATCGATGACATCGCAATGCACCACGCGATAGCCCTCCTGGATGACCAGGGCGGGAACAAAGCGATGGGTGCCGTCGAAGAACGGCAATTTGCGCAGGATATCGGCATGGACCGCCTTGAGGCCGCAGCCGGTGTCGCGCGTCTCATCATGCAGGATGGCATTTCTCAGCCAGTTGGCGAAACGTGAAGCCAGTTGCTTGACCTTGCTGTCACGGCGCTTGAGGCGTTGCCCTTGCGCGGCGCCGAAATCGGGGCCGGCCTGCCGCAAGGCATCGACCAGCACCGGAATGTATTGAGGGTCGTTCTGGCCATCGCCGTCGATCGTGGCGACGACGCTGCCGCGCGCCGCCCAGGCACCCGAACGCACCGAAAGGCTCTGGCCGGCGGATTTCCGGTGCCGCAATTCGCGCACCGGAAACGGGCGAAGTGCCGCTTGAGCCGCGAGCACGGCAGCGGTGTCGTCGGTCGAGCCATCGTTGACGATGATCAGTTCGAAGTCGCGCCCGGCCATGGCGGCCTCGATCTCGTCGATCAACAGCGGCAGATTTGCCGCCTCGTTCCTGCAAGGAATGACGATGGATATCAATGCGTCCGGCATGTCGCGTCGGGGCTCTGTCGTCGGATATGGCATTTATGGATGCCGGGCGGTGCCGCTGAGGTCGTGGACTGCAAGAACCTTTTGGCGCGGCGCCTCATTACGCCAGCCCAAACGATGAAGCAAGCATGAGGTCGGATCGTCGCCGACGGCATCCGCGCGGCCGCAAAACCGGATTCCACTTTTGCTGACCGCTATCCCCGAGTTAAGCGCGATCGGACGCAAAACCGGATTCCACTTTTGCTGACCGCGCTTGGGTGCTAAACGCGCGCGTTCATGCACGCCATGCCCGGGCCAGACTGGCCGGACGCTTTCGGGAAAGAAAAAATGCCTGCCTTCAAATCCGACTTCCTGCGCACAATGAGCGAGCGCGGTTTCATCCACCAGACTTCGGATGATGCCGGCCTCGACAATCTCTTCGCCACGGAGACGGTAACGGCCTATATCGGCTTCGACGCGACCGCCAGGAGCCTGCATGCCGGCTCGCTGATCCAGATCATGATGCTGCACTGGCTGCAGCAGACAGGCCACCGGCCGATCGCGCTGATGGGCGGCGGCACCTCGATGATCGGCGATCCGTCCTTCAAGGACGAGGCGCGCAAGCTTTTGACCCCGCAGGACATCGACGACAACCTCGTCGGCATCCGCCGCAACTTCATGCCGTACCTCAAATTCGGCAGCGGGCCGAACGATGCGATCATGGTCAACAACGCCGACTGGCTGATGGAGATCAACTACGTCAATTTCCTGCGCGACGTCGGCCGTCACTTTTCGGTCAACCGCATGCTCGCCTTCGATTCCGTCAAGCTGCGGCTCGATCGTGAGCAGTCGCTGTCGTTCCTCGAATTCAACTACATGATCCTGCAGGCCTATGATTTCGTCGAGCTCTACAAGCGCCTCGGCTGCCGCCTGCAGATGGGCGGCTCCGACCAGTGGGGCAACATCATCAACGGTATCGATCTCGGCCGCCGTATGGAGGACGCGCAGCTCTATGCGCTGACCACGCCGCTGCTCACGACATCGTCGGGCGCCAAGATGGGCAAGTCGGCCTCCGGCGCGGTCTGGCTCGATGCTGAGATGCTGAGCCCTTACGAGTTCTGGCAATACTGGCGCAACACCGAGGACGCCGACGTCGGCCGCTTCCTGAAACTCTACACGACGCTGCCGCTGGACGAGGTCGCGCGGCTCGAGCATCTCGGCGGATCCGAGATCAACGAGGCCAAGAAGATCCTCGCCACCGAGATCACAGCCTTGCTGCACGGCCGCGCGGCGGCGGAACAAGCCAGCGATACGGCGCGCAAGACATTCGAGGAAGGCGCACTCGCCGAATCGCTGCCGACTGTCGAGGTGGAAAATGCCAGGCTCGAAGCCGGCGTCGGCGTCCTGTCGCTGCTCGTCACCGCCGGACTGGCGGCGTCGAACGGCGAGGCGCGGCGGCATGTGCAAGGCGGTGCGGTGCGGCTGAACGATCAGCCTGTCAGCGACGAGCGCCGGCTGGTGAAGCTTGAGGATTTGAGTCCGGAAAACGTCGTAAAGCTTTCTCTGGGCAGGAAAAAACACATTCTGGTGCGACCGGTCTGAGGCGCCACGTATTGGTTCTGCGGTAAGCTCGTTAGCGGCTTTGACAACGACGACGATCGCCGGGCGATCATCGCAACGTCATATGCAACCAATTCGGTTTGACCCCATTTCATTGACATCATGCGCAGCGGTGTGTATTGATACACACATGAAGAGCGGCGATGTGATTGCAAAGTTGGTCGCCGATGGATGGTTCGAAGTTGCTCGAAAAGGCAGTCATGCTCAATTCAAGCACAACGACAAACCGGGACGGGTCACCGTTCCACACCCCAAACGAGACATTCCCATCGGCACCTTGCGTAGCATCGAAAAGCAATCCGGATTGACGCTGAGGTGAGAGACGTGAAGCAGTATATCGGACTTATCCATAAGGATGCCGAAAGTGACTTCGGCGTGTCTTTTCCTGATTTTCCCGGCGTGGTTACGGCAGGTAAGGACTTAGACGACGCCCGAGTTATGGCCGAAGAGGCCCTCGCCTTTCATGTCGAAGGGCTTGTTGGGGACGGAGAGGCTATTCCAGAGCCCTCGTCTCTGGCTGAGGTTATGGCGTCAGCTGTCAACCGTGATGGTGTGGCCATTCTGGTTGGCGTCAAAACCGAGGTAAAAAAGGCGGTGCGAGTAAACGTCACTCTACCGGATGACGTTCTTCAGCGGATCGATGCGTTTGCTGAAGCGCACGGCTATACCCGATCTGGTTTTCTCGCCAAGGCGGCAGAGAAGGCAATGCAGCAGCAAGAGACTGCCTGACTTTCATTAAAGAGCCCCAGCCCTTGCCTTCGAAGCGCTAATGCTCACCGATATTCGAAGATCGACCTGAATATCCCGGGCGCGATCACCGACAGCGGGTTGATGTCCAGCTGCGGCTTGTTGGCATTGCCCTTGAGCCGGTAGGTGACGCCGATCAGGCCGCGGTCGCGGCCGTTGCCGAGAAGCGCGCCAACGATCGGCAATTCGCCGAAGATGCGATTGAGGCCATAGACCGGCATGAACGTGCCGGTCATGTCCATGTTGTTGTCCTGGTCGTAGAGCATGCCCTGGAACGTCGTGCCGATACGGGGGCCGCGCAGCACGCCATTGGCCAGTTTCAGATAGCCGCTGCCCTTGTCGATCTCGGCGTAGCCGCGTTCGAACTGCACCCGCGACGTATCCAGATTGCCCTTGACCGCCTGATTGAGGCTGCGGCTGTCGCCGGCCGGCGTGGTCGAGACGATGGAGGCCAGTTTCGGTTCGTTGACCACGAAAAAGTTGCTGGTATCCACCTTGCCCGTCAGCGATCCGTCGCTCGGCCCCGCCAGCGAAAGGGTGATCGCGCCGCCTTCCATGTGCTCGTAGATGTTGAGAAACCGAAGGATGGCGCCGGCGTCCGCGGACTGCATGTTGAGCGTCCGCCGGCCGGCGCCGGTCGTGTTGCTGATGGTGATCGCGGCGCCCGAACTTGCCGTGGCGCTGACCTTCAGCCCGTTCACGCGCGAGCCGGCAGCGCTGTAGTCAAGCTTCAGGTTGGACAATTGCTCATCGTGGAAACCGGTCAGCTGGTCGACATCGGCGCTGACGGAAATGGCGTCGGACCCTGTGGTCTTGGTCGCCGTGTCGACGTCCGAGGTGAACTGCTTGATGAGAGAGCGGGCATCCAGCGCGTTGCCTGATATGTCGACCGCATAGCCCTTGCCGGATCGTTTCACCGACACCGCGACGTCGTCGCCCCTGTTCAAGGCGACCTTGCTGAACTTTGCGGAAGACAAAGCGCCATTGACCAGCACGATGCCGCCGTCGACGGAAAAGGTCTTTCCGTCGAGGTTGAAGTCGGACAGCGTCGTGGTGTCGCCGGACTTGGTCATGACGAATGTGACAGTGGCGGGGACCCCTGCCCCTTTGCTCCAGCCCGTCCAGGGTATGTCCAGCCTGGCGTTGGTCAGATCGGCCGAGACGTTCTGGTCGCCACTGCCGCTCTTGTCGATCGCGACCTTCACCGTTCCGGAAAGCAGCGGCGTCAAACCGGGCATCGCGGCGGCACGGATCTTGTCGTCGAGCACCAGGGCCACTTTGCGGCTGGGCGGCGGCCCGCCATCTCCGAGCGGGTCAACCAGGTCGAGTTCGGCCGGAATGCCGTTCAGCGACGCCTTGGCGGAGATCACCGCCTTCTCCGGATCGATGGTGATCGAACCGTCGGCATCGGTCACGGTCTGGCCCTCGAACGGCTTGGCCAATGACATGCCGCTATAGTCGAGCGACACCAGCCAATCGAGCTTGGAACTATCCACACCCGACTGCAGCGGAATATCGGCCCTGACATGGCCGGTGACACTGCCCGACAGGTCTTCCGGTAAAAGGCCGACATGGCGCATGGCGTTGATCGGCTCGTAGGAGGCGAGTTCGGCGATGGCGGACGCGTCGCCGTCAACGTCGATGTCGAGCGCGCCGATGACCGGCGGATGGTTGGCCGCCTTGACCGTCAGCGTGCCGTTGCTGGCCGCCACGGTGCGGCCGCTGGGCATGTAGACGGTGCCCGAGGAGAGCGAGATGTCGACGTCGTTGCCATGGAATCCGACGACGCCGACCGCGTCGCGTATCGGTGGAATGCGGCCGGCCGTGTCAAACCGCGATCCCGCGATCTGGAAGCGGCCGAACACCTCATCGGCGGACAGCGGCACGCCATTGCCGAGACGGTCCGGGACGACGTGGAACTGGAGGTTGGCGTCGACGACGCGGCCGCCGAACAAATTGGACAGCACCCACAGCCGGGCGTTGCGTGCCGAAAACCACGGCCAAAGCTGCTTGACGTGAGAGACCTGCATATTGTGGACGTTGAACGCCAGATTGATCCCCGGCGCCTTGCCGTCGACGAACTCCACGGCGGCGGTGCCTAGCACCTCGCCGGAGGCGGCGGAGCGAAGCGCGATCTGCTCGGCCACCAGTCTGTGGCTCACCGTGTTGTAGACCCCGGCAATCCGGGCGAGGAAGGTGAGCGCAGGCTCAGGCGACTCCGAGGGCGCCAGCGACGAACCGTCGCTGGTCAGGTCGTAGCGATAGGACGGTTCCTCACCTGCCGCTCCGGTTGCCGGCTTCGGCCCGATCGAGCCGGCGAAATCGAATGTCGACCGGCCGGTCTTCAGCAGCAATCTGTCCACCTGGACCTTGTTGCTGCCGGCAACCAACGTCGCGTTGACATCGACATCGGCTGGCAGCAACCCGCGTGTGCCAAGATCGAGCACGGAACCCGTTGATGACAGGGCGGCCGTCAGCCGCGATGCATTCGTGCCGGAGCCTTCCGATCCCGTCAGCTTCAGCGCGACCGCGCCCAACTTTCCGGCAGCGGCCGTGGTGTCAGCGGCGCCCGTGGCAAGACTGGCATCCGCCAGATCGATGCTCGCATCCAATGCCGTCACGCGGTGTGCCGCGATATCGCGGGTGGCGGACGCGGTAACGGCAACCGCCCTGCCGTCGACATCCGCTTGCGACGAAAACTGCATGCCGCCCGGTCCCGACTGCACGACCGCGGCGTCGGTGACTTTGACCAGCTTGATCGTTCCGGTTTCGGGCAGCACGAATTCGACATTGCGAAGATCGATCCGGTTGAGCGAATCTTGCCGCACGGCGTCGAGCGCGCTGTGGACGTTGCCGAACACCGCGGCGGACAGTTTCTCGGGATCGATGAGGCCGTCCTGATTGCGCAGCGCCACAGTCCAGTCGCCGCCGGACGGCATTGCCGCCACGACGATGCGCGCGTCGGAAATCCTGGCGCTGGTCAGCCGCACGTCCCCCCACAGCAGCGGTATCAGGCGCACGCCGAAGCGCACGCGGCCCGCATCGGCCATCGGCCTGCCGTCGGCGGTCTTGAGGCTGATGTCGCTGACTTGCAATGCAATGAAGCTCGATCCGTCAAGGGTGATGCGCGCCGGTCCGACCGAAACGTCGACATCGACGCCGGCCAGTTTCTCGATGGCGGTTTCCGCTTCCGTGCGAAGCCGCTCGGAGCCAACGCCGGACACTCCGACCAGATAGACGATGACTACCGACAACAAGACGAAGCTTGCGAAACCGGCGAACACCCTTGCCAGGATACGCAATCCGCGCCCGATCCGCGCCTGACCGAGCGGCGGCACGCGACACGCGGACGGAAACGTCCCCAGGTCGGTGATCTCATCCCGCCTGAACCGGATCTTCTCGTGCTGCGGTTGCTCCTGATCCACGCAATTTTCCGTTGTACGAACTCGATCGTGGACGAATCCCCGCTCGACACTATATCGCTGTGGCTCCGCGCGTAACCACCAACAAGGGCATCGGTATGGCTGACCTCGACATAGGCGATCTCGCGCCGCAATTCGACCTGCCGCGGGACGGCGGCGGATCGCTCAGCCTCGCCGCATCCTCCGGCAAGCCCATTGTGCTCTATTTCTATCCGCAGGACGACACAACAAGCTGCACGCAAGAGGCGATCAGCTTTTCGCAGCTGAAGCCGGAATTCGAGAAGGCCGGCGCCGTCGTGATCGGCCTGTCGCCTGATAACGTAAAGAAGCACGACAAGTTCAAATCGAAATACAGCCTCACCATCGACCTCGCCGCCGACGAGGAGCGCAAGGTGATCGAGGCCTACCATCTATGGGTCGAGAAATCGATGTATGGCCGCAAATACATGGGTGTCGAGCGTGCGACGTTCCTGATCGGCCGCGACGGGCGGATCGCCAGGATCTGGCGCAAGGTCCGGGTCAAGGGCCATGCCGAAGAGGTGCTGGAAGCCATTCGCGCGCTTTGAGATGTTGGCGACACAGCCGACACCCCACAACCTCATTCCCGCGTGGCGGGCAATCGTTGACGGAAAGCCCGCAGCGCAAAACTTTGTTAACCCTAATAATGTGTAATCAAGCTGTCGTGGTGTCGTAAACGAAAGCTTGGTCCCGTGAAGGCAACCGGTCAGTCAGCAGTCTTCGGCAGGCGCAAGGAGCCCCATACGATCATCATCGCCCGGGGCAATGAGATCAGGCACTTTACGATCCGACCTTGGCTCGCCGCCTTTGTCGGCTCGGCGCTGGCGGCAATCGCCATCGGTTACCTCCTGGCCACCTCCTATCTGGTGCTACGCGACGACCTGATCGGGGCCACCACGGCACGGCAGGCACGCATGCAGCAGGCCTATGAAGATCGCATTTCGGCGCTTCGCGCCCAGGTCGACCGCATCACCAGCCGCCAGTTGCTCGACCAGCAGTTGATGGAAACCAAGGTCAGCGAACTTCTCGAACGTCAAAGCCAGTTGAGCCAGCGTCATGGCCGCCTCGGCCCGTTGCTCGAACGCGCCGAGAATGAAGTCGGCACGGCGCCAGCCGAAGATCCGGCAGCGGCCGGCAAGCCGGACAAACGCGCCGAAGTGACCGGCAGCATCAACCCGCCGGCGCGGAACTACGCGGTTGCCAGTCTGAGCGCAGACCTTGGCGCCGGCGACACCAGGCCGTTCTCGCTGTGGTCGACCCGCTCCGATCCGCTGCCCAACGATTCAGCCGCCGATCGTGCCGACAAGCTGTTCGTGTCGATCAACCAGTCGCTGAAGTCCATCGAGAGCGATCAGCTCACCCGCATCAGAACGCTTGCCGACAATGCCTACAAGAATGCCGACGCCATTACGCAGGCGCTCGAAGCGGCCGGACTGCCCGTCGCCAGCGATTTCGGCAAGAGCGATGTCGGCGGGCCGCTGATCCCGCTCGACAGTTCGATGATCTTCGACAGCAAGGTCAAGGAACTGGACGAGGCGCTGGACGCGCTCGACCAACTCAAAAAGGAAGCGCGTCAACTGCCGCTGACCAATCCCGCCCCCGGCCACCCCGTCACCAGCCCGTTCGGCGTGCGCACCGATCCCATCCTCGGCACCGCGGCGCTGCATTCGGGCATGGATTTCAGGGCGCCGATCGGCATGGCCGCCAAGGTCACGGCGCCCGGTGTCGTCACCAAGGCAGGCTGGAACGGCGGCTATGGCCGCATGGTGGAAGTCGACCACGGCAATGGTTTTGCGACGCGCTACGGGCATCTCAGCGAAATCGACGTGACCGTGGGCGAAAAGCTGGACGCCGGCGCCGTCATCGGCAAGACCGGCAGCAGCGGCCGCTCGACCGGCCCGCATCTGCATTACGAAGTCCGCCACAATGGCGAAGCGATCGATCCGTTGCGCTTCCTCACGGTCGGCAAGAAGGTCGCCCAGTATCTCTGAGGCGCGCAGGCCCCGAACTCAGCGGCGGCACCCAATACCTCCAGAGGCGCGGGCTTATTGTATTCCGGCGCTAGCGCAGCAGCACGTAGGCGCCCAGAGCTGCGATGAGGAGGCGGACGCCAGCCTGTTGCACCCAATGCTTGACCGCTAATAGGACTGCCCCGCGGGCGAAAGTCCTAAAGTCACCGCCACAAGGCCGAATAGTGCTGCTTGGCCTGTACTTTAGCGGAATATAATCTACCGTGGCGCTCGGAATATTGGGGATTGCCCAAGGGGGACTGGCATGGCTTTGACCACCACCTACTCCGTCGCGCCGCTGCTCGAGCGTATCTTCCCGGCCGCGGACCCCGCCTTGAACTCGGACACAGTGGCCTTGACCGGCGGCGGCTTCGCGACCGTTGCCGACGTTCCGGTAGGGTATTCGGTCCCCATCTTCTACGACGCCGCCGGCAACCAGCAGCCCCAGACTATCGCCTCATTTGCACCCGATGCCAAAATCGCGCAGCTGACGGATGGCACCGTTGCGATCGTGGGAACGCATAGTGGCGTGGGCATTGATTTGGTCATGCAGACGGCCACCGGCATCATCATCGGTCCATCTGCTATTTCGGTTGCAACCGCCTCGAACCCCGACGTCGCCGCCGTAGCCGACGGCGTTGTCGTTGCCTATCAGGTGCCCATCGGTGGGGCAAACAATGACATCCTGATCTACAACCCCTCCGGGGATTTCGGCTTTACATTTAGCGTGGACTCTTCATCGGCCAACGACCAGAACGCCAGCGTGGCGGGGCTCGCCGACGGCGGCTTCGCTGTTGCCTGGGAGCGGATAGACGCCGGCGGCAACAGCGCGATCTGGTACGCCGTCTACAACCACGACAGCTCCGTGCGGAAGATGCCAGCCGTGGTCTATTCCGGTCACCAGCCGAATGTGACGGCACTCCAATCCGGCGGTTTCGCGATCGGGCTCGCCAGTGAGGTGTTCTGGGGAGGACAGACCGACGCAATGGTGGCAAGCTTCGATTCGGCCGGACAGTCCCTGCATAGCAGTGTGGTGGGCCAGCTGCCCACCGATGACAGCGAGGTCGCCGTTACACAACTGTCCAACGGCATGGTCCTGTCGACCTTCACCAACCTTTCCGATCCCGTCCACGATGATCACGATATCCGCGGAGCACTGGTTGATCCAGCAACCGGAGATTTTATCACCGACACTCACGACCCGCTGACAATCGCCTCCTCAGCGGATGACAACACTCAATCATCGGTCTCGGCGTTTGGCCTTGCGCAGTTCGTGGTGAGCTACAGCGGCAACACATCAGGTGATGTCACTCAAAAGACCTTCCAGCTTGTGCGGACCGTGACCGGCGACGCCGCCGCCGACAGCTTTACCGGCGATGATGCCGTCGACATCGTGAATGGCCTGGGCGGCAGCGACAACCTCGCTGGCGGCGCCAATGACGACACGCTCAACGGCGGCGACGGCAACGACTATCTCGTTGGCGGCAACGGCAACGATACGCTCAACGGCGGAACGGGGGCTGACGCCTTGCTGGGTGGTTCCGGCAATGACGCTTACTATGTCGACAATGCGAGCGACGTGGTCGATGAGGGCATCGCAGCCCTTGGTGCTGGCATCGATACCGTCAACGGCTACATCTCGATCAACCTTGCCGACACCGCCCAGTTCATCGGCAGCATCGATAATGTGGCGCTGCGTGGGCCGACCAGCATCAATGCCACCGGCAATGGCTTGAGCAACACGCTGACTGGCAATTCCGGCAACAACATCCTCAACGGCGGTGCGGGCGCCGATCACATGATCGGTGCGCAGGGCAACGACGCTTACTATGTCGACAATGCGGGCGACGTGGTCAATGAGGGCAGTATGGTCCTCGGCGCCGGCATCGATACCGTCAACGGCTACATCTCGATCAACCTTGCCGACACCGCCCAATTCATCGGTGACATCGAAAATGTGGCGCTGCGCAGCTCGGCTTCCATCAACGGCACCGGCAATGCTCTTGCCAACATCATCAATGGCAATTCCGGCAGCAACATCATCGACGGCCTCGGCGGCGCCGACACGATGAGCGGTGCTCAGGGCGACGACACCTACTATGTCGACAATGCCGGCGACCATGTCATCGAGACCATCGGCCAGGGCACCGACAATGTGCAGGCCTATGTCAGCTTCAACCTCTCCGGCCAGGAGCTCGAAAACCTGCAGCTGCGCACTTCGGCGAACATCAACGGCACCGGCAATTCCATTGCCAACATCATCAATGGCAATTCCGGCAACAACATCATCGACGGCCTCGGCGGCGCCGACACGATGAGCGGTGCTCAGGGCAATGACACCTATTATGTCGACAATGCCGGCGACCATGTCATCGACGTGATTGGCCAGGGCATCGACAATGTGCAGGCCTATGTCAGCTTCAACCTGTCCGGCCAGGAGCTCGAAAACCTGCAGCTGCGCACCTCGGCCTCGATCAACGGCACCGGCAACTCCATTGCCAACATCATCAATGGCAATTCCGGCAACAACATCATCGACGGCCTCGGCGGCGCCGACACGATGAGCGGTGCTCAGGGCAATGACACCTATTATGTCGACAATGCCGGCGACCATGTCATCGAGACCATCGGCCAGGGCATCGACAATGTGCAGGCCTATGTCAGCTTCAACCTCTCCGGTCAGGAGCTGGAGAACCTGCAGCTGCGCAGTTCGGCGTCGATCAACGGCACCGGCAACTCCATCGCCAATGTTATCAACGGCAATTCCGGCAACAACGTCATCAACGGCCTCGGCGGCAACGACACGCTGTCCGGCGCACAGGGCAACGATGCCTTCGTCTTCACCACGGCGCTCAACGCCTCGACCAATGTCGACCACATCACCGACTTCTCGGTGGCCGAGGACGCCATGTGGGTCGATAATGCGATCTTTGCCGCACTTGGTGGCAACGGCACGCTGACCGCCGACCAGTTCATCAAGAACACCACCGGTCTTGCCGGCGACGGCAATGACCACATCATCTACGAGACCGACACCGGCTGGCTCACCTATGACAGCAACGGCAGCGCGGCGGGCGGTTCCACCCATTTTGCCACGCTGGCCGCCAACCTGGCACTGACCAACGCCGATTTCGTCGTGGTGTGACCCTGTCGGTCCGCCCAAAGCGGATCGGGAAAACATCCAACTGACCATCGACGCAGTAATGCCTTCGAAGAACGGCGGTCCGGTTCAAGACATATTTCGGCGACATAGGCCGGATACAGAGCGCACATAGACCGCATCGATCTAAAGCGTCGCGTTGAAAACGGATTCGGGCTACGCGCTGCAAGTCTTTGTTCTATGCATGTGGTTGCCCCAAACCGGGACCGCTTCTGGGCGACATGTACTAGCTGCACCAAAAGTAATTTGAAATGGCACCGATCATGGATGCCATCCCCAGCGCTTTGGAGAACATATGTCTGCCCTCAACGTCACCACGACACATGATTACGCCCCAGACGATTTGACCAATATTACTGCAATCAATTTCACGGGGCCGGTGTATGCGGGGGCAATTTTCAGCGCCAGCCAATTTGGCTCGGGAAAAATCTCAAATTTGGTCGCCATCAACGGCAGCTTTCATGGCGACGAGATCGATATCCGCCTGATCGCCGGAGGCAGTTTTTCGGCGCAAGCATGGACCTTCGGTGGCTGGACCCCCCCTACCGATGCGATTAGCTTCATTGGTACCAGTGGCGCGGACACCGTCACTGGTTCGAGCATGATGGATACCTTCTACACCTATGGTGGCGTCGACATCATCCATGGCGGCTTCGGCGACGACTTCTTTTTGTTTCTGCCATCAGATACGGCCCGCGCCGGTTCGACCTTTGACGGTGGATCAGGTAGCGACACCATTGATCTCAATGCAGGCTTCGGGGGCGTCGGGGTCTATGATTTCTCCACCTCGACTGTCACCGAGATGGAAATATTGCGGGCGCTGAACTCCGATTTTACGGCCATGCTTGGTTCGGAGCAAATCGGCGCTGGCCATATTCATCAGATTGTCGGCAACACGGCGAATACACAGGCGCTGATCGTCAGCGGTGCAAGTATCGATCTTTCAGGCGTGACGTTCGATAACTGGGGTGGCGCACATCAGAGCATCACCCTGAATGGCACCGTTGGTATCGATCACCTGATCGGTTCGAGCCAAAATGATCTGCTTAACGGGGGCATCGGCGCCGACACCATGCAAGGCGGCCTCGGCAACGACACCTACTATGTCGACAATGTCGGCGACCATGTCATCGACGTGATTGGCCAGGGCACCGACAATGTGCAGGCCTATGTCTCGTTCAACCTCTCCGGTCAGGAACTCGAAAACCTGCAGCTGCGCACCAGCGCCTCGATCAACGGCACCGGCAACTCCATTGCCAACATCATCAACGGCAATTCCGGCAACAACATCATCGACGGCCTTGGCGGCGCCGACACCATAAGCGGTGCTCAGGGCAACGACACCTATTATGTCGACAATGCCGGTGACCACGTGGTCGAGACGATCGGTCAGGGCATCGACAATGTGCAGGCCTATGTCAGCTTCAACCTGTCCGGCCAGGAGCTGGAAAACCTGCAGCTGCGCACCAGCGCCTCGATCAACGGCACCGGCAATTCCATTGCCAACATCATCAATGGCAATTCCGGCAACAACATCATCGACGGCCTCGGCGGCGCCGACACGATGAGCGGTGCTCAGGGCAACGACACCTATTATGTCGACAATGCCGGCGACCATGTCATCGACGTGATTGGCCAGGGCACCGACAATGTGCAGGCCTATGTCTCGTTCAACCTCTCCGGCCAAGAGCTGGAGAACCTGGCGCTGCGCACCTCGGCCTCGATCAACGGCACCGGCAACTCCATCGACAATGTCATCAACGGCAATTCCGGCAACAACATCATCAACGGCCTTGGCGGCAACGATACGCTCTCCGGCGCTCAAGGTCAGGACAGCTTCGTCTTCACCACGGCGCTCAATGCCTCGACCAATGTCGACCACATCACCGACTTCGTGGTGGTCGAAGACACCATCCAGGTCGACCATGCCATCTTTTCAGCGCTTGGCGGCAACGGCACGCTGACGGCCGACCAGTTCATCAAGAACACCACCGGGCTTGCCGGCGACGGCAATGATCACATCATCTACGAGACCAATTCGGGCTGGCTCTACTATGACAGCAACGGCAGTGCGGCGGGCGGCTCCACCCATTTCGCCACCCTCGCCGCCAACCTGGCACTGACCAACGCCGATTTCGTCGTGGTGTAGGTGCAGAGCAAGCATAAACGACAGCCTCCGCCACCCGATTGCGCGTGTAGCACCTTGTCAACGAGAAGACCGCAAATATCCTGGAGGAAATCGCCTTGGCCACAGTCAGCTTTGCCAACAATGATCAGAATTTCGATATTAGCGAAGACATAGTCGACTACTCGGGTGGCGTATTGGACGCAACAACTTCCAGCTTACGGAGCTGGATCAGCCCTTTTGGCCATGACAGCGACATCCTCGGCACGGGCTTTACCTACGACGTCGTCCACGCCCCCACCGGCGGCACCGTTGCCGAGTTGGTGCTCGACCTGAACAACGACAACGGGCTTGCCGAACTGCACATAACGGGTCTTTCCTTCAATGCGACGCTGCTGGCGCCGCTCGTCAACGGCGGTCTCACGCCGGAGCAGCAGAATGATCTTTACTGGCGGACCTTCCTGTCCGGCAACGACACGGTCGACCTGGGAAACACAGCTACCACGGGCAACTTCTATGTTGTTTTCGCTGGTGACGGCCGCAACGTCGCATCTGGCCAGACGTTTGTCGGCGGCAACGACATCATCACTGGCGACGCGGGCGGTGGTTACGCCCTGGGTGACTTTATGCGGATCAATGCGGGCGGCTCGGTTTTCGGCGGCAACGATACGATCACCCTTACCGGAGGCACCGGTCTTGGCGACGCATTCAATGTCACCGGTCTCTTGTCCGGCGGCGACGACAAGCTGGCGGGTGGCAGTGCCAGCACGCTGTTTGGCGATGCTTACCGAGTCTACCTTGGCGGCACTGTCATTGGAGGCAATGACACGCTGACGTTATCCGGCGACGCGTATGCCGTGGGCGACATATACCAGGTTGTCGGCAATCTCGCGGGCGGCGACGACATCATCAATGGCAGTGCCGGCGACGATCATCTCATTGGCGATGCAGTAATTATCTACCGGCGGTGGGGCACAGGGTGGCGCCGATACGATCCATGGCGGCGGCGGCGGCGACTTTATCTTCGGCGACTGGCAATTCTTGGAGACAGGCACTGTCGTGATTGGCGGCGATGACCAGCTCTACGGCGATGCCGGCAATGACACGATTTTTGGCGATGACGGCAACGACTTCATTGACGGCGGCGCGGATGCCGACACGATGGAAGGCGGCACCGGCAACGACACCTATTATGTCGACAATGCCGGCGACCATGTCATCGAGACCATCGGCCAGGGCACCGACAATGTGCAGGCCTATGTCAGCTTCAACCTCTCCGGCCAGGAGCTGGAGAACCTGCAGCTGCGCACCTCGGCTTCGATCAACGGCACCGGCAACTCCATCGCCAATGTCATCACCGGCAATTCGGGCATCAACATCCTGATCGGCCTTGGCGGCGACGATACGCTGGACGGCAACACCGGCGCCGACACCATGCAAGGCGGCATCGGCAACGACACCTACTATGTCGACAATGCCGGCGACCACGTGGTTGAGACCATTGGCCAGGGCACCGACAATGTGCAGGCCTATGTCGGCTTCAACCTCTCCGGCCAGGAGCTCGAAAACCTGCAGCTGCGCACCTCAGCTTCCATCAACGGCACCGGCAATTCCATCGCCAACATCATCAACGGCAATTCCGGCAACAACATCATCGACGGCCTCGGCGGCGCCGACACGATGAGCGGCGCTCAGGGCAACGACACCTATTATGTCGACAATGCCGGCGACCATGTCATCGAGACGATCGGCCAGGGCATCGACAATGTGCAAGCCTATGTCTCGTTCAACCTGTCCGGCCAGGAGCTCGAAAACCTGCAGCTGCGCAGTTCGGCGTCGATCAACGGCACCGGCAACTCGATCGCGAATGTCATCGCTGGCAACAGTGGCAACAACATCATCAACGGCCTCGGCGGCAACGACACGCTGAGCGGCAGCACCGGCCAGGACACCTTCGTCTTCACCACCGCGCTCAACGCCTCGACCAATGTCGACCTCATCACCGACTTCTCGGTGGTCGACGACACCATCTGGGTCGACAATGCGATCTTCGCAGCGCTTGGCGGTAACGGCACGTTGACGGCCAACCAGTTCGTCAAGAACACCACAGGTCTTGCCGGCGACGGCGACGATCACATCATCTACGAGACCGATACGGGCTGGCTGACCTATGACAGCAACGGCAGTGCGGCAGGCGGCTCAACCCACTTCGCCACCCTCGCCGCGAACCTGGCGCTGACCAACGCCGATTTCGTCGTGGTGTGAGGAAATTGATAGCCGCGTACTGACTGAAGCTGGCCCGAGGCCTGGCAGCATACCTGCGCGGCTTTTCAACGTTCGAGCCGAAGGCTTACGTTCGAATTGAAGACTATTCTGTGACAAACGATGGGGGCAACTATGACCGACATTCCAGCAGACACGAGTTCGACAGTCACCTTTGAAGGCGATCCGGTGAGCTTCGCTTCAATCTCCGGCGAGTTCGAGACCTTCGGCGACCAAGATTGGATCAGGATAAGCCTGGAGGAGGGGCAAACCTATACCTTCTTCGGTAGCTCCGAAAGGCCTGGTGCAAACGCGGGCAATTCCTACCTGCAGCTCATGAATTCGGCGGGGACGGTGATCGCCGATGATTACGATGGTGGGGTCGGATATAATTCCGTCCTCACGTTCTCGGTGGCCACGAGCGGCGTGTATTTTGTAGGCATTTCCGAGACGGCTGGCAGCCCCGGTCAATATTCCCTTGGCGTGACCGCTAATTCATTGCTGCCCCTTAGCGAGGGTACGGATGCTGATGACGTGGCCACATTCGCCGGAGGAACTGTATGGAAGCTCGGCGGAAAGGGCGACGACATGTTCACGGATTTTAGTCATGTCCTTGGCGAGCAAGGAGACGATACGCTGACTGGATCCACTGGTGACGATGTGATGTCGGGCGGCCTCGGCAACGATACCATCTTTGGTTCGAGTGGTGAGGACAGGCTGTTCGGTGACGCCGGTGGCGATTATATCGACGGCGGCGACGGCACGGACCTGATATTCGGCGGCGACGGCGGCGATGAGATCCATGGCCGCTCTGGCTTCAACCAGATACATGGAGGTTCAGGCAGTGATCAGATCGTCGGGGACATCGATGCCGAGAGTTTGTGGGGCGATGACGGGGACGACTATCTCAACGGCTTTGATGGTGCAGACACGATATTGGGTGGAACAGGAAACGACACGTTAGACGGTGGTACAGGCGCCGACACCTTGCAGGGGGGTATCGGCAGCGACACTTACTATGTCGACAATGCCGGCGACCATGTCATCGACGTGATTGGCCAGGGCACCGACACCGTCTTCAGTTCCGTCTCCTTCAATCTCTCCGGTCAGGAGCTGGAGAATCTGACGCTGACAGGCGCGGCTTCCATCGACGGCACCGGCAATTCCATTGCCAACACTATCACCGGCAACAGTGGCAGCAACGTCATCAACGGTCTCGGCGGCGCCGACACCATGCAGGGCGGCACCGGCAACGACACCTACTATGTCGACAATGCCGGCGATCATGTGATCGATGTCATCGGCCAGGGCACCGACAATGTGCAGGCCTATGTCAGCTTCAACCTTTCCGGCCAGGAGCTCGAAAACCTGCAACTGCGCAGTTCGGGGTCCATCAACGGCACCGGCAATTCGATTGCCAACATCATCAATGGCAATAGTGGCAACAACATCATCGACGGCCTTGGCGGCGCCGACACCATGAGCGGTGCACAGGGCAACGACACCTATTACGTGGACAATGTCGGCGACCATGTCATCGACGTGATTGGCCAGGGCATCGACAATGTGCAGGCCTATGTCAGCTTCAACCTGTCCGGCCAGGAGCTCGAAAACCTTCAGCTGCGTAGCGCGGCTTCCATCAACGGCACCGGCAATTCGATTGCCAACGTCATTGGCGGCAACAGCGGCAACAACATCATCAATGGCCTTGGCGGCAACGACACGCTGAGCGGCAGCACCGGCCAGGACACCTTCGTCTTCACCACCGCGCTCAACGCCTCGACCAATGTCGATACCATCACCGACTTCTCGGTGGTCGACGACACCATCTGGGTCGACAATGCGATCTTCGCAGCGCTTGGCGGCAACGGCACGCTGACGGCCAACCAGTTCGTCAAGAACACGACAGGTCTCGCCGCCGACGGTGACGATCACATCATCTATGAGACCGACACCGGCTGGCTCACCTACGACACCAACGGCAACGCGTCAGGCGGCTCGACCCACTTCGCCACTCTGGCCGCAAACCTCGCGCTGACCAACGCCGATTTCGTGGTGGTGTGAGAGGCTGAATAGCAGCAAAAACTTGCTTAAGGACCGGAGCGGGCGCTGCTAAACTGAATCCAGTTGTGACGGTCGGGCGTCTTACCAATCGCTAGCCAACAAGAAATACAGACAGATAGACAGCCGCCCTCTGCCGGGGCGGCTTTTGTTCTTCCTGTTCCTCACGGTGTTCCTGAGAATCGAGCCAGTAAGCGACTGACCGGCGCCTCCAAACTGTAGTGCTTTCTCGAAAAACTTCGGTTCTGCCAAACAATACTATTGCCACTCGAATTTCCAGATACCTCGTTGGCGAGAAACAGAATGGCTCTAAGACTCTCTCTGTATGAGATGACTCTAATGCAACCTTCAGCTACGATGTTCCTTGGGGCAATACCAAACAGCGCGGGAGGACTAAAATGGCTGTCATCAACGGAACCATCGGCAACGACATCGATCCCGACATTCAGGACCTGGTCGGCAACGACACCATCAACGCATTGGCCGGCGACGACTACATTCGCATGGCGATCGGCGGCACCGACCAGGTGAATGGCGGGGACGGAACCGATGTTGTTATCTACGAGACCTACACAAACGGTTTGACCATCAACATGCAGACTGGTGTCGTCACCGACGGCTTGGGCAACACCGATACGCTCAACAGTGTCGAGGGGCTGAACGCCAGCCACTTCGCAGACAACATCACGATGCGAAATGACGGCTTTTATGTATTTGCCCGGGCAGGCAACGACATTATCCATCTGGGATCAAGCGGCGGCTTGGTATTCGCGGGAAGCGGCGCGGACACCATAATTGGCGGTGCCGGCGAGGATACGATTTCCTATAGGGACGACAGTCTTGACTATGGAGTTGACGTCGACGGCGGCGGCATCATCACGCATGGCGCAACGATCAATTTGGCGAACGGCACGGCAATCGACGGCTGGGGCTTCACGGACACCCTGAGCGGCATCGAGGACGCTGAAGGCAGCCAGTTCGCCGACACAATCACCGGCACAGCCGGCAGCAACTATCTTTTCGGTGACGACGGCGGCGATACAATCAATGGCGGCATGGCGGCCACTGTGGACGACTTCGATTTCTTGAGTGGCGGCAACGGCAACGACACCTTGACGGTGGTTGCCGGTAGCGTGCTGGGAGGCCAGGGCAATGACAGAATCATTGCGCAGACCTCCGGAAACACAGACATCGACTATGCCGAGGTCCGCTACGACAGCGCGACGACTGCCATCGTGGCTAACCTTACGGCGCAGGCTCGCGCTGGCCTTGCGGCCGGATCGAACGCCATCGGTTTTGCCATCGCGGATGGGCAAGGTGGTGTCGATCGCGTATCCGGTATTCACTCCATCGTCGACACCGCCTTTGGCGATACTTTCGTCGTCGATGCCTCGTTCACCAACACATTCGGCGGCTACATGGATTTCTATCTATCGGCCGGAAACGATGTTGTAAGATTCCTGGCCGGGGCGACGGGAGGCCGGGTCAACTACAACCAGGCGGACGGTGCGGTTCTGGTCGATCTGCAGGGCGGCTATGCCCAAGACATGGATGAGAGCAACCTCTTCATCGGCTACGACACATTGGTCGGCGTGAACAACGCGCGTGGAACGGCGTTCAACGACGCGCTTTATGGCAACGCGGCTGACAATTCGATGCGTGGCCGCGGCGGCAACGATGTGCTGATGGGCCACGATGGCAACGACACGCTCTGGGGCGATGAGCGTGACGGTAACGGCGACCCGAACTACGGCAATGATTCAATTTACGGCGAAGGCGGAAACGACACGTTGTATGGCGGCCGGGGCGTCGATCTTCTGGATGGCGGCACAGGCGCCGACACAATGCGTGGAGGTGGCGAAAACGACACCTACTATGTCGACAATGCCGGCGATCTTGTCATCGAGACCATCGGCCAGGGCACCGACAATGTGCAGGCCTATGTCAGCTTCAACCTGTCCGGCCAGGAGCTCGAAAACCTGCAGCTGCGCAGTTCGGGGTCCATCAACGGCACCGGCAATTCCATTGCCAACATCATCAATGGCAATAGTGGCAACAACATCATCGACGGCCTTGGCGGCGCCGACACCATGAGCGGTGCACAGGGCAACGACACCTATTACGTGGACAATGTCGGCGACCATGTCATCGACGTGATTGGCCAGGGCATCGACAATGTGCAGGCCTATGTCAGCTTCAACCTTTCTGGCCAGGAGCTCGAAAACCTTCAGCTGCGTAGCGCGGCTTCCATCAACGGCACCGGCAATTCGATTGCCAACGTCATTGGCGGCAACAGCGGCAACAACATCATCAATGGCCTTGGCGGCAACGACACGCTGAGCGGCAGCACCGGCCAGGACACCTTCGTCTTCACCACCGCGCTCAACGCCTCGACCAATGTCGATACCATCACCGACTTCTCGGTGGTCGACGACACCATCTGGGTCGACAATGCGATCTTCGCAGCGCTTGGCGGCAACGGCACGCTGACGGCCAACCAGTTCGTCAAGAACACGACAGGTCTCGCCGCCGACGGTGACGATCACATCATCTATGAGACCGACACCGGCTGGCTCACCTACGACACCAACGGCAACGCGTCAGGCGGCTCGACCCACTTCGCCACTCTGGCCGCAAACCTCGCGCTGACCAACGCCGATTTCGTGGTGGTGTGACGCCGAATGTTAGGGATGCGCGCGCCTGCGCTACGACGGATAGTAAAAGGCGCGGGCACGGGGGCGATCTGCCTTCCACGACCACAGCTACCTCCGAATTAAGTATTGGACTATTAACCTTAAATAAGATATCGCTAAAATGAGGGAAAAACTGGGGAAGCTACCCAAAAAAGGGCGGCTGCGGAGATAAATTCGGGAGGCCTCAACCATCCGAAGTGGGTCACTTGTTGCGCAGAGCGGACTAACCGCCAGCAGCGAGCTCCGAGCTACTCCCATCACCGGGTAAAACCCCATGGTATTGTGAGGGATGTGTACCATGGTGAGCAAGTTGCCAAAAATAATAAGGCCGCCAAGTACGGCATCAAAGACCGGCTTTCCTGAATGGTCTTCCGAGACTCTGTTCGCGATAGATTGATCGCATGCTCTATCTTAAGTTCTCGGCCTTTCAGGGGAAGCCCGCTGGGTTTGCGGCGCCCATAAACATCGCCGATACCGACAATCTCCGTACAAATTTGTTAACTCAACTTTTTTAGACGTCAGCAAGAAACGTAATACCTACGTCCGCCAAGTAATCGAGTAGGCAAGAATGGGTAACATCATCAATTTTGCCGATGCAGCCGGAACGACAGTGTCGTTCTCTTTTTCAGAGGATCAGCTAAGCTTCGATGGACTGTTCTCTGCCGGCAAGCAGACGCTTATGCAGCTTGGCTCGGATGTGGCAGTGACGTGCAACGGCACTACGGTCACGCTCGCTGCTGTCACCATAGATGAATTGCTGGATGCCGATTTCGCGTTCGCCGACGGTAGCGTCGTTCGTTTCGATACTTCTAATCAGCTGACGGGGTCGGACCAAGCCGACTATTTCTATTTTCGCAACAGCAGTTCTGACGCCGTAACGGCCGGCGCCGCGGACGACACGATCGTTGTGGGAGATCACCTAGAAGCAACCGATGCCATAGATGGCGGCGGCGGCAACGACACGGTGACCGTTTCTGGCAGTCTCTCGGTCGCGCTTTCACCAACAACGATCACTGAAGCGTCAGGGATGAGCATCACAAGCGTCGCCACACGCTGTATTGGCTTCAGGCGGTTCCGGATCGCTCTGACCGGGCGAAAGCGATCCCACCCTGTCCGGTCAAAGCGCGCTTCTGTCGCTCCACACATAAGTTCTCAATGAACGATTTTCGACTGCATTGAAGTATCTGGGAGGGTGAAATGGCCGACAGGTTTGGAACTAATGGCAGCGATGTCATCAATGGCACGGCGGACGACGATTTCATGTCTGGCGGTCCCCAGGGCGGGGACCCGGCGCTCGAGACCGGGGACGACGTGATCAATGGCGAGGGCGGCAACGACACCATCCTTGGGCTTGGCGGCAACGACACGCTGACCGGGGGCGACGGCAGCGATACAATCGAGGGCGGCGACGGCGAAGACGAACTTCACGGCGGCGCCGGCGATGACACGATGCTCGGCGGCGATGGCTCGGACGTGTTCCACGGCGGGGCAGGCAATGACACTTTTGACGGCCAGGGCGATTTCGATGACGTCTGGTACGCCGGTGAGGGTGGCCTGCAGGGGGTTGCCGTCGATCTGGCTGCCGGGACCGCGACGGATACGTTCGGCGATACCGACACGCTGACCAGCATTTCCGGCATCGCCGGATCTGATCTCGCGGACACGCTTCTCGGTGATGACGAAGACAACATTATCCGTTCCTTCCGCGGCAACGACATTGTCGACGGACGCGGCGGCAGCGACGAAGCGCACTATGCCAATGACCAGAATCTCATCTCCGTGACAGTGAACCTGGCCTTGGGCACGGCGGTGGAGGTCTATGGGGATGGCACGTCCACCGACACACTCATCGGGATTGAGCGGATCCGAGGAAGCCTCGGTGACGATTCACTCACTGGCGACGACGGGAGCAACAGAATCCGAGGTATTGCAGGCGACGATTTGATCAATGGCGCCGGCGGCCGCGACATGGCGGATTACAGCCAAGACGCGCGGTACGGCGGCAACCAGGGGGTAACTGTCAATCTAGACACAGGCAGCGCTGTCGACGGATTCGGCGACACCGACACGTTGACGGGTATTGAAGACGTTCGCGGCACCATGTTTGGCGACATTCTTACTGGCGATGATGGTGAGAACCAACTGGAGGGCGATGGCGGCGACGACACCATCAATGGCCTTGGCGGCGCCGACACGATGAGCGGCGCTCAAGGCAACGACACCTACTATGTCGACAATGTGGGCGACCAAGTCATCGACGTGACTGGCCAGGGCACCGACAGCGTCTTCAGTTCGGTCACCTTCAATCTTTCCGGCCAGGAACTGGAGACCCTGACATTGACCGGCGCGGTGTCCATCAACGGCACCGGTAATTCCATTGCCAACATCATCACCGGCAACAGCGGCAACAACATCATCAACGGCCTTGGCGGCGCCGACACCATGCAGGGCGGTCTCGGCAACGACACCTACTATGTCGACAATGCCGGCGACAAAGCCATAGACGCGACTGGCCAGGGCACCGACAACGTCTTCAGTTCGGTCACCTTCAACCTCTCCGGCCAGGAACTGGAAACCCTGACGCTGACCGGCGCAGCGTCCATCAACGGTACCGGCAACTCGATTGCCAACATCATCACCGGCAACAGCGGCAACAACATCATCAACGGCCTTGGTGGCGCCGACACCATGCAGGGCGGTCTCGGCAACGACACCTACTATGTCGACAATGTGGGCGACCAAGTCATCGACGTGACTGGCCAGGGCACCGACAGCGTCTTCAGTTCGGTCACCTTCAATCTTTCCGGCCAGGAACTGGAGACCCTGACATTGACCGGCGCGGTGTCCATCAACGGTACCGGCAACTCGATTGCCAACATCATCACCGGCAACAGCGGCAACAACATCATCAACGGCCTTGGTGGCGCCGACACCATGCAGGGCGGTCTCGGCAACGACACCTACTATGTCGACAATGTGGGCGACCAAGTCATCGACGTGACTGGCCAGGGCACCGACAACGTCTTCAGTTCGGTCACCTTCAACCTCTCCGGCCAGGAACTGGAAACCCTGACGCTGACCGGCGCAGCGTCCATCAACGGTACCGGCAACTCGATTGCCAACATCATCACCGGCAACAGCGGCAACAACATCATCAACGGCCTTGGTGGCGCCGACACCATGCAGGGCGGTCTCGGCAGCGACACCTACTATGTCGACAATGCCGGCGACAAAGCCATAGACGCGACTGGCCAGGGCACCGACAACGTCTTCAGTTCGGTCAGCTTCAACCTCTCCGGCCAGGAACTGGAGACCCTGACATTGACCGGCGCGGCGTCCATCAACGGCACCGGCAATTCGATCGCCAACGTCATCACCGGCAATTCAGGCATCAACACGCTGACCGGTCTCGGCGGCAACGATACGCTGGACGGCAAGGCCGGCGCCGACACCATGCAAGGCGGCATCGGCAACGACACCTATTATGTCGACAATGCGGGCGACCATGTGGTTGAGACCATCGGCCAGGGCACCGACAACGTCTTCAGTTCCGTCTCCTTCAATCTCTCCGGCCAGGAGCTGGAGACCCTGACACTGACAGGCGCGGCGAACATCAACGGCACCGGCAATTCGATTGCCAACATCATCACTGGCAACAGCGGTGTAAATACACTTTTGGGCCTCGGCGGCAACGACATCTTCAGAGGAGGCCTCGGTCATGATGTTATGGATGGTGGAGATGGTCTCGACACGGCCGACTACAGCAACCAGGTCGCTGCTGTTGCTGTAAGTCTAACCAATGCCGTTGACGCTCAAGTCACGATCGGCGGGATCGCGGAAGATACTATTCGCAACATCGAGAATGTCACCGGCGGCAGTGGTGGCGACACATTGACCGGCGATGGTTTCGTCAACGTTCTCATCGGTGGAGGCGGCAACGATACAATAAGCGGCAGGGACGGGAACGACACGCTCATTGGGGGAGACGGGAATGACATCATCAACGGCAACTCAGGCGACGACAGGCTGATTGGCGGACGTGGAAATGATACGATCAATGGCAATTCCGGCCTTGACACGGTCGACTACAGTACCGACGTCAACAGCGGCGCCGTACATGGTATCGTCGTCAATCTCTGGGCTGGCGGCGCGCAACTCGGGGTGGCAGCCGATACCGCAACGGATTCGTTTGGGAATACGGATGTCGTAACCAATATCCGCAATGTCACCGGTACGCAGTTTGCGGATCAGATATTTGGCGGCGGGCATGACAACATCCTGACTGCCGGCGCGGGCAACGACGTCCTCGACGGCCACCTGGGCAACGACACACTGATCGGCGGAACTGGCAGCGACTTCTTCGTTTTCCATACAGCGCTCGACGCGTTGACCAATGTCGATACCATCACCGACTTCGCGGTGGTCGACGACACCATCCAGGCCGACAATTTGATCTTTGCAGCGCTTGGCGGCAACGGCACGCTGACGGCCAACCAGTTCGTCAAGAACACCACTGGTCTTGCCGGCGACGGTGACGATCACATCATCTATGAGACCGACACCGGCTGGCTCACCTATGACAGCAACGGCAATGCGGCGGGCGGTTCCACCCACTTCGCCACGCTCGCCGCAAACCTCGCGCTCACCAACGCCGATTTCGTCGTGGTGTGAGGAGGTAACGCAAACAGCCCGTCACATGGGGCCCGCCACATCAAGGACTGTGTGACGGGCTCTCGACGCCAGTTGAGGCTGTGCGGTTGCTGGCTCCAGGGGAAGCGCCACAGGGCTTTTTGTTGGAGAAATCTGGTGGGCGATGACGGGCTCGAACCGCCGACATCTTCGGTGTAAACGAAGCGCTCTACCAACTGAGCTAATCGCCCGCTCCGGGCCGGACCTTTAAGCGGTCGAGGTCGGCTTCGCAAGGCCAAATGAGTGGGGGATGCCCTGGTTGGAGGCTGGATTTGCCAACAAAACGCCGGCTGTCAAAAAACCTTCTCCTGTTTGCTGTTATGCTGTCTTGCCGCGCTTGACACCCGGTGGCGAACCCCTTATCCAGCGGCCCAACGACGAACACGGCTGACACGTGCTCGTCAATGCGCGGGTGTAGCTCAGTTGGTTAGAGTGCCGGCCTGTCACGCCGGAGGTCGCGGGTTCGAGCCCCGTCACTCGCGCCATTTCTCCCAAGGGATCAAACCCTTGGCTTCGGAGAAATGTCGACGTAATTGTCAAAAAAATCATCTCGGATGAGGCAACTCGGATCTTCTCGGATCTGAGTTTGATCTCTCAAGCCTGAACCCAGGAACACGCTCACGGGCCGGGCCGGGGAACGTCTCGGGCAGAGCCGAGCTACCCCACACCTGCGGTTCGGCTCCGGCGCCCGAAAAAGTCATCCTCGCTACGCGAACCTGTTGGCCGATCGGGACATCCATCGCAAATTGTGAGAGTTAGGGCCGATCTGAGGCGGCCAAATAGCAGGGACTTCGTTCATGAGCGACCACACCAGCCCGAATCTTCTGGAGGCCACACTAGCCGCCGCTCAGCAGGATCAACGCACTCTGGATGAGCAGCGGCAAAGCATTGCGCCACTCGTGGACGGCATGTCCTTTTTCGACAGCGTCCGGCACAATGACGACCGTGGCAGCGTCACGGAGGTCTATGACCCGCGCTGGGGTTGGCATGCCGACCCGCTGGTCTTTTCCTACATCTTCACAATTCGCCCCGGTGTGGTGAAGGGCTGGGGCCTGCACAAGCTGCACGAGGACCGCTATTTTGTGATCAGCGGCGAGCTGGAACTGGTCCTTTACGACCCTCGCCCCGAATCCAGCACATACGGCAAGATTTCGAAGGTCTACCTCTCCGGTGATCGCCCCCGCCTGGTCAATATTCCGAAGTTCGTCTGGCATGCCGACCGGAGCATCGGAACATCCGACCTCGTCGTCATCAACTTCCCGACAATACAGTACGATCACTCGAATCCCGACAAGTACCGCCTGCCCATCGACACCGATCTCATTCCCCATGATTTCGGCAGCGCCAAGGGATGGTGAGCAAGCCCCGCTTTTCCATCCTGATGCCGACCCACTCGCGCGTGGATGTCATCGGCATGGCCATCCAGTCGGTGCTGGATCAAACCGTCGAGGACCTTGAGCTGCTGGTCGTCGGCGACGGCTGCGCGCCCGGCACGGCCGAAGTGGTCGAGGCCTTTCAGGACGCCCGCATTCGCTTCTTCGATTTGCCCAAGGCGCCGAACTTTGGCTACGCGAACCGCAATATCGCGCTGCGCGAGGCACGCGGCGAGCTGATTGGCTTTGCCGCCGATGACGATCTCCTGTTTCCGGATCATCTGGAGATCCTGGCGGACGGCCTCAAAGGTGGGGCTGCCATCGCCTACAGTCAGGCGCTGTGGGTTTCCACCGATGGCATCGCAGCCCCCTTCCTGACCAATCTGGAGCTGGCCGACGAGTTCAGGGTGTTCATGGAGGTCGGCAACACGATACCCGCCAGCTGCTTCCTGTATCGCGCCGATTGCCTGCCGTCGCGCGATGTCTGGCCGGAAGACGTCGCATCGGCCGGGGACTGGCAGATATGGCGGCGACTCATTCGCGAGAACCCGCGCAACCCCCTCGCCTATTGCCGCGTTCCAACCGTCCTGCATTTCAGCGCCAAATGGAAAAACTCGCGTCACTCCCAGGCACCGCAACTGGCTATTCTTCTCGATATCGCGGACGAGGCAGGCTGGTGGCCCCCAGCCTTGCGCGTTTGGATACCGAACGCCAGCAAGGAACAATCCGAGTATTCGCGCCTCATGCGCGGTGATCCCGCCGCCTGGAGCGAGCAGATGCGGCGCGCCGCCGGCGATCTGGTGGCGCGGCTTGCCTGGGAGGATGTGCAAACGATCCGACCGATGCTTGCAGGCGCCGAGGCCGAAAAAGCGACGCTGCAGCTTGAAATCTCAAGGCTGCATAGTGAGCTGCAGTTGGCTCAGCAGGGCAATGCCGAGCTACAGAGGGCCGCTTCGGATGCGCTCAACAAGGAAGCTGCGTTGCAACCGGAAATCTCGAGGCTGCGCGATGAGCTCGATCTGGCTCGCCAAAGCAACGTCGAGCTACGGAGCGCCGCTTCGGAGGCAAGGAACGAGAAAGACGAGATCGAACAAGCGCTGCAAGCGTGCCAAATGCAAATCGCGGCCTTGCATCAGTCCAGAAGCTGGCGCTTCACAGGTCCCCTGCGCAGGATCTCAACAGGCTTGCGTTCGAAGAAATCTCCAGGCTCAAAGTCTTAAGCCAAGCTTGCTTGCCGCAGCCGGCGTCAGCGGTTCACCACGCCGACCTCACAAACTGGCCAGCAGCGCCTCGACTTCCTGCAGCGTCGGCATCGACGGCGCGGTGCCGGGCCTCGTCACCGAAATGCCGGCGACCGCGCTGGCGAAGCGCACCGCCTGCAACGGCTCGACACCGCGCGACAGCGCCGCGGCGAGCCCGCCATTGAAGGCGTCGCCCGCGCCTGTCGTTTCGACCACCGGGCCGGCATTGACCACGCCGACATGGTCGGAACGATGCGCCGTGTGCAGCAGCGCGCCTTTTTCGCCGAGCGTCACGACAACTGTGCCGACGCCCTTTGCGAGCAGGCTGTCGGCGGCGCGGCGGGCGTCATCGATGGAGGAGACCTTGATGCCGGTCAGTTCCCCGGCCTCGGTCTCGTTGGGCGTGAGATAGTCGCACAGCGTGTAGATGCGGTCGGGAAGCGTTGCCGCCGGGGCCGGGTTGAGGATGGTCGTCACCCCTGCCCCGCGTGCGATCTCCAGCGCCCGCAGCGCGGCGTCGATCGGCTGTTCGAGCTGGGTGACAAAGACGCCGGCGCCACCGATCAGCCCGGCATTGGCCTCGATATCGGCCGGCGAGATCAGCATCGCCGCCCCGGGGCTGACGATGATGGCGTTGTTGCCGGTCGTCTCCTCGACGAAGATGTAGGCCGCACCGGTGTAGCTTTCCGGCGTGTCGATGACGGCATTCTTGACGCCCGCCTGGGCCCAGGTCTGCATGGCCATGTCGGCGAAGGGGTCGACGCCGAGGCGCGTCAGGAAGGTGACGTCGGCGCCGAGCTTGCCGGCGGCGACCGCCTGGTTCGAGCCCTTGCCGCCCGGCCCCAGCTTGAACGAGTTGCCGAGGATCGTCTCGCCCATGCGCGGCTGGCGATCGGCGCGATAGGCGGTATCGGCGACGAACACACCCAGGATGACGATCGGCTTGCCCGAGGCCATGGCGCTACTCCGCATCCGGGGGCACGACGCCCTTGCGGAAGGCGAAGCAGCCATAGAAGCGGCGCTCACCGGTCTGGATGACGCAATAGGCCTGCTTGGCGCGCTCGTAGAAGGCGTAGCGCTCGACCGCCATCATCGGCCACGACTTGCCTTCGGCTGCGTCGACCTCCTTTTGCACTTCCTTCTGCACGGGCGGAATCTCGTCCGGCTTGCCGACGATCTCCATGCGCGCGGCGGCATCGTCGACAAACGTATCCAGCGGATAAAGCGACAGCACCGCCTTGACCACCTCGGCAGCCGGCGCATCGATGCGCAGCAGGCGGCCGAGCGCCGTCTGGCGCGCCACCGAATCGGACGGGAAGTTGGTGTCGGCGATGATCAGATCATCGCCGTGCCCCATCGCCCGCAATGCCTGCAGCACATCGGCATTGAGCAACGGATTGATCCCTTTGAGCATGGTATTCCTCGTGAAGTCGTTTGAAATCAGAGACGCTTGCCGGTCTCGGCGTCGAAGAGATGGATCTGGTCGAGCCGCGGCTTCAAGGTGAGCGTGTCGCCGGGCTTGAAGTCGTGGCGCTCGCGAAACAGCGCCACCATCTCGCCGTCGCCGAAGCGCAGGAACACCAGCGTCTCCGAGCCGGTCGGCTCGACCACCGAAATCTTCGCCGGCACACCATCGGGATGGATCTCGAGATGCTCCGGCCGCACGCCATAGACGACCGCCTGCCCGTCCTGCGCGGCATTGTCGGCAATCGGGAATAATGTGCCTGCGATCTCGACGCCGGCCTTGGCGCCCTTGCGCATGGTGCCCTTGAGCAGGTTCATCGAAGGCGAACCGATGAAACCGGCGACGAACAGGTTGGCCGGCCGGTCGAACAGCTCCAGCGGCGCGCCGACCTGCTCGATGCGGCCATCGCGCATGACGACGATCTTGTCGGCCATGGTCATGGCCTCGATCTGGTCATGCGTAACGTAGATGGTGGTGGTCTTCAGCCGCTGGTGCAGTTCCTTGATCTCGGTGCGCATCTGCACGCGCAGCTTGGCGTCGAGGTTGGACAGCGGCTCGTCGAACAGGAACACTTGCGGATTGCGCACGATGGCGCGGCCCATCGCCACGCGCTGGCGCTGGCCGCCCGAGAGCTGCCGGGGATAGCGTTTCAGGTAGGGATTGAGATCGAGGATGTCGGCGGCGCGCTTGACCCGCTCGGCGACCACGGCCGGATCGGTTTTCCGCAGTTTGAGGGCAAAGGCCATGTTCTGCTCGACCGTCTTGTGCGGATAGAGCGCATAGTTCTGGAACACCATGGCGATATCGCGCTTGGCCGGCGGCAAATGATTGACGACGCGATCGCCGATGGCGATCGTGCCGCCGGAGACGGTTTCGAGCCCGGCCACCATTCTGAGCAGCGTGGACTTGCCGCAACCCGAAGGGCCAACCAGCACCACGAACTGCCCGTCGGCGATGTCGACGCTGACTTCGTGCAGAACCTTGACGGTTCCAAATGCCTTGGCCACCTTGCTGATTGCGACTTGAGCCATATCTCCCCCATCGGCCCCACTGGCCGTAGGCAGAAGCTAACCAACGCGACCTGCCAGGGCAAGTCGGTCTCTTATAGATAAAAACCGTTCTCGTTGACACGGCGTTTGGTTGCGAGAATAGTGGCAGGCGCTGGTCTAAATGTCGTTACCTGATCCGCAATCGGAACCTAAAATCGACGCAGGGTGGGGTCCTGCCCAATTCGTTTCCGAGCCGGGAGAATCGCTGGTGCTCCAGCGTCCGACAGGTTGGCCACATCCATCACACTGGTGTTTTGGGAGGAATTGCGATGAGAACAGGTCTTTACGAGAAACTGGTTCGTGCCGGCGCCACCAGGCGCGATATATTGAAGGGAGCGGCCAGCATGGCCGCTATCGCAGCCGCATCCGGCGCCGGGCTTGGCGCCCTGACGCGCCCTGCTTCCGCGGCAAGCGACCTGCGCGCCAAAATCCTGCAGATCCCCGGCGTCGGCAAAGGCCAGCCCACGGATGCCGATTTCCAGAAAGTCGGTGAACTCTGCCTCGACGCGACCAAGGCCAATGTCAAGGAAGGCGAATTCGCCGGCGTCGAACTCACCTTCATGGGCCTCAACAACCAGAACCTGCACAACGTGCTGTTCCGCGGCTTCCTGAAGCCGTGGGAGACCTATACCGGCGCCAAGATCAACTGGATCGACCTGGCGCAGGCTGACTACAACCCACGCCTGCAGCAGGCGATCGCCACCAATACAATCGATTTTGATATCGTCGAGATGGGTGCGCCTTTCGAAGGCGATGTCTGCGGCAAGGGCCTCACCTCCGAAATGCCGGACTGGGTGAAGAAGCAGATAGATATGGACGACCTGGTGGCCTATCTGAAGCCGCCGGTCGGCACCTGGAATGGCAAGCAATATCGGGTGACCGTCGACGGCGACACGCACAACTTCAACTACCGCACCGACGTGTTCTCCGACTCTGATCTGGCAGCAGCTTGGAAAGCAGACGGTGGCGACAAGGCAGGCCTGACGGAATGGGGCGTGCCGAAGACCTGGCAGCAGGTGCAGGTCGTGACCAAATTCCTCAAGGGCAAGCAGGTGAAGGGCCAAGACGTCTATGGCTATCTCGACGCGCCCAAGCCCTGGGGCGGTTTCGGCTTCTACTTCCTTGGCAGCCGCGCCAGCGCCTATGCCAAGCATCCCGACGACAAGGCATGGCTGTTCGATCCGGATACGATGAAACCGCGTGTCAACAACCCGGCCTGGGTGCGGGCGATCCAGGACGTGATCGACGCGCTGCCTTTCGAACCGAAAGATCAAATCAACGCCGACCCTAACCAGACCTGTTTCTCCCAGTTCCTGGGCGGCACTGGTTCGATGCTGGCTTGGTGGGGAGATGCTGGCTCGAATGCGAAGACCAGCGACTCCTCGGTCGTCGGGGACGTCACCGGCTTCTCGATCCTGCCGGGCTCCGACGATGTCTACAATTCCAAGACCGGCAAGTGGGACAAACTCGCCAGCGGCCCGAACTACGCGCCGAACTGCGCCTATCTCGGCTGGGGGGTCTATGTCATGGCGCGCGTCGACAGCGACGAGAAGAAGAAAAAGGCAGCCTGGTCGGCGGCAGCCCATCTCGGCGGCAAGGACCTGTCACTCTGGTGCGCGGCGTATCCGTCCGGCTTCCAGCCGTACCGCAATTCCCATTTCGACATTCCGGAGTGGGTGGCGGCCGGCTATGACGAGGCGTTCATCACCTCGTATCTCAAGTCGGAAGCCGACAGCTACAACCATCCCAACGCGGCCATCGAACCGCGCATCCCCGGTATCTTCCAGTATTACAGCGCCGCCGAGGATATCCTGGCCAACACCTTCGCCGGCAAGATGAAGGCGCAGGAAGGCGCCGACGCGATCGCGGCTGCTTGGGAGAAGCTGACCGACCAGATCGGCCGCGACAACCAGGTCAAGCTCTACAAGGCCTCGCTCGGCATGTAGGCTGATATCATAGTGAACCGTGTCCGGCGGCTTTCGCCGCCGGACCTCGACCGGCCGCAAGCCGGTCGAGGAGCTTGTTTGAACGGACGGGACGCGTGGCTGATCAGACTTTGCCCACCGATGCATGGCCGGCAAACGGCGTTCCAGGCGATCTGGTCGCACCGGGCCGCAAGCGGCTCGGTTGGGCTTTGATGGCGGCTGCAACGCTTGGCCTGCTGGCGACGATCGCGCTGGAGATTCTGTACAAGACCGAAGCCATCACTGTCGGCTTCGAAACCTGGCGCCCTGTCGTCTACGCCTATGTGTTGTGGGGCGTGGCGCTTGGCATCGGCCAGGTGCTGACGCGCGGCGAGGACGGCCAGCGTGCGCTGTTCCTGCTGCCGGCGCTGTTGTTTACCATCGCCATGGTGATCTTCCCGACACTGTTCGGTTTCTACATCGCGCTGACCGACTGGAACCTCAGTTCCTTCTCCGGGCGAAAATTCAACGGGCTCGCCAATTTCTGGCAGATGCTGGGCGATCCCTACTACCGCAACGCACTGTTCAACATGGTGCTCTATGTGCTGGCGGTGGCGGTCGAATACGTCATTGCCTTTGGCCTGGCCCTATTGCTCAACGCCCAGATCCGGGCGCGAAAATTCTTCCGCGTTGTCTTCCTCTTGCCCTTGATGCTGTCACCCGTCGCGGTGTCGTGGATGATCGGCAAATCGCTGATGGAGTACCGCTTCGGACCGGCGGCGACGCTGGCGCGCCATCTCGGCTGGGACAATCCTGCCTTCTTCTCCGACCCGATCACCGCCCGCATATCGATCATGGTGCTCGACGCCTGGACCTTTATCCCCTTCATGATGATCATGCTGCTTGCCGGCTTGCAGGCGATGTCGCGCGAGGTGCTCGAAGCCGCACGCGTCGACGGCGCCACCGCCTGGCAGACCTTCTGGCAAGTCACCTTCCCGCTGATGCTGCCGGTGTCGGTGACGGCGGTGATCCTGCGCATCATCTTCAAGCTGAAGCTTGCCGACATCATCATCACGGTGACTTCGGGCGGTCCGGGCGGCGCCACCGATTCGGTGTCGAGCTTCATCTACCGCGAATACCGCGACCGTTCGAATGTCGGTTACGGCACCATGCTGGCGATGGCCTATCTCATCATCATCGTCGTGTTCGTCACGTGGCTGTTGAAATTTGCCAACCGCTTCGTGCGCAATGTGAATTGAGACAAGATGAGCGTTCAGACCACCGAATACGTCGCCTCTGAGATTCGCTCGCCCGCGAGATTCGTCGCCAACCGCGCCTTCATCTATGGCGCGCTGGTTTTCTGGGCCTTCATCTGCCTGTTCCCGATCTATTGGACGATCACCACTTCGTTCAAGACGGCGGTCGACGTCACCCAAGGCCACCTGATCCCGTTCGTCGACTTCCAACCGGACTGGAAGGGCTGGCGCTCACTCGGCCTGTCGCCGGACTCGATCTTCCAGACCTCGACGGTGCGCGAGGAATTCCTCAAGCGCTTCATGAACTCGGTCATCACCTCGGTCGGCGCGTCGAGCCTCGCCATCATCATCGGCAGCCTCGCCGCCTACGGGCTGACCCGCTATCGCTACCATTTCGCCTGGTTCAAGAACGAGGACATCTCGTTCTTCTTCCTGTCGCAGCTGATCCTGCCGCCGGTGGTGCTCGCTTTGCCCTTCCTGGTGCTCTACCGGGAAGTCGGGCTGCTCGACACACGCATCGGGCTGATCCTGCTCTACACGCTGATGGTGCTGCCGATCGTCATCTGGATCATGCGCGACCAGTTCAATTCGATACCGGTCGAACTCGAGGAGGCAGCGCTTGTCGACGGGCTGTCGATCTGGGGCGCCTTCTTCCGCATCGTGATGCCGATCGCGCTGCCGGGCATGGTCGCCGCCTTCATCCTGGCGATGGTGCTGTGCTGGAACGAGTATTTCTTCGCCGCGCTTTTGACCTCGACCGACGCCAAGACAATCCCGGTCATGGTTGCGAGCCAGACCGGCTCGCAAGGCATCAACTGGTGGTCGATGGCGGCACTCGCCACCGCCGCGATTGCGCCGCTCGCGGTCATCGGCATTGCGCTGGAGCGCTACCTGATCATGGGCATGACGGCCGGAGCGGTGAAGTAGGCATGGCGATGCCGGCGAGCGCCCTGATCGGCTATTGATCGCCGGGTACGGGGGGTCGATCGGCGTGGGGCGAGCATGCCCTACATCGCCTCCGACGGCGCAAAGAAGCAGTTTTCGTGCTCCTCGGTCGGATGCAGGCAGATATGGAAGTTGTCGTCACCGGACGGAATGACACTGTCGTAGGGAACGAAATATCGGTTTTGGTGAGTGACCTTCTGATGGTCGCCTGGCCGCAAAATGATCACGTAGCCATCGGCCTGCGGTGTCACGGTGATGCTGGGAATCGTGCCGCACTCGCCTGTCGTTGGATCGCCGTGGCAGCAGGCCGGCGGATAAATCCAGCCGCTTTCGGCATTGTGCGCAAACGCAGAAACATTCTGAAGTGCCGCAGCCGTGGCGATCACGCCTGCCAAGCTTGCCATGCATCGTTTTCCGACCGCGTGCACCGGAACGGCTCCAATGGCCAACGGCGTGGTTGGAGCTATTATATATTATTCTCACTTGCTAATATATGGACGGCAGTGCGTCCTGATGTTCTGGTTCGAAAAGGCATCAGCCAGACTAGCCCCTAAACGTCGTGCGCAGATGATCGAGGATCATGGCGACGCCTTTGTTCCCCAGTTCCGCCGAGGCTTCCGGCGCGCTCACCGTGTACCAGCCTGTATTGGCGGCGAAGTGAGCGACGTCGACGGCTTCGGGGCATAGCGCCAGCATGAGCGAGGTCTCGCCGATGCCGGCATGGTCGAACGGATACTTGCCGTTCATTGCCGCCGGCATCAGCGGATGCACCTGCACCCAGTTGAAGAAATTGCCGCCCTCGGCGTGCTCGGCGTAGTAGCCGGCCATCGCCTGCGAGCCCCACCAGCCCTCGCCGCGTTCCTTCTCGAGGAAGCGGAAGATCGCCTGGCGGCCGGCGGTCTTGAAGGCGAGGTCGGTCGGCATGCCGGCGGCGAAGTTCTCTGTCTGGTGGTGGATGATGGCGTGGATGTTGCGAAAGCCGATGCGCAGCAGGCTGTAGAACAGCTCCTCACCGAACGGCGCCAGCGCATTGCCGCCGACCTGCACCGAGCCGCTGCCTTCCGGCGCCGCGACGGCATAGCTTGCCGCGCCATAGTAGAAGGGCGGCAGGATGACGATGTCGGCCTCCTTCTCGAACAGTTCCAGCGTCTTGATGACGGCCAGCGTGTCCATGCCGACGGCCATGTGCTCGCCATGGTATTCGAGCACGCCGAGCGGCAATACGACCGGCCAGTTCTCGGCGATCGCCTTGCGGATCTGGTGCGGCAGCATCAGTTCGTAGCGCATGGTCTATTCCATGTTGGTGTGGCGAGAGCGCATGGCTTCCGGCGACGCGTTGGTCAATTCCCTGAGCTTCAGCACCATCACCTCGAACATAAGGAACAGCGCCCCTTCGAACACCGATCCCATCGGCAGCGCCGAGGTTTTTTTGGTCCCCTGGTCGCTGGCCATGGTTTGCGCGGGAATGAGCAGCGTGAAATCGGCCTGCCCTGCAGCACTGCTGTCGGCCTGAGCGGTCAGCAGGAGGTTCGTTGCACCGGCACCGTGCGCGACCTGCATCAAGGTCAACACGGTCGAGGTTTCTCCCGGCCCCGAACTGACGAGAAAGACATCGCCAGGCCCAAGCGGCGGCGTGGTCATGTCGCCGACCACCGACACCGGCAGGCCGAGATGATAGAGCCGCATGGCAAAGCCCTTGACCTGCAAGGCCTCGCGGCCACAGCCGTAGACGACGATCTGTCTGGCGCCGGCGAGCATCTTGCAGGCGGCGTCGATGCGGCTCTCGTCGACGCGCGCCAGCACGCCGCCGAGTTCGCCAAGTGCCGTCGAGAACGGGTTTTCGTTGTTGTCGCTCACGGCGAACCTGCCATCGAAATCATCCCGGGAAGCTTGATTTCGTTCATGCTAGCAACGGCGAAAAAGCGTGTCCAACGGTCCGCAACGCTTTTGCCGAGCCACAGGCATGATAGTGTCATGTCAGACAAATCACGTGAGGCAACCAGCAGGATATGAAGACACGGCATTTCGACCGCATCGGCAATGGCGGCATCACTTTTACCGAGCTCGGCTTCGGAACGGCGCCGCTCGGCAATCTCTACCGCGCCGTCTCGGACGAGGACGCCAATGCCACGCTGGAGACCGCCTGGGCGACCGGATGCCGCTACTACGACACCGCGCCGCTCTACGGGCTTGGCCTGTCGGAAACGCGGCTCAACCCGTTCCTGCGCTCCAAGAAGCGCGACGACTATGTACTGTCGAGCAAGGTCGGCCGCATCATGCGCGCCTGCCCGCCGGAAGAGCGCACCGGCATCGGCAAATTCTTCGACACGCCGTCGCGCCGCGAGGTCTACGACTACAGCTATGACGGCGTCATGCGCTCGTTCGAAGCCTCGCTCGAGCGCCTCGGCGTCGACCGTATCGACATCCTCTTCGTGCACGATGTCGACATCTTCACGCATGGCAGCAAGGAAGCGTCCGACCGGCGCATCGAGGAATTCATGCGTTCAGGCTATTACGGGCTGCTGGCGCTGCGCGACCAGGGCGTCATCAAGGCGTTCGGCGGCGGCATCAATGAGTGGCCGGTTGCCCAGACGCTGGCCGAGCGCGGCGATTTCGACCTGTTCCTGCTTGCCGGGCGCTATACGCTGCTGGAACAGGAGGCGCTGGCATCCTTCCTGCCGCTCTGCCAGGCGCGCGGCATCGGCATCGTTCTCGGCGGCCCTTACAATTCCGGCATCCTGGCAACCGGGCCGAAGCCTGGCGCCCACTACAATTACAGCGAAGCGCCCAGGGACATCCTTGACCGGGTCGCCAGCATCGAGAGCGTCTGCAAGCGCCATGGCGTGCGGCTGATCGAGGCGGCGCTGCAATTCCCGTTGCTGCACCCCTCGGTCGTCTCGGTGATCCCCGGCGGCCAGCGGCCGAGCGAAGTCGAGAGCAACCGCTCGCTGCTCGACGCGAAGCTGCCGGCAGCGCTTTGGGCCGATCTCAAGAAGGAAGGCTTGATGCGCGCCGACGCGCCGAATGGCTAATGCATGTCGCCCAAAGGTGGACCCGGTTTTGGGACAACGACATGCATAAGAACAAAGACCCAAAGCGCGTCGCCTGAATCCGCTCATGGTACACGACCCAGGCGTGTTTTGAGATCATCCTGGATCGTGCGGACCAGGGGGTTAGCCCTCTACCCCTTGGCCGCCATCACCGTTGATTGTCCTGATTTCGCCGCAACACCTTGCGTACCACCAGTGCAATTCCGATGGCGAGCAGAACGATCCCGGCAGCCATATATCCCGTCGATGCGGCCCGGTAACCCGATGCCGCCAGCAGGAAGCCAAGGACGATAAAGACCAATCCGGCAAGCTTGTCGATCAATAGGTTCATTTCCGAACACCCCTAGGCATGGGGAACCTCTTCCCGACGTGGAGCAGCACCGCCAATGCCCTAGGTCCAGGATAGTATGGCCAGGGCAATCGGTCGAGCGCAAAACGCGGACTCGCGTTAAGCGCCCTTCCATCCCGGTTCTCTGGACTCGCGAGTTTGGCTGCTTCGCGCCCTCATTTTCCGGACGGCCTGACCCAGAGATTGTCCACTCCAGGCCCGGCAAATGAAAAGCCGGGCAAGCCCGGCTTTTCTGGTCGCGTGTACCGGCGTCGGGCACAAAAATGAAAAGCCGGGCAAGCTCGGCTTTTCTGGTCGCGTGTACCGGCGCCGGACACAAAAATGAAAAGCCGGGCAAGCCCGGCTTTTCTGGTCTCTGAAAGAAAAAAGGCGCTTAGTTGACTGCGTCCTTGAGGCCCTTGCCGGCCGAGAACTTCGGCACGGTGCGTGCCGGGATCTTCACTTCGGCGCCGGTCTGAGGATTGCGGCCGGTCGACGCCGCACGCTTTGACACGGTGAAATTGCCAAAGCCGACAAGCCGGACATCGCCGCCCTTCTTCAGTTCGCCGGTGATCACGGAAAAGACCGCATCGACCGCCGACTGCGCGTCACCCTTCGAAATGCTCGCGGCGTCGGCGACAGCGGACACCAGTTCGTTCTTGTTCATAAAAATTCCCTTCCATGAGAACACCGGAACTTACGACTCATCCGGCAGGAAACGGACTTTAGAAAGAAGCGTTGCCGCAACCAAGTCGAAATACCCAAGAAAAAGCGGAAAAAGCCCGGAATTCCGGGGTTTTTCACATGAAAAAGCCGGGCGCGAAGCCCGGCTCTCTGTTTGTGCACTGCAACCTTGGCGAAAACCAACGCAAGGCCCCGAAAACCGTAGTCGGTTTTCGGAAAGGACCATGCGCAAGTCTTAGGCATTAGAGCGTCCTTTGCGCGTCCAAGTGGACGCGCGGCGCTCTAGTGCGCCAGCGTCTTGCCGGCATCGTCCGCGCTGTCGGTCGCTGCCGGCGGATTGACCGGTTCGACCCATTCGATCGGCTCCGGCATACGCACTAGCGCGTGGCGCAACACCTCACCGACCCGCGAGACCGGAATGATTTCCATGCCGTTCTTCACGTTGTCCGGAATCTCCGCCAGGTCCTTGGCGTTGTCTTCCGGGATCAGCACCTTCTTGATGCCGCCGCGCAATGCGGCCAGCAGCTTCTCCTTGAGGCCGCCGATCGGCAGCACCCTGCCGCGCAGCGTGATCTCGCCGGTCATCGCCACATCGGCCTTGATCGGAATGCCGGTCAGCACCGAGATGATCGCGGTCGCCATCGCCACGCCGGCCGACGGTCCATCCTTGGGCGTGGCGCCTTCCGGCACGTGCACGTGGATGTCGCGCTTGTCGAACAGCGGCGGCTCGATGCCGAAATCGATGGCGCGCGAGCGGACATAGGAGGCCGCCGCCGAAATCGATTCCTTCATCACGTCGCGCAGGTTGCCGGTCACCGTCATGCGGCCCTTGCCGGGCATCATGACGCCTTCGACCGTCAGCAGCTCGCCGCCGACTTCCGTCCAGGCAAGCCCGGTGACGACACCGACCTGATCGTCAGCCTCGACCTGACCGAAGCGGAAGCGCGGAACACCGAGGTAGTCGGCGAGGTTCGCCGCCGTGATGCTCACCGTCTTCTTCTTCGTCTTCAGGATCTCGGTCACCGCCTTGCGCCCGAGCTTCATCAGCTCGCGCTCCAGGCTTCTGACGCCCGCTTCACGGGTGTAGGTCTGGATGATGGCGCGGATCGCGTCCTCGCCGACGGAGAACTCCTTCGGCTGCAGGGCATGGTCGCGCACCACCTTCGGCATCAGGTGCCGCTTGGCGATTTCGATCTTCTCGTCCTCGGTGTAGCCGGCGATACGGATGATCTCCATGCGGTCCATCAGAGGCGCAGGGATGTTCAGCGTGTTCGCCGTCGTCACGAACATAACGCTCGACAGATCGTATTCGACCTCGAGGTAGTGGTCCATGAACGTCGAGTTCTGTTCGGGATCGAGCACCTCGAGCAGCGCCGACGACGGATCGCCACGGAAGTCCTGGCCCATCTTGTCGATCTCGTCGAGCAGGAAGAGCGGGTTGGACTTCTTCGCCTTCTTCATCGACTGGATGACCTTGCCGGGCATCGAGCCGATATAGGTGCGCCGATGGCCACGGATCTCGGCTTCGTCACGCACGCCGCCCAGCGCCATGCGGATGAATTCGCGACCGGTCGCCTTGGCGATCGACTTGCCGAGCGAGGTCTTGCCGACGCCGGGAGGGCCGACGAGGCACAGGATCGGCCCCTTCAGCTTCTTCTGGCGGCTTTGCACGGCAAGGTACTCGACGATGCGGTCCTTGACCTTGTCGAGGCCGAAATGGTCGGTGTCGAGCACGTTCTGCGCGAAAGCCAGGTCCTGCTTGACCTTGGAGTTCTTGCCCCACGGGATCGACAGGATCCAGTCGAGATAGTTGCGCACCACGGTCGATTCAGCCGACATCGGCGACATCGTCCTGAGCTTCTTCAACTCGGCTTCCGCCTTTTCGCGGGCCTCCTTGGAGAGCTTGGTCTTCTTGATGCGTGCCTCGATCTCGGCAGCCTCGTCGCGGCCGTCCTCGCCCTCGCCGAGCTCCTTCTGGATCGCCTTCATCTGCTCGTTGAGGTAGTATTCGCGCTGCGTCTTCTCCATCTGGCGCTTGACGCGCGAGCGGATACGCTTCTCCACCTGCAGGACGGAGATTTCGGCTTCCATGAAGCCCATCGCCTTTTCCAGCCGCTCCTTGACCGAGAGCGTGGCCAGCATTTCCTGCTTCTCGGGGATCTTGATGGCGAGATGCGAGGCGACCGTGTCGGCGAGCTTGGAATAGTCGTCGATCTGGCTGGCGGCACCCACCACTTCGGGCGAGATCTTCTTGTTCAGCTTGACGTAGTTCTCGAAGTCGGTGACGACCGAACGCGCCAGCGCCTCGACCTCGACCTCTTCCTCTTCCGGCTCGACCAGCGCCGTGGCGCGGGCCTCATGGAAGTCGGGACGGTCGGTGAACGAGACGATTTTCGCGCGCGAGGCGCCTTCGACCAGAACCTTGACGGTGCCGTCGGGCAGCTTCAGCAATTGCAGCACATTGGCAAGCGTGCCGATGTCGAATATGGCATCGGGCTCGGGATCGTCGTCGGCGGCATTCATCTGGGTGGCAAGCAGGATCTGCTTCTCCTGACCCATCACCTCTTCCAGCGCCTTGATCGACTTCTCACGCCCGACGAAGAGCGGAACGATCATGTGCGGGAACACCACGATGTCGCGCAGTGGGAGGACTGCGAAGACGCCGTCGCTGGGAGCCTTGGATATTTTGGCCATTGTCCAACCTTTCATGTCGCGGCCGCCAATCGGCCAACCGCGAATCCTATATTAACGACCGGGGATCGTTCCGCCTACCACCGTTTATGACGGGAGTTTTACAGCACAGAAATCGGGCACCTCGGCCTTCTCCAGTTAGTTGGATGCACGATCCACAAAGATCAAGGGGCCAGTACAAATCCGCTCCTCCAACGTGCCCGCAAGTGACCGATTTGCGACGGCAAGACCGGACGCAGCCGCAAAACCCTGCGTGACAGCAAAACGGCGCCTTGCGGCGCCGTTTCAAAACTCCGCTGCGGGCTCATGTCAGGCGCTGACATTGCCCTTCTTTTCCTTCTGCTCGGAGTAGATATAGAGCGGCCGGGCGCTGCCGGTAACCACCTCTTCCGAAATCACCACTTCGCGCACGCCTTCGAGTGCGGGAAGTTCGAACATCGTGTCGAGCAGGATCGCTTCCATGATCGAGCGCAGACCGCGCGCGCCGGTCTTGCGCTCGATGGCGCGCTTGGCGATCGCCGACAGGGCGTTCTCGTGGAACGTCAGGTCGACATTCTCCATCTCGAACAGCCGCTGATACTGCTTGACCAGCGCGTTCTTCGGCTCGGTCAGGATCTGGATCAGCGCCGGCTCGTCAAGGTCCTCCAGCGTCGCCAGGACCGGCAGACGGCCGACAAATTCGGGGATAAGACCGAATTTCAAGAGATCCTCCGGCTCGACCAGGCGGAAGACATCGCCGGTGCGGCGATCCTCGGGCGAAGCGACGATGGCGCCGAAGCCGATCGAGGTTTTTCTGCCGCGATCCGAGATGATCTTGTCCAGCCCGGCGAAGGCGCCGCCGCAGATGAACAGGATGTTGGCGGTGTCGACCTGCAGGAACTCCTGCTGCGGGTGCTTCCTGCCGCCCTGCGGCGGCACGGAGGCGACGGTGCCTTCCATGATCTTCAAGAGCGCCTGCTGCACGCCCTCGCCCGACACGTCGCGGGTGATCGAGGGATTGTCGGACTTGCGCGAAATCTTGTCGATCTCGTCGATGTAGACGATGCCGCGCTGGGCCCGCTCGACATTGTAGTCGGCCGACTGCAACAGCTTCAGGATGATGTTTTCGACGTCCTCGCCGACATAACCGGCTTCGGTCAGCGTCGTCGCGTCAGCCATGGTGAAGGGCACGTCGATGATGCGGGCCAGCGTCTGCGCCAGCAGCGTCTTGCCGCAACCGGTCGGGCCGATCAGCAGGATGTTCGACTTCGCCAGCTCGACATCGTTGTTCTTGCCGGCATGCGCGAGGCGCTTGTAGTGGTTGTGGACCGCCACCGACAGCACGCGCTTGGCGTAGGGCTGGCCGATGACATAGTCGTCGAGAACCTTGAGGATCTCCTGCGGTGTCGGCACGCCCTCGCGCGACTTCACCATCGAGGTCTTGTTCTCCTCGCGGATGATGTCCATGCACAGCTCGACGCACTCGTCGCAGATGAAGACCGTCGGACCGGCGATCAGCTTGCGCACCTCGTGCTGGCTTTTGCCGCAAAACGAGCAGTAAAGCGTGTTCTTTGAGTCGCCGCTGTTGTTGCCGACCTTGCTCATTTTCATGTCCTTTCATGGCCGCCCGCCGATGGTCTGGCTGAAAGGGCGCATACTCAATCTATCGCGGGAATCCGCCGCCGCCAGTATCCCGGCTCCCGCAACGCATTCCGTACGAAACACAAATCAGAAAACGTGGCAATGATTCGCGACAGCCCCGCATAAAGCTAAGCCGCCGAAACTCAACATAGCCTTAACGTAGGCAATCCTGTCCGCCGAGGGAACAGCCAATTGTGGCCGAAATGCCGCAAGACGCGCCAAAAGCGTGTGATGCCGCCATCCAACTGCCAACTAGCCCTTATGCCACAGCGCTTTCCGCCGCCTCGCGCGACGAAATGACCTTGTCGATGAGGCCGAACTCCCTGGCTTCGTCGGCGGTCATGAAATGGTCGCGGTCGAGCGTCCTCTCGATCTCTTCGTAGCTCTTGCCGGTGTGCTGGACGTAGACCTCGTTGAGGCGACGCTTTAGCTTGATGATGTCCTGGGCATGGCGCTCGATGTCAGACGCCTGGCCCTGGAAGCCGCCGGACGGCTGGTGAACCATGATGCGGGCATTCGGCGTGGCGAAGCGCATGCCCTTGTGGCCGGCGGTCAGAAGCAGCGAGCCCATCGAGGCCGCCTGGCCGATGCAGAGCGTCGACACGGCCGGCTTGATGAACTGCATGGTGTCGTAGATCGCCATGCCCGAGGTGACGACGCCACCCGGTGAATTGATGTAGAGGTTGATTTCCTTCTTCGGATTCTCGGCTTCGAGGAACAGAAGCTGCGCGCAGACCAGGGTCGCCATGCCGTCCTCGACCGGACCGGTGATGAAAATGATGCGCTCCTTGAGGAGGCGGGAGAAAATGTCGTAGGCCCGCTCGCCGCGATTGGTCTGTTCGACCACCATCGGAACGAGGTTCATGTAGGTTTCGACGGGGTTCTTCATTAGTTATCTCTTATCTCGCGGTGGGATTCCGGCGCCGGGACACTGGAAGATCGGGCAGAATCGGTACTGGATCGTTATTCTGTAAATAGGATGCCGGCTCATCCTTGTGCAAGGCCGACCCGTCCTAGCCATCTGGGTAAGTCGAATCAAGGTTATTCGCGGGATTCATCGACCAGCGCCATCGTCGTTCGCCGACGTCGCCGCCATCCGTAGCAATTTCTTAACCGCATCGCTTAACGAAATGCGGCAAATCCCCTTTTCCCGGACGCCTCTTCCCCTACAATCCAACGTTGAACGTCATCGGCCGTTCAACAGGGGGAGTGTCATGTTCAGGAAAACCGCATGCTTCACCATTGCCGGGCTGACCATGCTCGGCACGATTTCGCAGACAGCGGCCGGCGGCCGCGCCGTCGAATGCTATGAACCGGTCCGCACGCCTGATGTCTACGACACGGTCTACGAAGACGTGCTGGTGAGCCCGCCCGGCCAGCAGGTCGACTATGTTCCGGCCATCTACGGCACCCGCGAACGCGTGGTGATGACGGTTCCGGCGCAAGTCACCTACGAGGTCGTGCCTGCCATCACCCGCACCGTCTACCACACGGTCCAGGTCGACGATGGCGGCTATTCCTGGGAATGGCGCGTCATTCATGGCCGCAAGGTGCTGTGCAAGATCTGGCACAAGGCGCGCTACGGGCGCGTCGCCGAGACCGTGGTGATCCAGCCCGAACGCACCCGGCGTGTCGTCACCCCGGCGCAGTACGACAGCATCGCCGAGGAGGTGCTGGTGCAGCCGGAACAAAGGCGTATCATCAATGTTCCGGCGTCCTACCAGACGGTCGCGCGGCGCGTGCTGGTCCGCGAAGGTTCATCCAGCTGGCGGCGGGTGCATATTCCGAGGCACTGCCAGAATTAGGTCAAGCGCCGGCGGCGTTTCAAGCGACCTCCGCCCGCAGCCATGCCTTCAGGCCGGCGACGTCGCCATCGCCGACTGCGGCGGCTACGCGCCGGCCGACCGCTGCACCGAATTTATAGCCATGGCCCGAGCAAGCCGAGACGATCAGGCACCTGCCCTTTTCGTGCGCCATGAATTTCTCGTCGGCGGTGAAGGTGTAGGCGCAGGTCACGACCTCGGTCACCCGGTACTCATCGATGCGGGCGATCGGCGGCGAAAACAGGTTGCGGATCGCCTCGCCCTCGCCTGGCACCGGCTCACGGTTCCAGTCGGCGTCACTGGTCGGCACCCGGTGCAGCCCGGAACCGAATTTCATGCCGGCGCCGCCGGAAGGCGGGATCACATAGCCGTCGACCGCGCCGCCGATATCGAGAACGACCGGTGCCGCCTGCCAGGCGGCCTTGAGATCGGACGGCGGTTCGACATAGGCAAGTGCCGTCCGATAGGTCTTCAACTCGCCGTCCAGGTCCGGGAACAGTTTCAACACCCAGGCGCCGGCAGCGACGACGATGCGATCGGCCTGCATGGTTTCGCCGCTTTCGAGCACGACGCGGCCGGCCTCGGCATCGACTTCGACGACCTTGCTGTGCTCGTAGACATTGGCGCCATTGGCGCGCAGCCATTTGGCGAGGCCGGACGCGATCTTGCGGCAATGCAGCGCGCCGCCTTCGGTTGAAAAATAGGCATAGCGGAACGAACCTGGCACAAGGAACGGCCAGCGTTGCGCGGCAGCAGCCGCTTCCAGCAATTCGAACGGGAAATTCCCCTCCTCCAGGCCCTCGCGGTATTCCTCGGCCTCATCGCCCGGCTCGCGCGAAATGCAGACGAAGCCGCGCGCATCGAGGTGGCTTTCGCCGAGATCGGCCCACATTTCATCCCAGGCCTGATAGGCCTCGGTGATCAGCCGGCCATAGCCGGTTCCGGCCCGGTAGGCGCGGCGGATGACGCGGTGATGGTCGCCCGATGCGGCCAGCGGATTGGGGATCGGTCCCTGCTCGACGATGGACACGCTGTGGCCGGCCTTGACCAGGGACCACGCCGTGGAAAGACCGGCAATGCCCGCGCCGACAACGATCACATTCATCAGGTCAGTCTTTCCGCAGCCGTGTCGGCTGGCTCAACGCATTGGGCCGCCGATGTTTTTGTTCACGGGCCGCCAACATACGGTCTGGAACCAGGCTGGCAAGCCGCGCTATTGGTCTGGCATGACCAAATTGACGCCACCCTATCTGGCCTTTGATCCCGCCACTCGCCAGCTCAGGCTCGACCCGCACGAACCTGCCTTTTTCCAGGACCCGTACGAGGCCTATGCCTTCCTGCACGGCGCATCGAACGCATTCTTCTGGGAAGAGTTCGGCATCTGGTGCTTTGGCGGCTTCGACGACGTCAACCGGCTGCTGCGCGACCGCCGCTTCGGCCGCCAGAACCCGGCCGGCATTCCAGACAGGCGCGGCACCGGTCAGGACCGAACTCATCTCAGGGCATTCGACGGCATCGAAGCCAATTCGATGCTGGAGCTGGAGCCGCCGGTGCACACGCGGCTGAGAACGCTGGTCAACCGTGCCTTCGTCTCGCGCCAGGTCGAACGGCTGCGGCCGCGTGTCGAAGCGCTCGCCAACGACCTGATCGACCGTCTCGAACCAGGCGGGGCCGTCGATCTGCTGCCCGCCTTCGCGGCGCCGCTGCCGATCACCATCATTGCCGAAATGCTCGGCGTGCCGGTCGAGATGGGGCCGCAACTGCTCGACTGGTCGCACCGGATGGTCGCCATGTACATGCACAGCCGCACGCGCGAAACCGAGGAGACGGCCAACCGGGCCGCAAGCGATTTTGCCGATTTCCTGCGCTTCCATGTCACCGAGCGGCGCAAGAACCCCGGCGACGATCTGCTGTCGCTGCTGATCTCGGCGCAGGAGGACGGCCAGAAACTGTCGGAGGACGAGATGGTGTCCTCGGCGATCCTGCTGCTCAATGCCGGCCACGAGGCGACCGTGCATCAGACCGGCAACGCCGTGCGCTCGATCCTGGCGCAAGGCGGCGACCCGCGCCGCTTCTTCGGCTCACCCGAAGCAACCGCGGCAACGGTCGAGGAATGCCTGCGCTTCGATGCGCCGCTGCACATGTTCACGCGCTACGCCTATCAGGACATCGAAGTCGCCCCCGGTATCGTCGTGCAGCCGGGCCAGACGATCGGATTGCTGCTGGGCATGGCCAATCATGACCCGCGCGCCTTCGCCGAGCCGCTGGCCTTTCGGCCCGATCGTGCGGACCAGAAGAACGTGTCCTTCGGCGCCGGCATCCATTTCTGCATCGGCGCGCCGCTCGCCCGGCTCGAGTTGCAGGTGTCGCTGAAAACCTTGTTCGACCGGCAGCCAAAGCTGCATCTTGCCGAACGGCCGCGCTTCCGCGACACTTACCACTTCCATGGGCTGGAAACGCTCGCCGTCGGCTTCTGACGATCGCGGGCCTGGGGCTGCGACATGAGGTTGTTTTCGAGACGGGCGACATCTTTCGCCCTGGCTCTGGCATGGGCAGGCATGGCCAGCGCATGGGCACAAGAGCAGCCGGAAAACATCCCGCAGGAAAACAGTGACGCCATCGCCCGGGCCATGGCTGGCGGCCTGCTTGAACGTCAAACGGGGGCGGCTGTGCCTGCGGACAAGTTCTGGGCATATGAGGCCGACTTCAACCTCGACGGTTTGTCCGAAATCTATGCCTATGTCGCGGATCCCAACTGCGATGGCGTGAAATGCGGGCTGTTCCTTTTCGTGCTGGAAGGCGACAGCTACCGCGAGGTTTTTGGCGATATTCCCGGTGCCAGGCTGACGCCTCCAGACAAGGTCAGCCTCGGTGCTTTCAAGCGCAATGGCTTTTTCGACCTGCAACTCGACAAGAAGCTGTTTGGCTGGACGGGCGATCATTACGCGGATGTCTCGACCCTCCCCGCCACGTCGCTCGACGGCACCGCCTTCATCGCGGCCTGCCAGAAAAGCAAATCAAGCGAACAGCCCGAAGAAGGCGAGGCCGAGCGGGTCGCCGGTGAATGCCAGTGCCAGCTCAACCGGTTTCAGACGATCGGCTTCGCACAGGCCGACCTTGACCAATATGCCGCCTCGCTGGGAGAGAATTTCGAATATCCCGACGGCGGCAAGGACAAGGCATGGCAAGCCGTGGCCACGAACGGCAGCGACGTCGCAACCGGCTGCGATGTCGCCAGCGGCAAGAGCCAATGGCCGCCGCCCTATTTCAATCATGGCGACCAGCCGCAACAGAGGCTCGATTTCGACGGCTTCATCGCCGCCTGCCCGGCACAGGATTTCATCCTCACCAACCACAAGGTCGGCTCACCGGACCGTGCGCTCAGCCTGTGCAGCTGCATTGCCCGCGAGATGCCGACCCAGGGCATCAGCCAGGAGGGACTCGATCTCGTGGCGCAATATTATCGCAACGAGATCTCCGACGCCGACGTCGAGGCACAGGACGCCGACGCCCTGGCTTTCCACGACAAGGCGTCGGAGGCGTGCCTCAGCCAGTTTCCGGGGAAGTGATCAAAGCTTGATCACATACTCCTTGCGGGTCGTTTCAAGCACTTCCCAGCTGCCCTTGAAGCCGGGCCTGAGCACAAAGCTGTCGCCGGCCTTGACGGTACGCGCTTGCCCACCGTCCTCCGCGATCACCGAAACGCCGGACAGGATGTGGCAGAATTCCCATTCGTCATAGACGATGCGCCACTTGCCCGGGGTCGATTCCCAGATGCCGGCATAGAGGCCGCCGTCCCGCTCCTCGACATTCCAGGTGCGGAATTTCGGATCGCCCGAGATCAGCCGATCCGGCGCCGGCGCGCCGGATTCGGGCTCGACGTTTTTGGTGTCGACGGAAAGAAACGCGGTCATGAGCGATCAGACCTTGGCAAGCGCCTGTTCGAGGTCGGCGACGATGTCGTTGACGTCCTCGATGCCGATGGAAAGCCGCACGGTGTCCGGACCGGCTCCTGCCTTGACCTTCTGCTCGTCGGAAAGCTGGCGGTGCGTGGTCGAGGCCGGATGAATGACCAGCGACTTGGTGTCGCCGACATTGGCCAGGTGCGAGAACAGTTCGAGCGCCTCGACGAATTTGACGCCGGCGTCATAGCCGCCCTTGAGGCCGAAGGTGAACACCGCGCCGGCGCCTTGCGGCGAGTATTTCTTCTGCAGCGCGTTGTTCTTGTCTGAGGGCAGGCCGGGGTAATTCACCGAGGCGACCTTGGGGTGGTTGGACAGCCAGGCGGCAACCGTCACTGCATTGTCGCAGTGGCGCTGCATGCGCAGCGGCAAGGTCTCCAGGCCGGTCAGGATCAGGAAGGCGTTGAACGGCGAGATCGCAGGGCCGAGGTCGCGCAGGCCAAGCACGCGCGCGGCGATGGCGAAAGCGAAATTGCCGAAGGTTTCGTGCAGGACGAGGCCGCCATATTCGGGGCGCGGCTCCGACAGCATCGGGTACTTGCCCGATTTCGACCAGTCGAAGGTGCCGCCGTCGACGATGGCGCCGCCGATCGAATTGCCGTGGCCGCCGATGAACTTGGTCAGCGAATGGACGACGATATCGGCACCGTGCTCGATTGGCCGGATCAAGTAGGGTGAAGCGAGCGTATTGTCGACGATGAGCGGCAGGCCGTGCTTGCGGGCGATGTCGCCGATCTTCTCGATGTCGACGAAAGTGCCGCCCGGATTGGCAAGGCTCTCGATGAAGATCGCCTTGGTCCTGTCGTCGATCTGGCTCTCGAAGGTCGAGAGGTCGTTGGTGTCGGCCCAGCGCACCTCCCAGCCATAATTCTTGAAGGCATGGCCGAACTGGTTGATCGAACCGCCATAGAGCTTGTTGGCGGCGACGAAATTGTCGCCCGGCTGCATCAGATTGTGGAACACGATGATCTGCGCCGCATGGCCGGAGGCGACCGCAAGTGCTGCCGTGCCGCCCTCGAGGGCCGCGATGCGCTCTTCCAGCACCGCCTGCGTCGGGTTCATGATGCGGGTGTAGATGTTGCCGAAGGCCTTCAGCCCGAACAGCGAGGCGGCGTGATCAGCATCGTCGAAGACGAAGGAGGTCGTCTGGTAGATCGGCGTGGCGCGGGCGCCGGTGGCCGGGTCAGGCTTGGCGCCGGCATGGACGGCGAGCGTGTTGAAACCGGGCGTGCGGGTCATCGAAAACCTCCCTTTTGAAAACTCTTGAAATGGCCGGGCATTCTTGGCGAAGCCCGGGCGCGAATGCAAAGAAGAAAATGCCCTTCGGCGAACGATCTGCGGCCGGGACGCGAGAAAATACACCGCCTTGCGGAATAATTTTTGCTTCTACTTCTGGCGCACACCAAAACTCTGGAATCCGGACCGCATCAGCGGTTTCTTCGACGACAAGACGCCGGAATTGACGCCGGTCCAGCCGATCTCGCCGGACAGCTTGCCATATTCGATCTTGGGGCAGCGGTTCATCACCACCTTGATCCCGGCGGCCTCGGCGCGTGCGGCTGCCTCGTCATGACGCACGCCAAGCTGCATCCAGAGGACTTTCGGCAAGGGATCGAGCCGCAACACCTCATCGACAATGCCGGGCACCGCGGTCGCCGCGCGAAAGATATCGACCATGTCGATCGGTTCGGGAATTTCGGCCAGCCTGGCATAGGTCATCCGGCCGAGGATTTCCTTGCCGGCCTGGCCAGGATTGATCGGGAACACCGAAAACCCCTTGGCCAGCAGATACTTCAGCACGAAATAGCTTGGCCGCACGTCGTTGGCGGACGCGCCGACCATGGCGATGGTCTTCACCGAATTGAGGATGCCGGCGATGTAGGTGTTGTCGTAACTATCGTGGTTCATGCGTGTTCCTGCGGTGGGGAGACGGCCGGCCAGATGTTGCGGCAGGCCTGCTCGATGCGCCAATTGAGATCGTCGTTAGTCACGCGTCGTCCTCTCTCAGCGCTTCCTCCATAAAGGCCTGCGGGTCGGAGCAGAAGTCGCGCATCATGCGAAAATGGTCGGTGTCGCTGAAATCGGTCGGATCGAGGCCGAAGCGGCTGATGCGGAACAGCCGCGCGCCGGGGCAGGCCATCAGCAGCGGCGAATGCGTCGCAATGATGACTTGCGCGGTGCCCGACTGGTCCATCCGCCGCAGCATCTTGAGCAGTTCGATCTGGCGCGACGGGGAGAGCGCGCTCTCGGGCTCGTCGAGGATGTAGATGCCTTGCCTGCGGCAGCGCTCCTCGAAGAAGCGGATGAAACCCTCGCCATGCGACCAGGACAGGAAGTCCGGTGGCGTCCCGCCCGATTCCCTAGCTGCCTCGTCGAGGTAACGGGCAACGGAATAGAAGGATTCGGCGCGAAAGAACCAACCGGCGGTAACCTTGGGCAGCCAGTGGCAACGAAAATTGTCGGCCAGTGCGGCACCGCTCTTGTCGATGGCACGAGAGTGGTCGACCGGCATGTAGCCCTTGCCGCCACCGGCCTCATCATAGCCGGCGAGTGCGCCGATCGCCTCGAGCAGCGTCGATTTGCCGGTGCCGTTCTCGCCGACGATGATGGTGATCGGCGTGGTGAATTCGAGTTCGAAGTCGTGGCCGCGAAACAGCGGCAGGTTCCAGGGATATTTTTCCCAGTCCGCGACCCGCGCCGGGTCAAGCAGGATGCGCTTGAGATAAGGTGCCTTGAGCCGCGTCAGCTGCTTGCGGTAAGCCATTAATCGGGCAGCGAAATCGTGCCGTCTTCCGCGATCGGGAAGGCCGGATTGTGCGCCACTTCCCAGACATGCCCATCCGCATCGGCGAAATAACCGTACCAGCCGCCCCAGAAGGCGCGGCCGGCCGGCTTGACGATACGCCCGCCGGCTTTTTCCGCCATGGCCAGCACCTCGTCGACTTCAGCATCGGAGCGGGTGTTGTAGGCGAGATAGACCGCGGACGGCGCCCCAGCGAAGGCAACGCCCGAATCCTCCTCGGCGCTGGCGCGCGGGAACAGGCCGAGAATGGCGCCGCCCATCTGGAAGAAAGCGACGCCGTCGGTGATGCCGGCATGACGGGCGAGGCCCATCGCCTCGTAGAAGCGCACGGCGCGGTCGAGATCGTCTGTCGCGATGGTGATGATGGAGATGCGCGGCTCCACGATTACTCGTCCGTCCATTGCGGCTTGCGCTTGCTGATGAAGGCGCCGATGCCCTCCTCCGCGTCACGCGCCAGCATGTTTTCGACCATGATGCGGCCGGTATAGGCATAGGCGTCGGCCAGCCCCATCTCGGCCTGCGCGTAAAAGGCTCCCTTGCCGGTCTTGACCACCAAAGATGATTTGGAAGCAATGGTTTGCGCGTATTTGGTGATGATCTGATTCAGATATTCGCGCGGCACGACGCGGTTGACCAGGCCGAACTCCTTGGCGGTTGCCGCGTCGATCGTCTCGCCGGTCAACAGCATCTCCATCGCATGCTTGCGCGAGACGTTGCGCGACAGCGCCACCATCGGCGTCGAGCAGAACAGGCCGATGTTGACGCCCGGCGTGCAGAAGGTCGCCTCATGCGACGCAATCGCCAGATCGCAGCTGGCGACCAGTTGCAGCCCGGCGGCGGTGGCCAGGCCGTCGACTTCGGCAATCACAGGCAAGGGATGGCGCACGATCGCCTGCATCAGCGCCGCGCAAGCGGCGAAGGTCTGTTCGAAGAAGGCCTTGCCACGATCGGCGTCAGCGCGCCGCGCGGTCATTTCCTTGAGATCGTGGCCGGCGCAGAACACCTTGCCGGCCGCCGACAGCACGATGACGCGAACCGCCTTGTCAGCCTTGGCACGATCGAGTTCCGCCGTCAGTGCCGCCATCACCGCCAGCGACAGAGCGTTGGCGGGCGGATTGGCGAGCGTCAGGCGCAGCACGCCGTTGTCCAGTTGTGCGACAACCGGACCGTCAACGGCGGCAGGCTTGATGGCAAGGATTTCAGCCATGGATCGGGTCTCCGCGATTCCGCTCAGGGTTGGGAGAATATCTAATATCGGATCGGGTTTCATCCAACACCGATCGCTTGCGCCAGGAATGAAGGTGTTGCCAGAAATGCCGCGCTGCGTTCATACAGGGCCTGGCGCAAAACGAGAGGCCGACATGCCCGCCCAAACCAATCTCAAGCCCGTGCTGACCGCAGCGCAAGTCAATGCGCTGATGGAGACGGTCTATCCCCAACTCAACGACCAGTTCAAATATTACGAGGCAATCGACGTGTTCCCAGGCGGCTGCACCGTGCGGCTCCATGCCGACGAACAGCACCTGCGTCCCGGCGGAACCGTGTCCGGTCCATCGCTGTTCACGCTGGCCGACATTGGCGGATATGTCTGTGTGCTCTCGCATGCCGGGCCGGACGCGCTTTCCGTTACCGTCAATCTCGACATCAACTTCGTCCGCAAGGCCGAGGCCGGGCCGATCGACGGCCATTGCCGCATCCTGAAGTTGGGAAAAAGCCTGATGGTGTTCGACATCGACATCGTCGCCGGCGAGGGCGGACACACGGTCGCGCACGCCACCGGCACCTATTCGATCCCGCCGAAGCGTTAGACGAATTCCTCCCGCCAGTGTTTCCCAACGCAGGACCATCTGCGTCTGCTGCTATGTGCCTGCCGACGGCCCCAGAATGCGCATAACCGTCTCGCGAATGAGGCGTCGCAAGTTTGCAGGTTTATCAAGATGGCTGGCGACCAGCAGTCCGTCGTTGGCAACCGTCAGCACATCGGCCGTGGTTTCGGGATCCGGGCTACCGTCGGCTCCAAGTAGACCGCGCAGGAGATCACGCTTCCATTGCCTGTGCTCGTCAATCGCCTGCCGTACTGGATGGCTCGGCTCGGGATATTCGGCGGCAGCATTCAGAAACGGGCAGCCGCGGTAGCCAGGCTGAGCGGCGGCGTCCGCAACGAGATCAAAAATAGCCAGGATCGAATCCCGCGCAGATCGCTCGCTGATCCTGTCGATCATGGCCCTCCCTTGCCGGCTTTGGTTCTGAATGTAGGCGCGGACGAGTTCGTCCTTGGCCGGAAAGTACTTGTAGAAAGTGGCCTTGGCCACGCCCGCCTCAGCAATGATCCGGTCGATGCCGACCGCGTGCACGCCCTCGGCATAGAACAGGTTCGTGGCCGTATCGAGTATGCGGCTGCGCGCAGCACTTTCCCGGCCGATATCAGTAGCGTGGTTTACCATATCAAATACCCTTTGACGTCAACCCTATTCCGCCATACAGACAGACTTGTCTAGTAGACAATCCTGTCTGCTCTTGAACGAAAGGTGCCAAATGGGATCAGTTATCAGAGAAATGATAGTCGACGCATCGCCGGAGAAGGTCTGGCAGACCGTAGGCAACTTCGCCGAGGGGCCGCGACTGACAACGCCAGATATTTTCGTGGATTGCCTGTTGATCGAGCCCGACTTGAGGCAAATGACCTTCGCCGATGGCAAGATCGTGCGGGAGAGGCTCATCGCCCGCGACGAACCGGCGCGCCGCATTGTCTGGGCGTGGCAAGGGGAAGAGGTGAAGCACGACAACACCTCGATGCAGGTCTTTGCAGAGTGTGATGGACGTAGCCGGTTGGTATGGATTCATGACACATCGCCGGACGACCTTTGCGACTGGCTTGCCGTCGCAATGGACCAGCTTGCGCCGGAGATACGCCGCTCGCTAGAACGAGCCAACTGAAGACCGGGTCGGTCAATGGACGTTCCGGCCATGCTCCGGAACGTTCTTTCTTGCGGTATTATAATACCGCTTTATCAACCCATTGTTTTTGCATGATCTTTTGGTAATACTCCCGAAACGGCAGACTTGACGTGCCCCCTCGCCCTCGCCTATAAGCCGTCACGAAGCAGCGGCCCGCAAAGGCCGCCGTTTTGTTATTGGCGGCGGGCAGGCGCTTTTCGCCAATCCAAGCAACAAGAAACGCCTTCCCTTTGTGAAGGTCCGAACCGAAAGCAGAAAATATGACAACCTTTTCGCAGAAGCCTGCGGATGTGGTGAAGAAGTGGATCCTGATCGACGCCGAGGGTCTCGTCGTCGGCCGTCTCGCCACTGTCATCGCCAATCATCTTCGCGGCAAGCACAAGCCGACCTTCACCCCGCATGTCGACGACGGCGACAACGTCATTGTCATCAATGCCGACAAGGTGGTGTTCACCGGCAAGAAGTTCGCCGACAAGGTCTATTACTGGCACACCGGCCACCCCGGCGGCATCAAGGAGCGCACCGCGCGCCAGCTGCTCGAGGGTCGTTTCCCCGAGCGTGTCGTCGAGAAGGCCGTTGAGCGCATGGTGCCGCGTGGCCCGCTCGGCCGTCGGCAGATGAAGAACCTGCGCGTCTATGCAGGTGCAGAGCATCCGCATGTCGCCCAGCAGCCCGAAGTTCTCGACGTGGCCAAGCTGAATTCCAAGAACAAGAAGGTCGCATAAGATGGCTGAGCTTTCCTCGCTCGCAGAACTGGGCGCCGCCACCGGCAACACCAACGCGCAAGCCGCGGCCCCCGTCCACGTCCAGAAGCTCGACAAGTCGGGCCGCGCCTATGCCACCGGCAAGCGCAAGAACGCCATCGCGCGTGTCTGGGTGAAGCCGGGTTCCGGCAAGATCATCGTCAACGACAAGGAATTCGCGACCTATTTCGCGCGTCCGGTCCTGCAGATGATCCTCAACCAGCCGATCATCGCCTCCAACCGCTCGGGCCAGTACGACATCGTCGCCACCGTCATCGGCGGCGGCCTCTCGGGCCAGGCCGGCGCTGTGCGTCACGGCATCTCCAAGGCGCTGACCTACTACGAGCCGGCGCTGCGCGCAGTGCTCAAGAAGGGTGGCTTCCTGACCCGCGACAGCCGCGTCGTCGAGCGCAAGAAGTACGGCAAGGCGAAAGCCCGCCGCTCGTTCCAGTTCTCGAAGCGCTAAGCGCTCCGCAGTTTTACCAATCGAAAAGGCCGCCTTCGGGCGGCCTTTTTGCGTTTAGGGCTCTTTGTTTGCGGCTCGGCATTCACCCCACCCGGCGCTGCGCCGACCTCCCCATCAAGGGGAGGTAGGGCGCCGTGCTCTTCGACCTCCCCTCGAGGGGAGGTCGCGCCGAAGGCGCGGGTGGGGTGGCAGCGCCGACGCAGGCCATGCCTGGCGCCAGGTCTCAGGTTCTGCCGGTCTTGATGAAGTCGATGAACGCCCGCAGCGGGGCAGGCACAAGGCGCCGGCCGGGGTAGTAGAGGAACGGCCCGGTAAAGCTCTGCCACCACGGTTCGAGAATGGGCTCAAGCGCGCCGCTTTCGAAGTGAGGGCGAAGCCAGCCCTCGAAGAGGCCGATGATGCCGGTGCCGGCGATGGCCGCATCGACGGCCAGATCGGTCGCGCCGCCGATTCGCACGATCAGCGGCCCCGTCGGATCGATGCGCACCACCTCACCCTCGCGCTCGAATTCCCATGGCAGCATGGCGCCGCTGGCGAAGCGGCCGCGCACGCAAGCGTGGCCGAGCAGGTCGCTCGGATGTTGCGGCCGTCCATGGCGATCGAGATAGGCAGGGCTAGCGGCGGTGGCGAAACGCTGCACGCGCGGCCCGATCGGCACCGCGATCATGTCCTGTTCCAGCCGCTCGTCGTAGCGGATGCCGGCGTCGCAGCCGGCCGCCAGCACGTCGACAAAGTTTTCGTCGGCGATCACCTCGAGCCGGATGCCGGGATAGGCAGCAAGGAAGCGAGGGACAATGTCGGGCAGTATCAGCCGTGCGGCGCTGACCGGTACATTGAGGCGCAGCGAGCCCGCCGGCCTGTCACGAAAGCCATTCACAACGTCGAGCGCCGCCTCCACCTCCGACAGCGCCGGACCGAGCCGCTCCAGCAGGCTGAGGCCCGCTTCGGTCGGGACGACACTGCGCGTGGTGCGGTTGAACAGCCTGACACCGAGCTGCACTTCCAGGCGACGCACCGCCTCGCTCAAGCCCGAGGCGCTGCTGCCACTGGCACGCGCACCGTCGCGAAAACCACCGGCGTGCGCCACCGCCACGAAGGCGTTCAGATCACTGAGGTTCATCATTGTTCGCCATTCCGCACAGCCCGTGTGGATTGTAGCCGATTATCACGCGGTTGAGCAGCGCCTATCTTCGCCTCCTCACAGGAGATCGATCATGTCCAATATCCAACCGGCCGGCACCTTCACCCTTGGCAGCCACACCGTGAAACGGCTCGGCTACGGTGCCATGCAGCTTGCCGGGCCCGGTGTGTTCGGGCCGCCCAGGGACCATGACGCGGCAGTGGCCGTGCTGCGCGAGGCCGTTGCTCAGGGGATTGACCATATCGACACCAGCGACTTCTATGGCCCGCACGTCACCAATCGGCTGATCCGCGAGGCGCTGGCCCCCTACCCCCAGGATCTGGTCATCGTCACCAAGATCGGCGCCCGGCGCGGCGCGGATGGATCGTGGCTGCCGGCCTTTTCCGCCGAAGCGCTGACCCAGGCGGTGCACGACAATCTGCGCAATCTCGGCCTCGAGGCGCTCGATGTGGTCAATTTGCGCATCATGTTCGACACGCATGGTCCCGCCGAAGGATCGATCGAAGCGCCGCTCACCGTCCTGGCCGAGCTTCAGCGGCAGGGTCTGGTCAGGCACATCGGACTGAGCAACGTGACATCGGCGCAGATCAAGGAAGGACGCCGGATTGCCGAGATCGTCTGTGTGCAGAACCAGTACAATCTGGCGCATCGCGGCGACGACGGCCTGATCGACGGCCTTGCCCGCGACGGCATCGCCTATGTGCCGTTCTTCCCGCTCGGCGGCTTCAACCCGCTGCAGTCTTCGACGCTGTCCGATGTGGCGCGGCGCCTCGGTGCCACCCCGATGCAGGTCGCGCTCGCCTGGTTGCTGCGTCGTGCGCCCAACATCCTGCTGATCCCCGGCACATCGTCGGTCGCGCATTTGCGGGAAAACCTCGCCGCGGCAGAGCTTGCGCTTTCGGATGAGGTGCTTGAGGCGTTGGATGGGATTGCGATGGCCGCTTGACGGCAGGCGCTGCGCGCAGTTGCATAAGCAAAGGGCCGTCCTTCGGCCGGCCTGTTAGGGCTCGGCAGTCACCCCCGGGTGGGGTGATGGCGCCGGCGCTCCCAGGCGGGTGCGGCACCAGTGCTCCTAGTTGATGCTCGCTGTATTCGCCGGCTCGGCCGATCGCGCCTCGTCGGCATAGGGCACGCGAAAACCGTTGGCCGCCAGCCAGTCGATTGCCGCCTTCGGCTCGTCGGTCTGGATGATGGTGGCGCCGCGATCGGCCCAGAAACCCCAGGCTTCGCGCGGCAGGCTGGCCTTCACCGCCAGTTCGTCGCCGCGGCCGCCGGCGAGGAAGCCGCCCGGCTTGTTGACGATGGCGTAGGTGTCGGCCCAGATGTGCCAGTTGCCCCGCACCGCGGCCGCGCGCATGCGCGTGCTGAACAGCGGTCCGCCGGTCTCGGTCAGCGTCTCGGCGCCTGCCCGCCAATTGATCAGCTCGGTCGCGCGCGGCGAGAAGGCGTGGTCGACCGTTTCGGCGAAACCGGCATCATGCACCGCGTCGTCGGCGATGATCGGCATGAACTGGAAGCCACCGCCGATGGCATCCATGGCGGCCTTGACCGAGGCAATCCTGTTCTGGTTCCACAGGTTTTCCTTGACGATGACCTGTTCGGCCATGCCGAGCTCACGAGCCACCGCGATCATGCCTGTGAGATCGCCGACCTCGAGCTTGTTGTCGAGGTTGATGAGGATCCTGTCCCTGGTCGCCATCAGCATCTCGCGCAGCGTCGAAACCGTTTCACCCGACACCGCGCCGGTGCCTTCGACCACCAGCCTGCAGGTTTTCAGTTCGGCCAGCGTGTACGTGACCACCTCGCCCTTGCAGGTCGTGGTGCGGTCGAGCCAGCTGTCATGCATGACGACGAACTCACCATCCTTCGAGCGTCTGATGTCGACCTCGACGATTTCGGCGCCCATGGCGATCGAGCCTTTCACGGCCGCGATCGAATTTTCGGGATAGAGCGTCTTGCCGGCCTGCATGCTGCCGGCGCGGTGCGCGGCGATCATGACGTGGTCGCGCCACTGGTTGGCATGCTCGAAGCGGTCGAGAATCTGCCTGGCGCGGGTTTTGCCGGCCACGGCCTGGCCAGAGGAAGCCGCAAGTGCCGCGGAAAGCAGAAGGCTCAGACAGATGGTCCGCATCGAGAATCGCTCCTTGCCGGGTCGAGACCCGGATAGGCGATGCCCGTGACAGGCGGGTGAACGAAGCCGGCTAGAAGCTTTCGCGTCAGGTGCGCGTCAGATGCGTTTCGAGAGCCGGCGGAACCAGGCCATGGCCGGCATTTCGACAAAACGCCAGGTGATCCAGGAGACGGCAATGGTGGCGACGAGCATGACGGCAATCGCCACGGCCCCTGTCCAGCCGGCGCCGAAGCCAGTCGCCGGCTGCCCGCGCAGCACGATGTCGCCGACGACGCCAAAGCCGAGCTTGCGCTCGACCAGCCCGGCGACGTTGATCATGCGCGCCTGGACGAAGATGTGGACCATGTAAATCGAATAGGACAGTGCGCCCAGCGTCAGCATGAACGGCGTCCTCAACAGGGCGCTGATCCAGCCGCCCTCGTGGCCGAAAAGAAACAGCGCCAGCGCGAACACCAGTGGCGCCGCGATGCCGAAATCATTGTTTCCCGCCAGCGAGACAAAAATCACGATGACGGCCACCATGACGATCTCGGCAAGGGTCCAGGCCATGCGCGGGTCGCCCTTGGCCAGCGCCAGTCGCGCCTCCGCAATCGAATCATGCTGAAACCAGGCAAGCAGGGCGCCGAGCGAGAAGCCGTACAGGCAGCGGATGAAGCCGAAATCGAAGGACACATCCATATGATGGGTCGAGAAGCCAAGCAGGAACAGCGGCGCGGTGACGGCAGCGGCGACGAACCATACCCAGGCGCGCGCGCCGGCGACGAAGACCACGCCCGCAAACAGGAGATAGGCGAAGAACTCGGCCGAAATGCTCCAGCTTGGCGCGTTCCAGGTCAGTTGATCCTCGAAGCCGACGCCTTGCAGCAAGAGAAGATTGGCAAGCAGGCTCCTGAGGTCGAAGCCACCGGTGAAGGGAGCTGCCCCGGTACCATGCAGTTGCGGCAGCACCAGCCGCAGCAGCTCGAAGCCGGCAAAGGCGGCCAGCATGAGCAGATGCAGCGGGTAGATGCGGCCGAAGCGGACCAGGGCGAAGCGAGCCACCTCTTCCGGCTGGCTCAGCCGGTTGCCGTAGCTGCTGGCGATGACGAAACCGGAAAGAACGAAGAAGAAGTCGACGAAAAGATAGGACGAACCGACGAAGGCGCTTTGCGAAATCGTCGAACCGGTCGGGAAGTGAAACAGCGCCACCAGCAGCGCGCAGATGCCGCGCCACGAATCGAGAACCAGGAAGCGTTCGCCGGCGATCGTGCCTATGTGGGTCGACACCACGGCGCGGGGAGGATTAAGAAACGCCGTCTGCGTCATGGTGATACAAATCCTGTTTTGTCATGGCATTTGAGGGGCGCCGTTTCGTCTCGCCAAGCTGTGACTGGCATGTTGCGTGCCGGTTCTGTAGTTGTTGCACCCCGATGAAGAACAAGGATCCGTAATGGCGACCAAGAACATCGACCACGCCTTCACCGCCCGTTCCAAAACGGGCGCTGCCCTCGAGCCGACCTATGCCGGCGCGCTGTCGTTCATGCGGCGCAAATACACGAAGGACGTGAAGGGCGCGGACGCGGTGGTATGGGGCATTCCCTTCGACGCCGCCGTCACCAACCGGCCCGGCGCCCGCTTCGGGCCGCAGGCGATTCGCCGCGCCTCGGCGATCCTCGACAATGACCCGCAATACCCGTTTTCACGCGACCTGTTCGAGCATCTCGCGGTGGTCGACTATGGCGATTGCCTGCTCGACTCCGGCAACCACCAGAAGACGCCCGGCACCATCGAGCGCGAAGCGTCGAAGATCCTGAAATCCGGCGCCTTCCTGTTGTCGCTGGGCGGCGACCATTTCGTCACCTGGCCGCTGCTCAAGGCGCATGCCGCCATCCACGGCCCGCTTGCCCTGGTGCAGTTCGATGCCCATCAGGACACCTGGCCGGACGACGGCAAGCGCATCGATCATGGTTCCTTCGTCGGCCGCGCCGTCAATGAAGGCATCATCGATCCCGACCGTTCGATCCAGATCGGCATCCGCACCCATGCGCCGGACACGTTCGGCATCAAAATCCTCTACGGCCATGAAATCGAGGAGATGCGGGCGTCCGACATCGCCTACGCCATCGTCGACCGCACCGGCGGCAAGAAGACTTATCTCACCTTCGACATCGACTGCCTCGATCCGGCCTATGCGCCCGGCACCGGCACGCCGGTTGCGGGCGGGCCGTCCTCGGCAAAAATCCTGTCGACGCTGCGCCAGCTCAACCAGATCGATATTGTCGGCGCCGACGTCGTCGAGGTTGCGCCGGCCTATGATCACGCCGATATAACGGCGATTGCCGGCTCGATGGTGGCCATGCAGTATCTCGGTTTGCTGGCGGAACGAAAAGCACGGCTTGAAGAGCTGAACAACGGCAACCACAATGCTGCCGCGGTGAATCAGGGTCATGGCATATAGTCTTGAAATCTCAGGGAATTTGATCAGGCAATGAAACCGAAAATCTTCATCGACGGCGAGCACGGCACCACCGGCCTGCAGATCCGGGCGCTGCTTGCCGAGCGCGGCGACCTGGAGATCATCTCCATCCCGGCCGAGCGCCGCAAGGAAACGGCGGCGCGCGCCGAGTTCCTCAATGCGGCCGATGTCGCGATCCTGTGCCTGCCCGACGATGCGGCAAAGGAAAGTGTCTCGCTGATCGCCAACGACACCACCAAGGTCATCGATGCGTCGACCGCGCATCGCGTCGCCGAAGGCTGGGCATATGGTTTCGCCGAGATGGACAAGGAGCAGGCCAAGACGATCGCCTCGGCCAAGCGCGTCGCCAACCCCGGCTGCTGGCCGCAGGGACCGATCGCGACACTGCGGCCGCTGGTCACCGCTGGCCTGCTACCGGCGGATTTCCCGATCGCGGTCAACGGCATTTCGGGCTATTCGGGCGGCGGACGGCCGATGATCGAGGACTATGTCGCCAAGGGCGAGGACGCCTCGGAGTTCCTGCCCTATGGCCTCACCTTGCAGCACAAACACGTGCCGGAACTAAGGGCCTATGCCAGGCTGTCGCACGATCCGATCATGCAGCCGGCGGTCGGCAATTTCGCGCAAGGCATGATCACGGTGGTGCCGCTGCAGCTCGGCGGTCTCGACCGCGTGCCGACGGGTGCGGAGCTTCATGCGGCGATTGCCGACCATTTCGCCGCCATCAAGGGCAGCGTGGTCGAGGTGGCACCCTATGCGCATCTGGAGCGCGTGCCGGAGATCGATCCGGAGATCTACAACGGCACAAACCGGATGAAGGTCTACGTCTTCGCCAACGACAAGCGCGCGCAGGCCCTGCTGCTGGCGGTTTACGACAATCTCGGCAAGGGCGCCTCGGGTGCCGCCGTCCAGAACATGGATCTGATGCTCGGCCTCTGATGGACGCGCCGGCATTTCCGGCGCGCTGGAAGGTCAGCGCGCCCGAACTCATCGCCGACCTTTTCGAGCCGCATCTGGAAAGTACGGCGCGAGGACGGTTCGCCGGCGATCGTCAAGGCGCTCAGGCCCTTCGATGACGTCGCCGACGAATTGCGCGGCGAGCATTTCCTCGCCTGGCGGTGCGGCGAGGGCGCGGTGTGCCTGCTCGGCCGCGACGGCCACGGCATTCTGCTCGAATACGCCGGTAAACCCTGCTGCAGCAGGTTCTCTGCGAACAGGGCGACAACGCCGCGACCGCAATCGCGGCGGATGTAATGGCAAGACTGTTTTCGCCTGCGAAAGACCCCTTCCCGCCCGAGCTCCAACCGCTCAAGGAGCGGTTTTCAGGCCTGTTCAGAAAGGCCGCGACCGACCGCGATGCCGGCCATGACAGCATCTATGTCGAGGCCGCCGTCATTGCCGACCGGTTGCTCGCCAATCCGCACGATACCAGGCCTCTGCATGGCGACCTGCACCACGACAACATCCTGCATGGGCCGCGCGGCTGGCGGGCGATCGATCCGAAGGGCGTTCTCGGCGATCCCGGCTTCGATGCCGCCAACATGTTCTACAACCCGCTCGACCGGGACGATCTTTGCCTCGATCCGGAGCGGATCGCGCATATCGCCGAAGTCTTTGCCAGGACACTGGGCCAAGCACCGCCAGCCATCCTCGACCACGCCATCGCCTATGGTTGCCTGTCGGCCGCGTGGCACCGCGAGGACGGGAATGTGGTCGATGAGACCCGTGAGCTGTCTGTCGCCGAGACGGTCCGACAGGTGCGGCTCAGCTTCTGAGCGCCGCAGTCACATCGCGTTAGACGTAGCGAGGCAGTTCGATTGCAATGTAGACTATTGCAGCTGCCAAGAGACCAAAGAGAATGTATCTGCGTTTCATGGGTGGCCGTGTCGGCAGTGGATAGGCGCCCTTGGTGCCGCGCCAATGCGCGGCGGCAAAGCCCAATACGATCAAAGCAAATGCCTGATGCGTCAGTGCCATATGCAGCGGCACCTGCATCAACAGCGTGCCGATGCCGATCGAAGCCTGCACCAGAACCAGCAGAAACAACAGCGTCGCGCGGCGGGCATGGGTCGAGCCGGGCAGCCGACGACGCGTGGCGATCATGTGCCAGAGCGCGACAGCGAAGACCGTGTAGGCGCCGAGCCGATGGATGAACTGCACCGTCTTCGGGCTCTCGAAGAAATTGCGCCACGCCGGCTCGAGGATCAGCAAATCACCCGGGATGATCTTGCCGTCCATCAGCGGCCAGGTGTTGTAGCTCAGGCCGGCGTCGAGCCCTGCGACAAGGCCGCCGAGATAAATCTGGATCAGCGCCAGAAGCACGATGAAACCGGCCAGCCTCTGCGTCGACCGATCGGCGGCGGGTTCGGAATGTGGCGCCAGCCCACGCGCCACGACCATGGTGGCGGTGAAGATCAGTGCCGCCAGCGTCAGGTGGGTCGCCAGCCGGTACTGGCTGACAGAGACCCGGTCGACCAGACCGGACGCCACCATCCACCAGCCGATGGCGCCCTGCAGGCCACCGATCAAAAGGATGCCCACGAGTTTCGGCCCGAGGCCACGCTCGATGCGGCGCGTCGCCCAGAAGAACAGCAGCGGCAAGGCGAAGACCAGGCCGACGCTGCGTGCCAGGATGCGATGCACCCATTCCCACCAGAAGATCGACTTGAACGCCTCGATGCTCATGCCCTTGTTGAGCTCGGCATATTGCGGGATCTGCTGATAAAGCTGGAATTCCTCTTGCCACTCGGCGTCGTTGAGCGGCGGGATCACGCCGTGAATCGGCTTCCACTCGGTGATCGACAGCCCGGCACCGGTGAGCCTGGTGGCGCCGCCGACCAGCACCAGCGCAAACAGCACCAGCACCACCACATAGAGCCAGCCGCGCAGCAGCGCCCGGTTGTACAGGTCGCGGTCGCGGGCCACGAGGGGCGCGGCAGCTGATATGGCAGCCATGGTCTTGTCCCGGCAGGTTGATTTGGCGGATTGGTGGACCATCCCACCCGTGCTGGCAAGACCAGACAGCGCGGCACGCCGTCGCGCCGCGTCTCACCGGTTGCACAGGGTCGCGTCAAGGCCTATGCGAAGCCGACACACTGAGCTTGCCGGATCGTTACCCGAATTCCAGGCAGCCTCGACCAGAGCCGGATGATTTCAGGTCGAATCGACCTGAAATCTGAATCCGCCTCTAACTCAAAGAGATAGAGCATGATGTCGTCCGAAAACCGCTTCACACTTTTCGGCATCATGCTCTAGGAGCCAACCATGCCCGTGCGCCTGAAGAAGCTGATCGGAGCGTTTCTGCTGGTGGCGCTTGTCATCATCTATGCGCTGTTGGCATCGATCTTCGCGGTCGCCCAGCTGTCGGAGTCGGGCCCGTGGGTGCATTTCCTGTTCTTCCTGCTCAGTGGTTTGCTGTGGGTGCTGCCGGCGATGGGCATCATCAAGTGGCTGATGCTGGAGCCAAAAGCGAAGCGCTAAGCCGTGCCTCGGCCGGCTGCCGTCAAATGGTGACGACCATCTTGCCGGCATTGGCGAGCGGCGTCGTCACGCCCGACAGCATGGTGCGGATGTGGGCGAGGCTCTGGTAGCGGCCATTGACCGAAATACGCGGCAAGGCATGCAGGAAGCCGGAATGTTCGGCGCGCAGCACGCCGTGGCGCGTGGTCACGGCGGAGGTATAGCCGGCGTCGCGGACAAAGCCCACTTCGCGGCAGCCTACGGCGCTGGCATAGCCATAGGGATAGGCGAAATGGCTGGGCTTTTCGCCGAGCTCAGCCTGCAGGATGTCGCGCACGGCGCCGATCTCGTGCCGCGCATCGGCTTCGGAAAGCCGCTTCAGATTGCTGTGATTGATCGTGTGGGCGCCAATCGCCACCAGCGGATGCGCGGCGATGCTGCGGATTTCGTTCCAGCTCATCAACGTCCGCTGGCGCGGGCCGTCGGCGTCGACGCCATTTGAGCGAGCCAGGTCACGCAGCACGGCCTGCAGATCCTCCTCGCGGACCTCGGAGGTGAGATAGGCGTGCAGGCGTGCGTTGGCCTGCAATTTCTTCGCAGGCGTAGAGCAGTCGATCGTCAGGGGACCGTTCGGCCGCGTCAGAGTGAGGCTGTCGCGTGCGTTGACAACGTCCTCGACCACATCCCACCACAGGTCGGCGGTGCCGTTGATCAGCCCGGGCGCGACATAGATGGTGATCGGCGCGCCGTGCTTTTCCAGCACCGGCAGCGCCTCGGTCATGTTGTCGCGATAGGCGTCGTCGGCGGTGATGGTGGCGAACTCGCCACCCTTGCCGCCTACCTTGATGCGCTCGACGGCTTCGTCCATGGAGACGAAGGCATAGCCGCTCGCCTTCATGTCGGCGATCACGGCATCGAGGAAGCCAGGCGCGATGTTCAGATGCCGGTTGACGCTGTCCGGCTTTTCCGGCGTCGCGGTAACGCGGTGCAGCATCAATATGGCGCCAATGCCGCCGATGAACGGCTTGGCCAGCGGTGCAAGCCCGGTATAACGGGCGACGTTCAGCGCCAGTTTCCGGATTGCCTCGCCCCCGTCGATCATTCATTCACCTTTTGCGCCTAGGCTGATCCAAGCACGGAATGCGCCTACGCGAACCCCCAAATTGCGATCAATACGCCCTAAGGATTGAGGTATGGTTGACGCAACAGCGTCATTTGACGGCAATCGGCTTGCAGCGACCGAGTCGTCTTCGCGCGCCTTGCCACTGCATCAGGCCGGCCTGTCGATTTCCGTGGTGTCCGCGGAAGGGCTAGCCGCCTATGCCGAGTTCTGCCGCTCGGCCCTGTTCGCGCCGGCGCAGAGTGCTGCCTGGATCCTGAACTGGGCCGGGCAGGCCGGACCGAATCTGGTTGTCGCGACGCTGAGTGCCGAAGGCCGGCCGGTTTTTGCGCTGGCCCTGGAGGTCACCGTCAGAGGTCCGTTCCGCGTCGCCTGCTTCATGGGCGGCCGCCATGCCAATGGCAATTTCGTCGCCGCCGACCCGGACTGGCTGGCCAAGGCGGATGTCGCGGCCATCCGATCGATGCTGGGGGCAATCGCCAAGGCGCGTCCGGACATCGATCTCGTCGCGCTGGAGCGGTTGCTGCCCGATCTCGACGGCGTCGCCAACCCACTCGCCCTGCTCGACCATTTCGCCAGTCCCAATTTGTCGCTGGCCGTCGACCTCGCCGGTGGCTTCGACGCGCTGCTTTCTCGCGCCAGCGGCAAACGCAAGCGCAAGAAGCACCGCTCGCAGATGCGCAAGTTCGAGGCCGTCGGCAGCCACCGGCGCATCGAGGCGCGCACGGCGGACGAGGTGGACAGGCTGCTCGATGCCTTTTTCGAGATGAAGGAACTCCGTTTTCGCAAGATGGGCATCATCAACGTCTTCGGCGACGACCGCGTGCGCGCCTTCTTCCGCGCGCTGTTCACGGACGCGCTCGCCGAGGACAGACCTTGCTTCGTGCTGCACGGGCTCGAGGTTGCCGGCAAGCTTCGCGCCGTCACCGGGTCAAGCCGCTCGGGCAAGCGCCTGATCTGCGAGTTCGGGGCCATCGCCGAGGATGATCTCGGCCATACCAGCCCCGGCGACTTCCTGTTCTTCGACAACATCCAGGAGGCCTGCCAGACCGGCATCGAGGTCTACGACTTCTCCGTCGGCGACGAGCCCTACAAGCGGCTGTGGTGCGATATCGAAACCCAGCATTTCGAGGTGCTGGTTCCCTTGACCCTGAAGGGTCGCGTGCTGGCGCTGACGCTTCGGCAAGGGGCTGGGATCAAGGCCTTCATCAAGAACAGTCCGACGATTTGGAAGCTGACCAAGATGCTGCGCCGCAAGGCGGCCGGACAGGCAGCGGCCGCGACCGGCGAGGATGAGAGCTAGTCTCAGAAGTTGAGGGCTTCGCGGAGCGCTGGGCCAGCCCTGACGCGCAGATCGAGGTCCGCCTCGATGTGGTCGATGTGGTGCAGCATCAGCCGGCTCGCCAAACTGGAATCGCCGCTCTCCAACGCGCCGACAATCCCCGTGTGCTCGCTATGCCCGCAGGCTGACACGCCAGACCGCCCGTAAAGCGCGATGACCAGCGAGGAGCGCGCCACCAGTTCCTCCATGAAGCGCTGCAGGATGGCATTGCCGGCGACCGAGGCCAGCAGCAGATGGAAATCGCCCGACGCCTTGATCTCGGAACGCCGCGCATTGGGGCCTCGCTCGGCGATGAAGCGGCCCTCCTCGTCGAGCTGCACCCTGAAGGCGGCGATGTCGGCAGCGGAGACGCGCCCGCAGGCGGCAACGGCTATGCCGGGTTCGATCAGCCGGCGCGAGGCGAAGACCTGGCGCGCTTCCTCGGGCGAAGGATTGGCGACGAAGGCGCCACGGTTGCGCTCGGTGCGCACCAGACCCTCGAAGGACAGCATCTGCAGCGCCGCGCGCGCCACGGTGCGGGAGACATCGAACAGCGTGCCGACCTCGCCTTCCGACAGCTTGGTGCCCGGCGCCAACCGGCGGTCGACGATGGCGTCGCGCAGCTGGTCGCGGATCGCCTGGGCGCGATCCTGCGTGGCGCTGTCGGTGGCGGAGTAGATCTGGTCGGCAATGTTCATGGCGGAAATCTTCCTGTCTCCTTCTAACGCGACTCGTCGTCCGTGCACGAGAGGCAAAGTGAATACGAAGCCAAAAAAGATTGCATACGATTTTTGTGCATTTCGCTGACAATAGCCCATAATTTGTGCAACGCACAAGCCAGCCCATTCGATGGGCAGCGGGCAAAAGTGCTGATTTTCCCGACAATTCAATCGCTTGGACGGCCACGCCGCGATTGGCACGCATGATGCATTGGTTAGTGCGACCAACCGAGGAAGCCTGATGTCCAAAGCCGCCGAAATCGACATCGTGTCCGTTTCGAAAGTCTATGGAACGACGACGGCCGTCGAGGACATCAGCCTGAAGATCCCGGCTGGCACCTATTGCTGCCTGCTCGGCCCATCGGGATGCGGCAAGACCTCGACGCTGCGCATGATCGCCGGCCATGAGAGCATCTCATCCGGTGACGTGCGCCTCGGCAACACCGTCGTCACCGACCTGCCGCCGGCCAAACGCGGCACGGCGATGATGTTCCAGTCCTACGCGCTGTTCCCGCATCTCGACCTCATCGACAATGTCGCCTTCAGCCTCAAGATGAAGGGCGTCGACAAGCAACAGCGCCGCGCCAAGGCGCTGGACATGCTCAAGCTGATGCAGATGGAGGCCTATGCGACGCGCCGGCCGGCACAGCTTTCCGGCGGCCAGCAGCAGCGCGTGGCACTGGCGCGCGCGCTGATCACGGACCCGGAGGCGCTGCTGCTCGACGAGCCGCTGTCGGCACTCGATCCGTTCCTCAAGATCCGCATGCGCGCCGAATTGAAGAAGCTGCAGACGTCGCTTGGCATCACCTTCGTCCACGTCACCCACAGCCAGGAGGAGGCGATGGCGCTTGCCGACCTGATCGTGGTGATGAATGACGGCCGCATCGAGCAGGCGGCCCCGCCGCGCGACGTGTTCGAACGGCCGGCCACCGCCTTCGTCGCCCGCTTCATGGGCGACCACAACGTCATCTCCGGCCGCGCCACCGGTGAGCGCGACGGCATGGTCGTCTTCGACGTCAATGGCGGCGGCTCGCTGGCGGCCAGTGGGAAACCACACGAGGTGGGACAGCCGATCGACATCGCCATCCGCACCGACCATGTGCGCATCGGCGCCGCGCCCTCGCCCGGCCTTGGCTTCACCGGCATCGTCGCCAACATCGAATACCGCGGCGCCACGGTGAAGCTGTCCGTCACCGGCGGCGGCATCGACGATTTCACCGTCATCATCGACGATTGCGACTTCTTCGCCAGACCCGTTGCCATCGGCGACGCCGTATCGCTCGCCTGGGATAGCGAGGATGCGATCGTTCTCGGCCGCCTTCATTCATGACGTCGACGAAGCAAACCAAAACAGGGGAAAAACATGACAAACAGCATAGAAACCAAGACAGGCATTTCGCGCCGCTCGCTGCTCAAGACGGGTGCGGCCGCCGTCGGCCTTGCCGCCGGCTCGGGCGTGATATCAGGCTTCCCGACCATCTGGGCGCAATCCAACATCACGCTGCGCCAGTTCGGCACCGGCGTGTCGAACCTCAATGCCATCGCCGACAAGTGCAAGGCCGACCTCGGCATCACACTGGAGATGACAGCGACCGATTCCGACGCCGCCGCCCAGCGCGCCGTGACCCAGCCCGACAGCTATGACATCGCCGACATCGAATACTGGATCTGCAAGAAGGTATTCCCGAGCGGCGTGCTGCAGCCGATGGATGTCAGCAAGCTGAAATATTACGACGAGCTGGTGCCGCTGTTCAAAACCGGCAAGCTCACCCCCGACAGCGTCATTGCCCAGGGCACCGCGCCGCACACGGTCGGCTTCGTCGAGGCGCAGGACTCAAAGACCTTCGCCAAGGCGCCGACCAACTGGTTCACCATGGTGCCGACCATCTACAACGCCGACACGCTGGGCATCCGCCCCGACCTCGTCGGCCGCGACATCACCACCTGGGCCGACATCATGGACCCGGCCTTCAAGGGCAAGACCGCGATCCTCAACATCCCCTCCATCGGCATCATGGATGCGGCGATGATCATGGAAGCCATGGGCAACATCAAATATGCCGACAAGGGCAACATGACCAAGGAAGAGATCGACAAGACGATCGACTTCCTGATCAAGGCCAAGCAGGGCGGCCAGTTCCGCGCCTTCTGGAAGTCCTTCGACGAGAGCGTCAACCTGATGGCGTCGGGCGAAGTCGTCATCCAGTCGATGTGGTCGCCGGCCGTCGCCGCCGTGCGCTCCAAGGGCATCGCCTGCCGCTTCCAGCCACTCAAGGAAGGCTACCGCTCATGGGGCGGCGGCCTTGGCCTCGCGGCCCATCTCAAGGGCGCCGAACTCGACGCCGCCTACGAATACATCAACTGGTACACGTCGGGCTGGGTCGGCGGCTATCTCAACCGCCAGGGCTACTACTCGGCCAACATGGTCTCGGCCAAGAAGTTCATGACCGAGGACGAGTGGGGCTACTGGATCGAAGGCAAGCCGGCCAAGGGCGACATCAAGGCGCCCGACGGCACGGTCATGGAAAAGGCCGGCGCATTGCGTGACGGCGGCTCGTTCGAGGAGCGCATGGGCCATGTCGCCTGCTGGAACTCGGTGATGGACGAGGACCGCTACATGGTGAAGCGCTGGAACGAGTTCATCGCGGCGTAAGGTAGCCAGTCTGAGATGTCTCATTCCTTCCCACCCCCCTCAGTCCTGCCGGACATCTCCCCCGCAAGGGGGGAAATCGGCAGTTTCGCTGCCGATGTTATTCTTGCAACGTTGGTGGTTGGCGAAAACGGCATTGAGAGCGAAATCTCCCCCCTTGCGGGGGAGATGTCCGGCAGGACAGAGGGGGGTGGGAAGGATCGCTACCTTGCAAGATGTTCTTTGGCGAAATTGCACCAAGGGCGTTTTGCATGACAGTCGCGCTCGAACGCCCCGCAATCGCCGCCGCCAAACCGGCCACACGCCGCCGGCTCTCGCTTGGCGCGGTCGCGCCTTACCTGCAATCGGCGCCGTTGGCGCTGATCCTCGGCGCGTTCCTGCTTTTGCCCATTGTGATGATCGTCGTCGTCTCCTTCTGGGACTACGACTTCGCCGCCATGTATCCGGATTTCCTGACCACCAACTATTCCGACGTGCTCGGCTCCTGGGTGACCTGGAAGACCTACCTCAACACCATCAAATTCGCCGCTATCGTCTGGGCGCTGACCTTGTTCATCGGCTTCTGGGTTGCCTATTTCCTCGCCTTCCACATCCGCACCACGGCCATGCAGATGGTGCTGTTCCTGGTCTGCACGGTGCCGTTCCTGACCTCCAACATCATCCGCATGATCTCGTGGATTCCGGTGCTCGGCCGCAACGGCCTGATCAACTCGACGCTGGTGCAGTTGGGCCTGGTGCCGAAGCCCATCGAATGGCTGCTCTATTCCGAATTCGCGGTCGTTCTGGCCATGGTGCATCTCTACACGCTGTTCATGGTGACGCCGATCTTCAACACGCTGATGCGCATCGACAAGTCGCTGGTCGAGGCCGCGCGCGATGCCGGCGCTTCGGGCTGGCAGGTGCTGTGGAACGTCATCATTCCACTGGCCAAGCCCGGCATGGCGATCGGCACTATCTTCGTCGTCACCCTGGTGATGGCGGACTTCTCGACGGTCCAGGTGATGTCGGGCGGACAGAGCGCGTCGGTGGCGCTGATGATGAAGAACCAGATGTCGCTGCTGCAATATCCGGCCGCCGCCGCCAATGCGGTGGTGCTTCTGGTGCTGGTGCTCTTGATGGTCGCCGGCATCCTGCGCATCGTCGATATCCGCAAGGAGCTTTGACGTGAGCCGCGAAAAGCGCACCCTCGAATTCTACGTGCTGGCGGCCTTCTTCACGCTGTTCGCGCTGTTCCTCTACGGCCCGCTGTCGGCGATCCTGATCCTGTCCTTCCAGGGCGAAACCGGCGGCCTCACCTTCCCGCTCAACGGCGTGTCGCTGCACTGGTTCGCCAATTTGTTCGAGCGCCAGGCGGTCGGCGATTTCGGCGGCAGCTTCAAGCGCTCGCTGGTGCTGGGCGTCATGGTGATGATCGTCACCGTCGCGGTGTCGCTGCTCGCCGGCCTCGCCTTCCGCCGAAAATTCCGCGGTGCCACCGCGCTGTTCTACCTGGCGGTCGCCAGCCTGGTTGTGCCCTCGATCATCATTTCACTGGGCATCGGCGTCGTCTTCCAGCAGATCGGCCTTCGGCCGGCCTGGTACACGTCGGCTTTCGGCGCCCATCTGACCTGGACCCTGCCCTTCGGCGTGCTGATCATGTTCGCCGTCTTCAACCGCTTCTCGCCTGCCTATGAGGAAGCCGCGCGCGATCTCGGCGCCTCCTCCTGGCAGACCTTCGCCCATGTCGTGCTGCCGATGATCGCACCGAGCCTGATCGGCGTCGGGCTGTTCGGCTTCACGCTGTCCTACGACGAGTTCGCCCGCACGCTGATGACGTCAGGCACGTTCAATACGCTGCCGCTGGAAATCTACGGCATGACCACCAATGTGACGACGCCGGTGCTCTATGCGCTGGGCACGGTGACCACGGTCTTTTCCTTCCTGGTGATCCTGGCGACGCTGGGCGCCATCCTCTATGTCGGCCGCCGCCGGGCGAGAGCTTGAACGTGCGGATTCTTGTGGTGAACCCCAACACGACGGCGAGCATGACCGAGACCATAGGTGCCGCGGCGCGTGCCGTCGCCGGCGCCTGGACGGAGGTCGTTGCCGTCACCTCGTCCATGGGACCGGCCTCGATCGAAGGCTACTATGACGAGGCGCTGGCGGTGCCCGGCCTGCTGATGGAAATCGCCGCCGGCGAGCGTCGCGGCGCGCAGGCGGCGATCATCGCCTGTTTCGACGACACTGGCCTCGACGCCGCGCGCGCCATGGCCTCCATTCCGGTCATAGGCATTTGCGAGGCGGCACTCGGCACGGCGTCCTTCATCGCGCAGCGCTTCACCGTGGTGACCACCACCGAGCGTTCGCGCGTACCGGTCGAGGGGCTTGTGCAGCGCTACGGCATGGCGGGCCGCGCGCGCGTGCGCGCCGCCGACATTCCGGTGCTTGCGCTTGAAGATCCGGCATCCGGCGCGGTCGAGAAACTGCGCGACGAAATCGCCCGGGCGATCGACGAAGACCGCGCCGAGGCTATCGTGCTCGGCTGCGCCGGCATGGCCGATCTTGCGCACCGGCTGCAGGCGGAGTTCGATCTGCCGGTCATCGACGGCGTCGGCGCGGCGCTGAAGCAGGCGGAAACCCTGATAGCGCTCGGCCTTTCGACTTCGAAGCGCGGCGCCTATGCCAGCCCGCTGGCCAAGCCCTATCTTGGTATGCTGAAATCCTTCTCACCCGGCGCCGTCGCCGCGGAGTGAGCGCAATGAAGCCGACCATCCGCACACTGTCGCTGCACGAGCTGGCGGTTCTGATCGACTGGGCGGCGGCGGAAGGCTGGAACCCCGGCCTCGAAGACGCGGCGATGTTCCAGGCTGCGGATCCCCTGGGCTTTATCGGCGCCTTTGTCGGCAACGAAATGGTCGCGGCGATCTCGGCAGTGGCCTATGGAAGCGAATTCGGTTTCATCGGCCTCTACATCTGCCGGCCGGACAAGCGCGGCAAAGGCTACGGCAAGGCGGTGTGGAATGCCGGCATGAACAGGCTTGCAGGCAGGACCATCGGCCTCGACGGCGTCGCCGAGCAGCAGGCCAATTACCTGCGCAAGGGCTTCAGACCCGCCTACGAGACCATCCGCTATAGCGGCCGCGCGGCAGGCCCGGCGGTCAGGGCCGACGGGCTGCGCACGGTGACGGCCCAGCTCGTGCCCGACATCATCGCTTATGACGCATCTTGTTTTCCGGCACCTCGGCGAGCCTTCCTGCAGCGATGGCTGCAGGCGCCGCACCACGGGCTGGCGGCGATCAGCTCGCGCGGCACCACCGGCTATGCCGTGGCTCGGCCGTGCCGCTCAGGTTTCAAGATCGGCCCGCTGTTTGCCCACAACATAGACACGGCACTGCAACTGCTGGACGGACTGGCGGGTGCCTGCGAGGGCGGCGACCTGCACATCGACGTTCCGGCCGAGAACATTGGTTTCATTGCGGCGCTCGAGGCGGCCGGCTTTGCGCCGACCTTCAGCACCACCCGCATGTACAAGGGCCTGCCTCCGAAACTCGACCTGCAGCGGCTGTTCGGCGTGACGACCCTGGAACTGGGATAGCACCTGGCGGACCTCAGAGAGGCTTCCGCCGCGGATCCACGGCTCTTTCAGGCAGCCGTGCGCCGTCCCGGCACCGGATTGCCGGGCGGTTCGTGGCCGAGCGGCGTCACCAGCGTCAGGTCGGGATAGCCGCTTTCGATGAGCTTGACCGCGGCCTGCGTCACTTCATCATCCGGCTCCAGCATGGACAGGAACACCTCGGTGGCATCGCCGGCCAGACGGCCGATGCCTTGCGCATCGGCCGGCCCGCACTCGACCACGACCAGATCATAGGCCGTGGTCAGCGACTGCATGATGATCGGCAGCCGGTCGGCGGCGCGCATGGCGCGGACCGGATCGGCGGTGCCGACGGGAATGACGTGACAGTCCGAGTAGAGATCGGCGTGGATGACGTCGCTGAACTGCGCTTCCGAAGCGAGCAGGTTGGTGATGCCGGGAAAAAGGCCGCTGTCCAGCATCGGCCGCGAGGCGGCCCCCGAAGCGGTTAGGTCCAGCAACAGGACGCGCAGGCCGGCATCGGACACCTCGCGGGCCACCAGGACCGCGGATGCGGCTGCCTCGTCGCCCTCCGGCGAGACGAATATGGCGCGCGCCGCACCACTGGCGATCAGCTTTTCGGCGGCCTTCTCGACGTCGATCTCACCCAGGGTGGAACGAGCCGGTTCGACCTCGACAGCCGTCTCCTGCGCCATCGCCGCATCGGGCATCGCGACCCTGTCAGCCGCCTTGGCCCCATAGGGCATCGCGGCCGCGTAGGCCTGCGCCTCGGCTTCAGCCTGACGTTCTGCCATTTCCCGGCGAACGACAGAATCCTGCAGGATGACGGGCTCATGACGAACATCCGGCATCGAGACCTCATCGATGCGTTCGAAGCGCGAGCCTGGCGCCGGCCGCATCGCACGGCCCGAAAACAGCTCCCGCAGCAGCGTCACAATGGCCATGACCAGCAGCGACGCGACGAAAGCAGCGCCGACGATCGGCAATACCTTCGGGAAATAGGGCTCGGACGGGACCTGGGCGAGAGACACCACCCGGGCATCGACGGGTAGATAGTTGCGGTCCTTGCGCGACGCCGCGCTGAGGTAGTTGGCCTGGTACGATTCGAGCTGCTGGCGCTTGGCGGTCGCATCGCGCTGCAAGGCATCAAGTTCGACCTGCTGTTCGCCGGCGCGGGCCGATGCGGCCTTCAGGGCGTTGACGTCGGCAACGAGCTGGTTCTCACGAGCCTGCGCGGTCTGCGCCTGGGTCATCAGACCTTTCATGAGTTTTTGCGCCTCGTTGCGGATCTGGCCGTCGAGGTCGGCAAGCTGAGACTTCAACGCCCGGATGCGCGGGTGATTGTCGAGCAAGGTTGTGGAAAGATCTGCGATGTTGGCCCTGAGCTCCACCTGCCGCTCGCGCAGGCGCTGGATCAGGTCGGAAGACAAGACCTCGGGCACGGCATCGAGCGAACCGCCGCCCTGCAACGCCTTGCGCACGCTGTCGGCGGTCGCTTCCGCCGAGGCACGGTTGGCGCGCACCCGCATCAGTTCGCTCGACAGTTCGGAAAGCTGCTGGGTGGCAAGCACCGAATTGTTGCCGCCCATCAGAAGATCGGATTGGGCACGGTAGGTGGCGACCTTGGCCTCGGCATCCTTGACCTTCCGCTGCAGGTCGGCGATCTCCGGCGCCAGAAAATCAGCGGCGGCATTGTTCGATTCGAGCTTGGCCGCTCCTTGCCCCGCAATATAGGCGGCGGCGATGGCGTCTGGTACGGCGGCGGCGAGCTTGGGATCTTCCGAGGAGAACTCAATGGCAATGATGCGGGTCTTTTCGACCCCATAGACGTTGAGTTTCTCGTGCATTTTCTTGAGGACGCGTTCTTCCGCCGGAATTTCCATCGGGTCGCTCTTCAAGCCGACAAGGACCAGAGCGCGGCTCAACGGCGACATGTCGAGCGCATCGTCGAACTCGGGCAGCTTTTCCAGACCAAGCTTTTGCGCGACCTGCTTGAGGATTTCGTTGGAGGAAATGATCTGGACCTGGGTGGCCACGCCTTGTTCATCGAGAATCGGCTTGTCGGTGTCGTTGTTGCTGGCCGGCCGCGTGTAAACGGATTCACGCGGAGCGATCTCCACCTGCGTCTGAGCCTTGTAGTGGCGCGTGGCAAGCGAGGCGAATGCGAAAGCCGCGCCGGTCACCACAAGGGCTACGATAAGGATGCGCAGCCAGTTCCTCGCCAGGCTGGCGAAGAGCTGCCTGAGATCGACGTCGACATCTGCGGCCGCGGACTGAACGGACATGCATCCCTACTCCGATACTGGGTCAGGACACACCGTAAACAACTATGGTAACTCAGCCGTTAAGACTGCGGTAAGCTTCCGTTAGGGTTTACTGGCGAGCGACAAACAAAACCGCCAAAAATCCTAAAACTCTTTCCGGCGCGCCGAGTGTTCGCCGCTCCCTTTACCGGCCATTAACCCTAACAGGATGATAACGGACCCTGATCCCTAGAGTTGCTGCGAGGCTGCAGCGGCCCAGTCGAAGGTACCTGTCCGGTCATGAAAAGCACTGCTTCCCTGTTTCGCGCGCTGCTTGCCGTATCGATGCTTGCCGGCTGTTCCAGCTACCGGCCGACACCGGCAGCCTTCCACGAGGTACTCGATCAACCCTATCGTCTTGGCGCCGGCGACCGCGTCCGCGTCACCGTGTTCGAGCAGGACGGGCTGACCAACACCTACAGCGTCGACCAATCCGGCTACCTCTCCTTCCCGCTTGTCGGCGCCATACCGGCACGTGGCCACACCGCGCAGCAGATGGAGAAGGAAATCGCCGACAAGTTGCGGCAAGGCTATCTGCGCGACCCCGACGTTTCGGTCGAGATCGACCGCTACCGGCCGATCTTCGTCATGGGCGAAGTGGGCGCCGCCGGCCAATACTCTTACGTCCCCGGCCTGACGGTGCAAAAGGCGATCGCCATTGCCGGCGGCTTCACGCCGCGCGCCAACCAGGAAAGCGTCGACATCACCCGCGACATCAACGGCAAGGTGATGACCGGCCGCGTGGTCACGTCCGACCCGCTGCTGCCTGGCGATACCGTCTACGTCCGCGAACGCCTGTTCTGACGAACCACGTGGCGGACAACCTCAGGATCGTCCACTGCTTTCGCTCACCCGTCGGAGGGATTTTCCGGCATGTGCGCGACCTGACCGAGGCGCAGGTCGCCGCCGGGCATTCCGTCGGCATCGTCTGCGATTCGACCACCGGCGGCGCGTTCGAGGAACATCTCTTCGACCAGATGAAGGATATGCTGGCGCTCGGCATCCATCGCACGCCGATGCAGCGCCATGTCGGCCTGGGCGACCTTGCGTCGGCCTTGCGCACCTACGGGATCATCAAGGAATTGCGGCCGGACGTGTTGCACGGGCATGGCGCCAAGGGTGGCGCCTATGCCCGTCTGTTCGGCTCATTGTTGCGGGTATCAAGGTCTCGCGTAGCCCGCCTTTATTCGCCGCATGGCGGCTCCCTCCACTATGACGAGAACACGACCACCGGAAAACTGTTCTTCGCGCTCGAGCGCTTCATGGCGCGTTTCACCGACTGCCTGCTGTTTGTCTCCGACTACGAGAGGCATACCTATCGCCGCAAGGTCGGCGAGCCGCCGATCCCCAACACCCTGGTCTACAACGGCCTGCGGGCCGCGGAGTTCGAGCCGGTGCCGAGCAAGCCCGACGCGGCCGATCTGCTCTATATCGGCATGATGCGCGACCTGAAGGGACCCGACATCTTCATCGATGCGCTGGCCAATGTCGGCCCGCGGATCGGTCGGGCGCTTACTGCGGTGATGGTCGGCGACGGCGACGACCTGCCCCGCTACCACGCTCAAGTGAAGCGACTGGGGCTAGAGAGCCATGTCCGCTTCCTGCCGCCGATGCCGGCCAGGGAGGCCTTTGCGCTGGCCGCGCTCATCATCGTTCCCTCGCGCGCCGAAGCCATGCCCTATATCGTCCTGGAAACGCTGGCCGCGGGAAAGCCGATGATCGCCACGTCCGTCGGCGGCATCCCGGAGATCTTCGGCACCGGTTCGCCCGCCCTGATCCGGCCTGACCCTGTTGAGCTTTCCGACAAGATGCACCAGGCGCTGGTCGACCCCGCCGCCTATCGCAAACTGATGCCCGACGGCGCCAGCCTCAAGGCACGCTTCGGCGCCGATGTGATGGCCGCCGACATCGAGAAGGCCTACTTCGCCGCGCTCAACAAATAGGGCCGCAGCCCCAAGCTGCTCCAAAGCCACGCGTTGTTTCAAGGGTTTCTTAGCTCTCTTTTGCTATCCACCGTAGGAAGCTTGCGGAAAGCCCCATGAACGAGATCGATCCCGCGCGCCGCTTTTCACCAGAAGCGGTGCGGAAATTCGACGGCCCGACCGATGGCGACACGCCCGGCGGCATGAACGATGTCGCCCGCCAGGTCGCGTCGCAGTACAGGCGCGATACCACGTCGCCGATCATGGTCAGCGGCGTCCTGCGCATGGTCGAATTCGGCCTGCTGTTGCTGTCCGGGGTCGTCGTCTATGTCTACTATGTCGGGTTCTTCAACTATCTGGGCTGGCAATATCCGCTGACAATCGCCGCCTCGTCGTTCCTTGCCGTGGTGCTGCTCGACGTCACCGACTGCTACCAGATCGTGGCCCTGATGCGCCCCATCGCCAATTTCGGCCGCGTGCTGCTGGCCTGGGCCGGCACTTTCGCCCTCATGGCGCTGACGGCGTTCGTCATGAAGATATCGGAGGACTATTCACGCCTGCTCTTCGGCACCTGGTTCGTCGTCGGTTTCGTCCTCCTCTTCGGCCTCAGGCTGGTGATGTCGAAGGTGATCCGGCGCTGGGCGCGCGATGGCCGCATGGAGCGGCGCGCCGTCATAGTCGGCGGTGGCAAGGCGGCTGAAATCCTGATCCGCTCGGTCGAAAAACAACCCTATAACGACATCCGCATCTGCGGCATCTTCGATGATCGCGGCGACAAGCGCTCACCGCCCATCGTCGCCGGCTATCCCAAGCTCGGCACCATTTCGGAACTGATCGAGTTCGCCCGCATCGCCCGCATCGACATGCTGATCGTGTCGCTGCCGCTGACCGCCGAATCGCGTGTGCTGCAGCTGTTGAAGAAACTGTGGGTGCTGCCGGTCGACATTCGGCTGTCGGCGCATTCCAACGCGCTGCAATTTCGCCCACGCGCCTATTCCTACATCGGCTCGGTGCCGATGCTCGATATCTTCGACAAACCGATCAACGACTGGGATTCGGTCGCCAAGCGCGCCTTCGATATTATCTTCAGCCTCATCGGCATCGTCGTGTTCTCGCCGGTGATGCTGGCGACCGCGATCGCCATCAAGCTCGACAGCAAGGGGCCGGTGCTGTTTCACCAGAAGCGGCACGGCTTCAACAACGAGATCATCGAGGTCTACAAGTTCCGTTCGATGTATACGGACAAGGCTGACCCGACCGCCAAGCAGACGGTGACCAAGAACGACCCGCGCGTCACCCGCGTCGGCCGCTTCATCCGCAAGACCTCGATCGACGAACTGCCGCAGTTCTTCAACGCGCTCCTGGGTTCGCTGTCGCTGATCGGCCCGCGCCCGCACGCCATCGCCGCGCAGTCGCACAACCTTCTCTACAACGAAGTGGTCGACGGCTATTTCGCGCGCCACAAGGTCAAGCCCGGCGTCACCGGCTGGGCGCAGATCAATGGCTGGCGTGGCGAGATGGATACCAACGAGAAGATCCGCATGCGGACGGAGTACGACCTCTATTACATCGAGAACTGGTCGCTGCTGTTCGACTTGCGGATCCTGTTCCTGACGCCGGTCCGGCTGCTGAACACGGAAAACGCCTATTGAGCGCGATCTCCCATGAGCTGCCGCAGGCCGCGGTCAACACCAAGCTGATCGCACTGATTTCCTCGGCCGCGGTCTTCGTCGGCATATTCCTGTCCGGCTTCGTCATCAGCGAACCGGCGCCCTATGAACTCTACATGGCCGGGCTGATCGCCATCTGGGCCCTTTTTGGCCTCAGAGTGTCGCGCGCGGCAATGCCGCTGCTGGTGCTGCTGGTGACGATGAACATCGGCGGCATGATGGCGATGACGCAGATGGCGGACCTGGCCAACACGCCGCTTTATCTCGCCGTCTCGCTGTTTCTCGCCTTCACCGCGGTGTTCTTTGCCTCGGTGACCGCGGTGCAACCCAGCCTCTACCGGCTGATCTTCTTCGCCTATGTCGTGTCGGCGGTGATCACCTCGCTGCTCGGCATAGCGGGCTATTTCCACGCTTTTCCGGGCGCGGAGATGTTCACCAAATACGACCGTGCCGCCGGCGCCTTCCAGGACCCGAATGTGTTCGGACCGTTCCTGGTGCTGCCCGGCATCTATCTTCTTTACCTGCTTTTGAGCGGACCGATCTCGCGCATGCCGCTGCTGGCGGTGCCGCTGCTGATCATCACTGCCGGCATCTTCTTCTCCTTCTCGCGCGGCGCCTGGGGCATGTTCGCCGTCTCGGCTGTCCTGCTCACCGGCTGCCTGTTCCTGCAGAGCGCCAGCGGCATGTTCCGGCTGCGTGTGGTGGTGATGACGATCGCCGCGCTGTCGCTGCTGGTGGTCGCCATGATCGTCATATTGCAGCTGCCCGGCGTGTCGGAAATGTTCTCAAACCGCGCCCATCTCGAACAGAGCTACGACACCGCCCGGCTCGGCCGCTTCGCCCGCTACGCAATCGGCTTCCAGATGGGGCTTGAGCATCCGTTCGGCATCGGCCCGCTGGTCTTCGGCACGATCTTCGGCGAAGATACCCACGATATCTGGCTGAAGATGCTGATGGATTATGGCTGGGTTGGATTCGTGTCGTTCCTGACGCTCGTCGCCTGGACGATATCAGCCGGATTCCGCATCCTACTGCGCGACCGGCCATGGCAACCCTACCTCTTGTGCGCCTATGTCGCCTTCGTCGGCAATATCGGGCTCGGCACCTTCATCGACATCGATCACTGGCGCCACGTCTACCTGCTGCTCGGCCTGATCTGGGGCGCCATCGCGCTGGAATACAGGCACCAGCGGCTGTTGCGGCCGGCATTGCAGGGTTCGCCGGCACTCGCAGTCGCAGCAGGATAATAGTCGCGGAATTCGGTTGACCCGAGCGGGGTTATCACGATACATCGCGACCGGTCCGGAGTGTAGCGCAGCCCGGTAGCGCACTTGACTGGGGTCAAGGTTGCTCAGGCCGATTTCTTCTTTTCTTCCAAACTGTTAAAAGCTGGGTCCGCTGCTCCGGTGTGATTTGCTGCATCCATGGCCACACGCATGTCCTCGATCATCGCATGGGCGTATTTCGCCGTAGTGGTGATGTCTTCGTGGCCGAGCATTCTCTGGACTACCTTCATGTTGCCGGTGCGAAGCGTTCGCGTGGCCGCGGTGTGGCGCGTGTCGTGGAACCGGAAGTTCTCCACACCGGACTTGTCGCGGTAACGCCGCCAGGCAGTCTTGAAACCCTCCATCGTGATCGGATAGCGTTTCCCGCGAATGAGGTTCCGGCGCTTGCTGGTCCTCTTTGCCAAATAAGTGAAGACCGCGCTCGAATGGTCACCCTTCAAGGCCCAAAGCAGCTCGTAAACGACGTTCGTCATCGGCAGGATCCGGGTCTTCTCGCCCTTGCCGGTGACCGTAATTGTCCTGCCAAAGAAATCCACGCGCGACCAGGTGAGATCAACGATCTCCATCCGTCGACACCCAGTGAGGATCGCAAAACGGACTGCCGGCGTGTAGTCGTCGCGCATTGCGATCAGAAGGCGTCTCTCCTCATCCACGCTGGCCTCTCGGACGCGCTCCTTCGGCTCCTTGAGCAAGTGGCGGCTCCAGTCGATGTCCGCGACGGGCACCTTCCAGGTCTTCTTGGCGCGCGTCATTATTCCGCGCAGAGGAACCGTCGCGGTGCGATTGACGGTGGCGTTGCTGATGTCGTCGGCGCGGCGCTTTGACACCATGGCTGCGACCATCGAGTCGGTGATGCGATCGAGCGTGACACTCTTGCCGAAATGGCCCAAGAGCCAACCCAAGAACCGCCAGTAGTTGTCGGCGTTGGCAAGGTGCTGGCCGACCTCATGCCAATAGCGGGAGGTGGCGATCTCAAGAGACATAGGGCCTTCGGCAGTGAAGCTGGCAGCCAATTTAAGCTGGTCGCGCGCTTCTCGCCGCTTCTCTTCTAGAATGCGTTCCGCCTGGCGCTTGTTGCTGGTGCCCGTGGGGCCTGAAAATCTACGACCGTGAAGCTGGAAGTCGAAGGTATATTCTGGTTTGCCGTGCTTTCGATATAGCGGCATGCTTTTTGACTCCGATTCTCAATAAACACCGCGAGGTCGTCTTGTTTGTAGCGACGGGTCGGTCTTTTACCTTCAAGGCCGATGTTAACCCAACGCAAGGCGCCCTCGTTCGTCAGTTCAAGCAAGTGCTTGGGCGTGACGGCGAGCAATTCTGCAGCTTGCGCGGGAGTTAAGAGTTTCGACATTTTCGAGGTTATAGCGTTCTGTCGGTGGCAAGACTTCACGAATTGTTACAGAGTTTCCGTTCGGCGAATGACCACAGCCACTGAGAAATCCTTGCGCGTCATCGTCGTGCGCGCCAGTATATCTGTTGGCCTGCGAGGACGTAGTTGTGCGAGCTCGGCCCTGCGGTGATCGGGACCGACCGCGCGACGATAATTGTCTCGTATGCATGGTTAGGAACACTCGTTCCTTAGGTGCAGGATCTCGTCCTCGTGACAAAACGATCACGCCGCGACCGCTCTTCGACTAAGTAAGGGCATCGAGACGCTGCGAGAGAGGATTGAACTCTGAGTTGTATTAATAATATCAATGACTTACAGGACGATTTGTAACACTGTGACGACCGCCAGAATGACCGCTGTCGCAATCATGTCGGAATGGTCTCTGCCCTGCGACGCCTGATCGCTTCTGCGATAAATACCCGCGACAGTGCGTGATAGAGCGGCTCATGCGAGATCATGCGCGCCGTGCCGTAACCCAACATCGAGGCGCTCATCAGCGCGATGACGTTGTCGTGGTTTCCGGTCATCTCGAGGATGATAACGAACGCCGTCATCGGCGCCTGGACCACGCCAGCGAAATAGCCGGCCATGCCGAGCAGCGCCGCGACACCTGTGCTGACGCCGAATATCAGGCCGAGTGAACTTCCAATACCGGCGCCCACGGCGAGCGATGGCGCGAAGATGCCTCCGGGAATCCCGGAAATCATCGACAGCAGCCCGGCCAGCAATTTCTCGGCAAAGAAGAACCATGGCAGCGGCGTGCCTTCCACAGCACTGCGCGCCTGTGCGTAACCAGTGCCGAAGGTCAAGTCACCGGAAGCGATGCCGATGATCGCCACCGCCAGCCCGCAGACGACAGCGACCAACAGTGTGCGCCGCAGGGGCTGATTTGCGTTCCAGCGCCGGATCCGCCGCGTCGCCTTTAGTGCCAGCAGGGAGAACAGGGCGCCGAGGGCGCCACCAACGACGCCGCAAGCGATCACCAGTGGCCAGGCGGCAAAGGAGATCGTCTCATTCGACACGCCGAAATAGGTGTAGTTGCCGAGCAAGCCGAGGGAGGCTAGGCCGGCCAGGATCACGGCCGTCAGCACCAGGCCGTTGGTGCGCGCCTCATAGGTGCGACCCATCTCCTCGATGGCGAAGACTATGCCGGCAAGCGGCGTATTGAAGGCGGCCGCGATGCCGGCGGCCGAACCGGCGAGGATCAGGCCCCGCGCCTGCGCCATGCCGCCCCAGCGCGCTGCTTGCAGCATCAGGGACGCGCCGACCTGCACGGTCGGCCCCTCGCGGCCGATGGAAGCACCGCAGAACAGGCCGACGATGGTGAGCGCGATTTTGCCCACCACCAGCCGCAGCGACAGAATGTGGCTGCGGTCGTCGTCGTCGCGCAGGTGGCGGGCGGCGATTGCCTGGGGAATGCCGCTGCCTTGCGAGCCCGGAAAGAAGGCATGGGCGAGCCAGGCGCACAGCAGGAAGCCGAGCGGCGTGACGATGAGCGGCAGGTAGCAGCGCCAGCCGCCATGATCGCCGATCATGACGTGGAATAACGCCTGCGCCTTATCGGCCAGCACCGCGAACAGCACGCTGATGACGCCGATCGAGACCGCACCGGCCCAGAACACCAGGCGCGGCTGCCAGACGCGCCGCGCCGCCCACATCGCGCGCGAACGCCGCAGCATGGGGTATTTTCGGGATGTTCCGGCCATATTGATCCCTAAACCCGGCATCGGTTGAATTGTCAAAAGGTTCTCGTGTCAACGCTCGAGGGATTCGGCCCGCAGGGATCACGTGTTCGTGTTGATGTAGCTTTCCCAAATGCAGTGGCGAACCTGAAAGGGGCAACTATGCCTCTTCGAAATGGGAGTATGCAGAATGAACTCGATCAAGCTCGCCGTCATTGCCGGTCTCATCGGCCTTTCCGCCTCGCCGGCCTTCGCCGAGGACGCAATGGGGACGATGACCATGATGAAGGGTGGAGAGGTGATGGCCATCATGCCCGATGGGCATATGGGAACCATGATGCCCGATGCAAAAATGGGCGCCGACATGATGAAGATGGCGAAGCCGATCAAGCATTGCATGATGATGATGACAGATGCCAAGGGCAAGGCATACATGATCGACACATCGTCCAAGAAGGCCCAGGCCGAATGTAAAAAAATGGCGATGTGACAGGAGCCACGCTGACGAACCCGCCGGTAGAGCCGGCGGGCACTCAGGGTGCCCGGTGCACCGCTTGCGCCGCCACAAGTCCCCGCCTTTGCCTCGGCCTCCTCTTGCGTTAGCATGCGCAGAAATTAGCTATGCCTGACGAATCGGATTTCGCTGAGGGGGCGAAAATTCATGGAAATGCAGCAGGTCCGCTATTTCCTGGCCCTGTCCAGCACGTTGAACTTCACCAGGGCGGCTGAAGAGTGCAATGTCACCCAGCCTGCGCTGACACGCGCCATCAAAACGCTTGAAGACGAGTTGGGTGGCGAGCTTCTTCGGCGCGAGCGCCAGCACTCCCACTTGACTGAACTTGGGCGACGCATGCTGCCATTGCTGCAGCAGTGTTACGATGCAGCAAGTTCCGCCAAGTCACTCGCCAAAGCCGTGCAGAGCAGTGACGTGGCGCCTCTGAACGTCACCATCTCCAACAGCGTCAACATAGCGCTTCTGGTTTCGCCATTCAGCGAGCTTTTCCGCGCCTATCCCGGTGTCCATCTCAAGATCAGCCGCGGCTCGCCGACGACGGTGGTCGAAACACTGAAAAATGGCGACGTCGAGCTGGCGGTGGCTGGCCCACTCGGGCCGGCTTGGGATCGGCTCGACATCTGGCCACTTTTCCAGGAGGAAATCGAGTTGGTGGTCAATTCCGATCACCCGCTTGCCCGTCGCAACGAATCCGACGTTGCGCTCAGCCAGCTTGCAGCAGAGCCGTTCCTCAGCCGGATCGATTGGGAGACAAGCGAGGAACTGTCGCGCTGCCTCGCTGCGAAAGGGCTGACGCCACGGACCGCGCATGAAATCGAGACCGACCACGATCTGCTGGCGCTGCTGGAAGCCAACGCCGGCGTGGGCTTCGTCTCGGCGACAGCGCCTCGGTCGGCAAATATCCGCAGGCTCAAGCTACGGGACGTCGAAATTTCGCGGATCGTCTCGATCTATGCGGTCGCCGGTCGTCACCGGTCGCCGGTCGCCACGACACTGCTCAATCTACTGCGCTCGACGGACTGGTCGCCATTTGGCGTCAGCGAGCCCGCCTGAGCGCCGCAATCAGGTCATCGATATCCATTCGCCGACGGTAGTCGGGATCGACGAACCGGTCCGTGATCAGCCCGTCCATGCCAACAATGAACGTGGCGGGGATCGGCAGAAACCAACTGCTGTTACCTTGATAGTTTGGCAGATCATAGGCAACGCCCATCAGCCGCTCCATCTCGGCCCCGATCCAGATCGCAAGGTTGAGCGAGAGGGCATAGCCATTGTCCATGTCGGTCAGGAATGGAAACTCGGCGCCGACGGCAGCCTTCATGGCCTTCGCGAATTTGCGCCGTTCGGGCATGATTGCGACCACCTGGCCGCCCAGCGCTGCGATCTCCTGATGGGCCTCGACGATGCCTATGGCGTTCAAACGACAATAGGGGCACCAGTGACCACGCTGGAAGGTTATGACGGCAGGGCCCTGTTGCAGGATGCTCGGAAGGCCGATCAGTTTGCCGTTGTCGTCAGGCAGCAGGAACGCTGGCATCGGGTCGCCAGGGGCCGGCGACATCGCTCCTGCCCCCTGGTCCTGCAAGCGTGCCACCAGGCGGTCGACCGCATCGGCAAAATCGGCATTGAGGCGACGGACGGCCCTCGCGATCACGTTCAGCCGTTCGTTCAACGGCGCATCAAGCTCAATGGCCGCCTGCACGGATTGTTCGAACGTCATATTCTCGCCATCGGCAGCCATTCGGGCACTTTCGCATTTCGCAGCTAGCCTATCATCGAAAACACCCGGCCGTGGCCATGCCCTTTGTGCATGATTTCGATAAGCGGCATGCATTCTCGCATCCGGCAGTCGTTGTTTGTTCGCGTCTCGTCCCGAATTCGTTACATCATGTTCCCGATGTCGGCGGAAAATGTCGGGAAACTGTAGACCGCATCGGACAATTGCGGCGCCGTAATGCCGTGTTTCATCGCGAGTGCAAACATGTGGATCAGTTCCTCACCCGCATGTCCGACCATGTGGGCACCAAGGATCTTGTCTGTCGTCGTCTCCACGATGATCTTTGACCAAGCGGCAGTCTCGGCATGGGTTCTGGCTGACAGCCAGTCCTGCATGTCATTCGCGTAAACCTTGACGGCGAACCCCTGCTCCCTCGCCTTGGCCTCGGTCAGCCCGACGCTGGCGACGGCCGGGATCGTGTAGACAGACGCCGGTATCTGGGCGTAGTCCGGCCGGTGGATGGGCCCGTCGACAATATTGCGACCGACGAGTGTTCCCTCATAGGTCGCTACGGGTGATAGTTGCGATGAATTCCAAACGGCGTCACCGCAGACATAGACATCCGGATTGGAGCGCGAGCGCAGGTGCTCGTCGATTTCAATGCGCCCTTCGCGATGCACGACAACACCAGCGCCAAGATCGAGTTCATCGACATTGGCAACCCGCCCCGCGCCGTTCACCACCCGATCGGCGTCTATCGTGGACTCGTTGCCATCGATCGCGAAGGTCACGCGCAAGCGTTTGTTGGAACTTTCGATCCGCTTGACCCAAGCAAGCGTGAACAGCCGAATGCCGATTCGCTCGCTCTCACTACGGATCTGCGCGACAGCGTCGGCGTCGAGGCTGCCGAGCAGATGCGGCAGCGCCTCGAGGATCGTCACCTTGGCGCCGGCACGTGCATAGACGTGGCCGAGTTCGAAGGCGATGACGCCGCCGCCAACAAACACGACATCGCGAGGCAGCACAGGATCGTTCAGGACATCGTCCGAGTTGGCCATATGTTCGGCCCCCGGGACAGGCAACGATCGGGGCTTCGAGCCGGTTGCAATCACGATGTTCTTGGCTTCGAGCCTGCGGCCATCGACACTGATCGCATGGCTGCCAATGAACGCGGCCTTGCCGAAGATGACGTCGACGCCACGCTTGGCCATCACCCCGGCGAGGCGATCCGGAATGTTCCGTATGATGTCCTTCTCGCGGGCGATCAACGCCGCCCAATCAAGCTTCGGTTTGCTGACAGCGATGCGATGCTGGCCGGCGCGCTCGATGTCGTGAACCGCATGCGCGGCAGCAACAAGAACTTTCTTCGGCGTGCATCCACGATTGGGGCAAGTGCCGCCGAGATCGCGCGCCTCGATCATTGCCACCGACAGGCCGGCCGCGCGTGTCGCGACCGTCACACCCATGCCGGCATTGCCGCCGCCGAGGATCACGACATCGTAGTTTTCCACCGTCTTGCCCTCCCGAGGTTCAATGCAGCTTGACACGCGGCCTGGTGCGGCGCCCCAGGATCGCGGCGATCGTGTCCAGCGCGGTCTTCAAAGACCCGTGCACAGCCCTCAGATGCAACTTGTGGAGCGAGCGATACATCAGCCGTGCAAGCAGACCTTCGATCTTCAAACCGCCGATCAGGCTGCCGAACGCGCCATAGTCCGCGAGCGAAACCAGTGAGCCGTAGTCGCGGTAGCGGAACGCCGGCACCGGTTGTCCCTTGATGCGCGCCGCGATGACCTTGACGACATGGTCGGCCTGCTGGTGGGCGGTCTGCGCGCGTGGCGGCAACGGGCTATCTTGTCCGGGGAGAACGCAGTTGGCACAGTCGCCAATCGCAAACACGTTCTCGTCGCCCTTGGCCCGCAGCGTATCGTCGACAATCAGGCGGTTGATCCGATCGGTCTCGAGACCGTCCAGATTTTTGAGAAAATCCGGTGCCTTGATCCCGGCGGACCAGACGACAAGCTCGGCAGCGACAAAGATCTTGTCGCCAAGCCTGACGCCATCCGCCGTCACTTCAGTGACCTTGATCCCACAGCGTATCTGGACTCCGAGGTCGCGAAGGAGATGCGCGGAAGCACGCGCCATGTGCTCAGGCAAGGCCGGCAGGATGCGCGGCTCCGCCTCGATGATCGTGATGCGGATCAGCTTGTCGAAATTGATGTTGTCAAGATTGTGCGAAGCGATCTGACGCATCGACTTGTGCAACTCAGCCGCCAGTTCGACGCCGGTGGCTCCGGCGCCAACGATCACGCAATGGAGCTGCCCTGGCGATAGCTGCTCGTATTGCGCGTTGGCCCGCAGGCAGGCGTTAATCATGCGCCGGTTAAAGCGGGCGGCCTGGCTTACTGTATCGAGCGCAATTGCGTTCCGGAGTGCGCCCGGCGTGTCGAAATCATTGCATACGCTGCCGACAGCCATGACAAGCGTATCGTAGCCAAGCACCCGCGGCGGGATGATCTGTCGGCCATCGTCATCGAAACTGGGGGCGACGAAGGCCTGGCGCTTGGCACGGTCGATACCGACGACCTCGCCAATCCGGTATCGATAGTGGTGGCGGCTGGCATGCGCGATGTATTCTATCGCTTCGGTCGATGCGTTCAGGGTGCCCGAGGCGACCTCGTGTAGCAGCGGCTTCCACACATGTGTGCGGTTGCGATCGACGAGGGTGACCGAGATCTGCCGCTTGCCGAACTTGCGGCCGAGACGTGTCGCAAGCTCCAGCCCGCCGGCGCCGCCTCCGACGATCACCACGCGATGCAGCGACCGATCCGTATGCGATGGCGTTTCCGCGATCTTGCGGAAAAGAGCAGCGTCGTTGGCTAGCACCGCTTCTGGAACAAGCCGCATCCCGGGAGTGATGATTTGCATCGGGGTCTCCGTAACTTTCTCCAGCGCGACCGCTGCAACAATTCACTCTTGCGACTCGTGGATGACGATGCCTTGCAGCATGTCGACGTCGCATTCCCACGGCTTCTCCGACAGGACACGCTGTGCGTGCTCATACCCGGCCTGCCAGCGGGCGCGGATGCCGGCGCGGGTGAAGTCGATGTCCTTGGTGTGGTCTTCGCCGTCGAGGCGTGGTGAAAGCAATCTCACCAGGTGCATGACTGACGGGCAGCCATAGGACGCGAGTTCCTTGAACATTGAATCCTCGCGCCGCTCCTCTGGGACGAGCTTTCCCATTTCACGCACGACGTGGCGCAGACGATGCAGTTGCTCCTGCCGGGCCACGTGGCTTTTGCCGCGACTTGCGAATTGAAGGTCCTTTTGCCGCCCCATCACCTGCCAGATCGACTTCGGCTCAGTGGCGCTGGGCTGCCACATGTTGACCGCGAAGATCAGCGCATCGCGCCGCGGACGCGCGTCCAGCACGACTTCGATAGGCGTGTTCGAGTAGATGCCGCCATCCCAATAGGGCTCGCCGTCGATGCAGACTGCCGGAAATGCCGGCGGCAAGGCGCCCGACGCCATGATGTGCGCCGCCGACAATGTCATCTCGCGGGTGTCGAAGTATTTGAGTTCGCTGGTGTTGACGTTGACAGCGCCGACCGTCAGCCGCGTATGGCGTCGGTTCAGATAGTCGAAATCGATCAGGTCATTCAGCGTCCGCTTGAGCGGATCGGTGGTGTAGTAGGAGGCATTCTCCACACCCACTTCGCGATTCACCCCGAACATCGCGCTCGGGTTCGGTTCGAAGAAGCCGGGTATGCCGCGCATCACCGTGCCCATATTGGCAAAGATGTTGCTTGGAACCATCATCGCGAAAAACTCGTCGAGCGGGCTGCTGCGGCTGACCCCGTTCCAGAATTCCTGAAGCTTCGGTAAGCGGTCCTTCGGTTCGTTTCCCGCGATCAACGCGGCGTTGATGGCGCCGATCGACGTGCCGATAACCCAATCGGGTTCGATGCCGCCCTCGACGAGGGCCTGGTAGACCCCGGCCTGATAGGCGCCGAGCGCGCCGCCACCCTGAAGGACCAATACGGTCTGGCGCTTGGCTGCACTGCCTGCCAGACGATCGACCTCCGGCTCGGCTTCGGACACGGACGGATTTCGAGTGATCTTGTTCATGGGCTTTATTCCTCATTTCGGGGTCTAGTGAGCCGTCCAGCCGCCCTCGATCGGCATGACTGCGCCGGTGATCGAAGCTGCATCGTCCGAGGCCAGGAACAGGCAGAGCGCTGCAACCTGAGCAACTGTCACGAATTGTTTGGTCGGTTGGGCAGCCAGAAGGACGTCCTTGATCACCTGCTCCTCGGTGATCCCGCGTGCCTTGGCGGTGTCAGGTATCTGCTTTTCAACCAGCGGGGTCAGCACATAACCGGGACAGACCGCGTTGACGGTGATGCCCTGCTCGGCGACTTCCAGCGCGACCGTCTTGGTGAGCCCGGCGACGCCGTGCTTAGCGGCGACATAGGCGGATTTGTAGGGCGACGCGACAAGAGCGTGGGCCGAGGCGACATTGATGATGCGGCCCCATTTTCGCTCTTTCATCGCGCCGAGCGCACGGCGGATAGTATAGAAGGACGACATCAGGTCGATGGCGACCACCGCCTCCCATTTTTCGATCGGGAACTCGTCGATCGGCGCGACATGCTGGATACCGGCATTGTTGACCAGGATGTCGACCGCACCGAACTCGGCGATCGCCTTGTCCATCATCGCGGTGATTGCATCACCCTTGCTCATGTCGGCGCCGTCATAGCGAACGGTCACGCCATGCTCGGCGGCAATCCTTGCCCGCAGCTTCTCGATCTCCCCGGCGTCGCCGAAACCGTTGAGGATGATGCTGCAGCCCTTAGCGGCAAATGCTTCGGCGATACCCTGGCCAATGCCACTGGTAGACCCTGTGATGAGCGCGGTTTTTCCTTTGAGCATGGTGGTGGCGTCCTTCGATCTGAGCGAGAGCTGGCCATGACCGCCTGCCGCCGTGTTTGTCTGTTGATGAAAGTATGACCCCTCGCCACGGGCATCGGAAATGCCGTTGAGACATGGATTCGATAGCCGCCAATCAGAGCGGTCTGATCCCCTTGGCCGGCTGAGGTTCGAGCAAGGCTGCCTTGTTTGACGTTACGGCAACCAGTATGCTGCGCCACTACGGCAAGGGTGCTGCGATGCGCGTATGTGGGAGCGTGCAGTGGAGATCAGCCAAGTCAGGTATTTTTTGGCCGTCGCTCGGGAACTGAATTTCACCCGGGCCGCCGAGGTGTGCAATGTCACCCAGCCGGCACTTTCGCGTGCCATCAAGCTGCTTGAAGACGAGTTCGGTGGCGAATTGTTTCACCGTGAGCGGCGCAATACCCACCTGACCGAGCTCGGCCGGATGGTCGAGACCTATCTCGAGGGCGTGTTCGAGAATTCACTGCTCGCCAGGCAGATCGCCGACCAATACGTGCACATGAAGAAAGCGCCACTCAAGGTGGGCATCATGAGCACGATCGCACCGGACGAAATTGTCGAACTGATCTCGTCCGTGCGTGCCCGCCATCCCGGCGTGGAACTGCACCTATGCGATGCCGACGCCACCAGCTTGCGGCGAAGGCTCCTGGCGGGAGATCTCGAAGTGGCGATCTACGCCCTGCCTTCGAACACGCCCGACGACGACGTGCATTCCTTGCCGCTTTTCCGCGAACAGATGGTGATGGCCATCCATCCGGAGCACCGGTTGGCCAACCAGCCTTTCGTTCGCGTGAGGGACATGAACAGCGAAAGCTACATTCACCGCAACAATTGCGAATTCGCCGGCTACGCCGATGCCATATTGTCGCAACAGGGCGTGACAGTCCGTCCGGTCTATTGGAGCGACCGGGATGACTGGACACTGTCGATGATTGCGGCCGGACTGGGCTTCGGTTTCATGCCACAGCATTCCGTCAACCATCCAGGTGTCGTGGGCTTGCCCATCACCGAGCCGGAATTCTGGCGCGAGGTCAATCTCGTCACGGTGCGCGGCCGCAGGCACTCGCCGGCGGTCGGCGCACTCGTTCGCGAGGCGGTGCAGAAGAAATGGTTCGGGGAACCGGCGAGCACCCTGCCCGCCGCTGCCGCGGAATAATCTCGCTCCTGAAACCAGCTGGGTCCCGGGCGCTTAGTTCTTTTTGATCGTCGATGTCACCGACTGGATGACCTCAGTGGCCATCTTGAACTGGGCGACGCGATCCGTAATGCCATGGCGCTTGGCGATCCAGTCGAAATCGGTATAGGCGGCATAAACCCCGCCGTCGGCCGTCTGATAGACCAGCACGCGCACCGGCCAGTCGAGGCCGGCTTCAGGATTGGCCGTGATGAAGGTCGTGCCGAGGGCCGGATTGCCGAACATCACCAGCCGCGACGGTTTGACATCGTTGCCTGCTTTCTTGCCAAGCTGCGCCTGGTCGATGACGCCGAAGAACATGATGCCTTTCTTGAGGACATCCTTCTTGATGCGGGCAACAGTTTCCGCGACGGAGTAGTCACTCTTCACCGTGACGACGCCATCCGAGGCGGCGGCAGGGACGACGATCGCGACCAGCATGGCAGCGCCGGCAATCAGGGTTTTCAGATAGATGGTCATGTCAGTCTCCTTCGGTTGTTGTGACGTTCAGTTGGTCATTGGAATTCACTGCGCCTTGCGCGTTGGCGCGAATTGCTTCGGCGCGTCGTTCGTGCCGGTCAGACTGTCGGCGTCTTCAGCACCTGCGCGACAGCAACCGCACAGGCGAGCACAGCGACAAGCACCGCCACACATGCGGTCCAGCCAATCCGGTCATAGATCTGGCCGAGCACGAAACTCCCCGCGAGTCCGCCCGCATAGTAGGATGCGAGGTAAATGCCGCTTGCCGCAGTGCGATCGCGCGATGCAGTTCGGCTGACGTGGCCGGTGGCTATCGCCTGCGCCAGGAATGTGCCGACGGCGATCAACGCCATGCCAAGAAGAACAACCGGCAGGCTGGTCGTGAGCAGCAGAAACAGGCCGGCAATTGCCAATGCAAGCGTGGCGCCAATCCCCACCCTGGGGCCCAGGCCGGCAGCAACGCGCCCGGCCAGCGGCGTGGTCAGCATGGAGGGCAGAAAGACGAAATAGACCAGGCCCAGTGCCATCGGCGACAGCGATAGCGGAGTGGCGACGAGCTGGAAGTTCACATAGGTAAAAGTGCCTATGAACACAAAGAGGATCAGGAAGCCTATCGCGAAACAGGCGCGCAGCTCGGCGTCTTTCAGCGGGCCTTTCCAGGCCGCGCGGGCCGGCTCGCCCATCGCGTCGGCGCGCATCATTGCGGATGTCTTCTGCAGCGTGAACCATACAAGAGCCGCGCCAATCAGATTGAGGGCGGCGAACGTCAGGAAGTTGGTGGAAATGCCGAACGTATCGGCGACGGCGGCCGACATAAGTCTGCCGAAGAAATTGCTGGCGACGTTGCCGGTCACGTAGGCCGCAAGCGCGCTGGTCGTTTGCCGTGATGAAAAGTGCTCGGCCAGATAAGCCATCGTCAGCGTAAAAGCGGTTGACATGCACAGGCCCTGGGCGACCCGCAACAAGGCAAACATGATTATGTTGTCGGTCTGCGAAAGCAGTGTCGTCGGTATCGCCAGGACGGCCAGGCTGATCCAGATGCCGTTGCGGCGATCGATGCCGCGCCCGAAAAGCGCGACCGCGATGCCAGCCACGGCCATGCCGAACGTGCTGGCATTGACCGCGAAGCCCATCGTGGCGCGGCTGACGCCGAACTTGATGACCAGCGACGGAAGTATGGCCTGGGTGGCGAAGAGATCGACAAGCGTCAGGAACGCGATGAGTGCAATCAGGCCGAAGCGCCGGCTGTCTGCAGCAACCATTCGGAGCCGCGTTGGTTCAGTCAATTCACTGGTCGTCATGACAGGGCTCCGTGGCCACACGTCCCCAGGCGGCTGCCCGAGGACGCGCTTTCGATGGTCGGTTAAGGGAAGACGTCGTCAAAAGACGAAGCTTACATCATATGATCTTCGTGCATCGCCGGCGGCAGGACGTCGGCCGAATAGAGCACCGCGGGAACCTTGCCATTGTTCTTCCACCAGTGGGCGAGCTGACCGAACTCGGCGGTCACGTCGCCGGCCGGGTGCTCGATCCCCACCTTGCAGGTGCTGCGATATTCGGTGATCGAGCCCTCGACGACCAGGATGTTGGCCGGGCGGACGTTGTGCTCATGCCACGGCACGACACCGCCTGGCTGAACGACGAGCTTGCGAAGACGCAGCATGTTGCCTTTCCAGGCGTCTCCCTTGGGGCTGAGATCGATTGCCGAAAGCACATCGTCGGTCACGCCAACCGGCTTGCTGGGATGCTCCTGAATGTCAGTGGTCGCGGTCTGGCCGGCCGGGCAGTCTCCGGCGAAGGCCGGCGCAACGGAAAATGCTGCGGTCGCCGAGAGCAGCCCCAGCGCAAACGTCAGGTTGAGTTTTTTGGTAGCCATGTCGTATTTCTCCTTTGTCGGTGCCCAAACGCGGGAGGCGGGGCATGACAAGGAGAGTGCCCGGCTCATGGACGAAAGAGAAATGCTGCCTGGCTCTCAATTCGATACCTGAAAACTATCGTGGATCATTCGCACGGACATGTCAGGGAGCCACGAGACAACGGGCCTCGAGTGTAAAAAACTTCCGCTATATTTCACGCAGCGGTTTTGCGGATTGCCAGCGGTATGGCGCTGGTTGTCCACCCATGCGCCTTAACACTGCTGACGAAGGCCGAGGCAGCCGGCGAGAACCTGCGCCCTGCGACGACCACCAGCGACACTTCCCGCCAGACCTCGGGATCGATAACCGGTCGCACCTGCAAGCCGGGGATCACCGCGCTGAACTCGGGGATGAAGCAGATGCCCAGTCCTCCGGAAACCATGTTCTGGATCCAGTCCTCGCGCTCGCTGGCGTAGGAGATCCTGAGCTTGACGCCGCGATCGTTGCAGAGCCCGGCAAGATGATCGCGATACTCGCAATTCAGGCGCCTCAGATAGTTTTCGCCGTCGAGCTCGGAAATGGCAACATTGTCGTTGCGGGCCAGTCGATGGCCGTTGGGAAACGCCAGCACAAACCGCTCCTGATAGAGCGGGGTGACATCGAAGCGGTCCGGAAAACTGTCGCTTGACGCCATGATGGCGACGTCGATCTCGCCAGATTCAAGCAGCTGGGAAAGTGATGCCGGCACACCCTCCACGAGCTGGAGCTGGATACCTTGCTGGCGCCTGTTGAAGTCGGCCAGCAGGCCGGTGAACCGGCGCGGCCCGATGGTGCACATCACGCCAACCTTGAGGTTCGCATTTTCCAGGCACAGGAACCTGGATGCCTCTTGCCGCACGCCTGTCAGTTCGTCGAGAATCTGCTGGAAACGGGGGCGCAGCAGGACACCCAGATCAGTAAGATGCGTGAGGTTTCGTTCCCTGCGAAACAGCAAGCCGCCGACCTCGTCCTCAAGCTGCTGAATTGCACGCGACAGCGCCGGTTGGGTGACATTGCATTTTTCGCCGGCCCGCGTGAAGTTTCGCGTCTCGCTCACGGCAAGGAAGTAGCGGATGTGATGGATGTCCATGCTGCTCGTCCCTTGACTGCATATGATGCATCTGCTGACTATGACCCTGCCGCAAACCGTTCCGCGGTGCCAATGCACGGCGGCTATAGAGTCGATAGCGGCCCGTCATGGCATTTATCGCGCCAGCGGACATCGGTTGGAGCGCATCCTCCAGAAACGATGATGCGAGCAAGGTGCTCGCCATCATGTCGACCCTGGATGACTGAGACAGCTCAGGGGGCAGCTCAGTTGGCGCCGCCGAGCGCCAACACGTTTGCGCAGAACGGCGCATGCGCCTTGCTCATCGCCGGGTCGTTGCACGCCTTCTTCATCGCAGTCCGATCGCGCTTTGGCATTGCGAGCCAGGCCTTCTTGAAATCAGCCATCGGCTTCATCGTTTTCATCCCGGCATCTGTGTAGAAAGTCGGGAATGACACCAAATCACTGAGCGGATCGGCGGCCGCCGCGCCGGCAAAGAGACTGAGAGCAATCGCCCCCAGGCAGACAGTTCGAATTCTCATGATGCACTCCTCTAGACGCTGAAGGGTTTCCAACCCGCCGACTTGGCGCCGGTGTCAGAGCGAGCAAGATCGCGTTGTCCTGCTTGCTTGGACGAAGGTTGCCGCGCTGGGAATTGCAGCCAATGCAATCTGCCTATGGACTTCATGCCACCTTGGCATTTCGCGACAAAAGGCAGGTCGGGCAGTCTCTCCATAAGACGCCCTGGCGTTTTGGGAGGAGACTGAAAATGCACGTCCAGACTCGAATCGGAACCAATGAGGCCATCATTGCTGAGGCAAGCCCTGCAATGGAAGAGAGCCAACTCATCGACATAGTGCTGGCAAGCGATGCGCACGGCGCTTTTATCTGGGGTGTGTTCGACCGCTTGCTGGATGAGCCCGACCTTGCCATAGGCAGCATCACCTCGTCTGGGTTCGGCGCGATGGAGGCGGCAGTGCTGGCCTATGGGCTGGCCCTGGGCGGTCGACGTGGCGCACGGACGGCCCTGACCAACTTCTGGCGACGCGTCAGTCACGCATCGATGTTCAAGGCTGATACCGCCAATCCCCTGAAGCCGATTTTGGAACAATCAATCGACATTGAGGAGATCCGCAAGAAAAACTGCCCGGTGAAATTGAATATCCTGGTTTCGAATGCTCGCAACGACACCGTGAAGATGTTCCCAAGCGACCAATTGTCGATCGAAGCGGTCCTAGCAGCGGCCACAATCCCATTCCGCTTCCCGGCGGTGGAGATCGACGGCGAAATCTATTGGGGCGATGGCGATATTTCGGTTTTGCCACGATGCCAGTCGATCGAAGCTGGGCTGCGGCTGATCATCACCGGCAAGCCCGCAGGGTTCATCACGCCATGTGCGAATCGCTGCCTCACAGCCAATCCCGTCACGCCGAAGCCGACGCTGCACACCATCTTCGACAGTGAGTATCGGGCTGGCGCAGCACTGTTCACTAGGCCCTGGACCGACTGGGGCGAGCTGACCGAAATGCGTGACCGAGGACATGGACGAGCCGACGATTGGCTTGTGGTCAATCATCCTTTTGTGGACGAACGCTCGGCCGTCGACAGCAAAAACCGATACGTCTAGGCGCCTCCCTCCCGCCTGGCCGCGCCTGCTCGCGGTGCTCACGAACGCAGGCGCCAAGCCCTCCGGTTTCCCCGCCGGAGGGCTTTTTGCTTGGGGCTCCTCCAACATAGTGGCGGCGTATCAAATCCATGCCGAGACAGCATTTCAGCTTGGGCGGCTGATCGGGGACACTGCTTGCAGACAGGCCGCAAGGTCGGTCTTTCCCTCGAACGCAACCAGGAGACACGTCTGTGATCAACACCAAAACCCTCATCGGATCGGCTCTCGCAGCCGCCACGTCGCTCGCCGCTACGGCCGCCTATAGCGGTCCCGCCGCCCAGCCAAACTTCTCGTTCGAGAAGTGCTACGGCGTCGTCAAGGCTGGCCAGAACGATTGCCAGACCGCGACGCATTCCTGCGCCGGCACTTCCACCGCGGACAACCAGCCGGATTCCTGGCTTTACGTGCCTGCCGGCAGTTGCGCCAAGATCACCGGCGGCAGCGACAAGTCGAAAGCCTGAGCGATCCAGAACTTCGAGCCAACCCTGGAAGGAGCCGACCGATGTCCCGTGCATTTCAGTATCTTGCGATCCCCGCCACAGCGGGCATCGGTCTGCGATCTCCCCACATCGGCGAGATGCTGACCCGGCGGCCTTCTGCAGGCTGGCTCGAAGTTCATGCCGAAAACTACATGGGCGACGGCGCCGCCGCCGAAGCGCTGGAACGACTGCGCCAAGCCTATCCGCTGTCGGTGCATGGCGTTGGTTTGTCGCTGGGCAGCGCTGGAGGAGTTGACCGTGATCATCTGGAGCGACTGCGCAGGGTCTGTGAGCGATTCCAGCCCGATCTCGTTTCCGAGCATCTTGCCTGGAGTGTCGCAGACGGTGCCTATCTGAACGATTTGCTGCCACTACGCTATGACGAAGACGCGCTGGGGATCGTGGCACGCAATGTCGCGACCGTCCAGGAGACGCTAAAGCGGCAGGTGCTGATCGAAAATCTGTCCGCCTACCTTGCCTTTGCGGACTCCTCGATGAACGAGGCAGAATTCCTGGCCGAACTCGTGGCGCGGACCGGCTGCGGTCTCCTTCTGGACGTAAACAACGTCCAGGTCTCGGCGCATAACCTCCAATATGATGCAAAGGCATTCATCGACGAGCTGCCGGCCGCAGCGATTGGCGAGATCCATCTTGCCGGGCATGCGACCAATCAGGTCGGAGCCGACACCGTGCTCATCGACGACCACGGCTCGCGCGTGCCGCCGGTAGTCTGGTCGCTCTATCAGCATGCCATAAGCCGGCTCGGACCGCGCCCCACGCTGATCGAATGGGACACCGATGTCCCGGTTCTCGATGTGCTCCTTGGCGAAGCCATGTGGGCCGACATGCTCACCGCTTCGATCATGTTCAACCGCAAGCAGGCTGCGAGACAAGCCGAGGCAGCCAAATCCCGACCGATGTCCCTCACCCCCTTCGAAAGCGTGGGGACCAGCATGCCAGTGCTAGCAGCATTCGCTGCCGCCAAGGCCGGAGCAGTCATACCGGTAGCGTTGACACCAATGGAAGGAGGATACGATGTTGCCGCTTGAAAACCTGCAGACCACCATTGCGCGCTCGGTGCTTGCCATCGAACCAATGGTCTCCGCGAAAATGCTGACCGCCGGCAAAGCCGATCCGCTGGCCCGCCTGCGCATCTACCAAAACAACACGCGCAGTTCCCTCACCGCGGCGCTGATGGCGGTGTTTCCCATCACCGTCCGCCTGATAGACGAACGCTTCTTCCGTTACGTGGCGAGCGAGTTCATTCGACGGTATCCGCCGGTTGAATCGCGTCTTTCGCGCTATGGAGCCGGCTTCCCGCGCTTCCTGAAGACGATCGACGCGCTGTCCGACATGCCGATCGTCGCCGAAACGGCGCGGCTCGAATGGGCCATAGCGGAGGCGCTCGATACAGCTTCGCTGCCGCCCCGCAGCCTCGCAGAATACGACAACACCGACCTTGGGCTCTCACCGGATATCCTGCTCCAGCCCTCACTGCGACTGATCGTCTCGTACTGGTCGATCCTGTCGGTATGGATGGCGCATCAACAGGAGACGGCGGTCGACGAAAACATCACCTGGACAAGACGCCCCGAACGCGTGGCGTTGTGGCGATCGGGGAACTACGTGCGGCTTTTTCTGCTCGACCGCGCTAGCTTCGCCTTCTGGCATTCGCTGAAGCACTGTTTCGGCCTCGAGCATGCCACTGGCCGTGCCTTGGCGCTCGACCCGGCCTTCGACCTAGTTTCAGCCCTTGTGCGGCTGTTCCGCGACAGGCTCGTCACCGACGTGCGGGTCGCCGCGAATTCCCCCTCAAACTGACGGAGACAGTCATGACCGCAATTTCAGATCATTCCTCGACTAGCCCAGGCGGCCTTGTTGGCGTCTACAGGCGCATCATCAAGTTGCCCGAACGCATTCCATTCTCGCTGATCCAGCTCGCGGCCCGGGTCGCGGTCGCACATGTGTTCTGGCAATCCGCGCAGACCAAGCTGGCATCCTGGCCAGTGACACTGCAGCTGTTCGCCAACGAATACAATCTGCCGTTCGTCGACCCGTCGATCGCAGCGCCACTGGCGACTGCCGCCGAACTTACAGGCTCGGTATTGATTTTCTTAGGGCTGTTTTCGCGTCTCGGCGCGCTGATGCTGCTGGGTGTCGTGTTGGTAATCCAGATCTTCGTATTCCCGGAGAATTGGGCCGAGCATCTTCTGTGGGCCTCGTTGCTACTTCTCGTGCTGACACGCGGCCCCGGCGCATTCTCGCTCGACTACGTCGCCGAGCGGACTTTTTCGGCATCTGGAAAGTGAAACATTCTAACCGAAGGAACTACGGTGCGCATCTTCATCGTTCATGCCCACCCCGAGCCCAACAGTTTCAACGGCGCCCTGACACGCGCAGCACAGGGGGCGCTGTCTTCGTCAGGGCATCAGGTCGTTATCTCCGATCTTTAAGCTATGGGCTTCAATCCGGTGTCGGATCGCCGCAACTTCACGACCGTGCGCGACGGGAACTACTACCGACAATAGGCTGAGGAGGCGAATGCGGCAGCCTTCGACGGATTCGCTTCAGAGCCTCGACGTCAAGGGCTTCCGAAAGGCCGCACTGATCAAGACCGGCGGCCGGACCTTCTGTCGTCGGTGAATGGAACGACATGGACAACCTCGCTGCGGCGCGGCCGCAGATGATTGGCCTTTTGGATACGATGCGCGACATGCTTGAGGATCTCGGCGGCGACCTCGGCGTCACCGATCCTGTCTCCGGAACGGTCGTCGCCGACATCGGGACCTGAAGTGACCCATCTCCGGGCTTGGTGTGCACCGCTCGACCACTAACGTGGGGGCTCGTCCATCAAAATCACCGAGCGACGCGCGAACTACTGGAGTGCGCCCGGCCTTCGACGTATAAATGGCCCTGAATTTCGGGAGGAAAGAGCCATGGACGCAGTGCCTCAATGGCGCCTCGCGGGCGACTGGTTCGACATCTGCAGTTGCGACATCCCTTGCCCGTGCGAGTTCGCCCAGCGGCCAACCGGCAATCACTGCCAGGGCGTGCTTGCCTGGCATGTGCGCGAGGGTCAGTATGGCGACGTGAAGCTCGACGGCCTGACGCTGGTGGCGCTCGGCGAGTTCGAAGGCAATCTATGGGCCGGCGAGGCAAAGGCCGTGATGGGCATGTACCTCGACGAGAAGGCGAATGAGTCGCAGCGCGAAGCCCTGCAGGCGATCTTCGGCGGCCACGCCGGCGGCTGGCCGGCGGGCTTTGCCGCCAATGTCGGCGAGATGCGTGGCATGGAGTTCGTGCCAATCACTTTCGAGGTGGCGGGCGACCTGGCCACCTGGCGGGTCGAAATTCCTGGCCTCGTCGTCGGCCGCGCGGAAGCGCTTTCCGGTCCCACAACACCGCCCGGCAAGCGGGTGCAGACGATCAACCCGCCCGGCTCGGAGGTCGGCCCGGGCCAGGTTGCCACCTGGGGGCGTTCTGTCGAAGTCAGCACCAAGGGCTTCGGGCTAGACTGGACGGGCACGGCCCGCTCGAGCAAGCACATTCCATTCGACTGGACCGGCCCCAACTAGAGCGTGCCGATGCCCGACGCGTTCCCCAGGAAATCGTGGCGGCTCCGGAATTTGCGTGGCATGCCGCTCGGCCTTCTCGCATCGCTCGTCGTGCTCACAGTGGCGGCGTGGGCGCTCACCCTCTACCAGACCTTCAGCATGGATATGCCCATGGGCATTGCGGTGCGCGGCGGGATGGAGGGTATGGAAGGCATGGCCGGCATGGCGATGGCCGGAATTGCGGCCGACGGCTGGTCACTCGCCGGCATCGCCGCCTTTCTCGCTGTATGGACTGTGATGATGGCGGCTATGATGCTGCCGGCCGCGGCACCCATGATCTTTATGTTCGCGGCGGCGCAGGCTAGGCGCGGACGGCAGGTGGCCGTCCCGACGTGGATCTTCGTCGCCGGCTACATGCTGGTCTGGGTGGCGGCGGGCCTTCTCGTGTATGTTCTGGTCCAGCTCGGCAGCGAGTTTGCGACGAGCCTCGATCCACCTCAGCGTTCGAAATGGGCGCCGCTCGCGCTCGGTGTCACGCTTGGCGTCGCCGGACTCTACCAATTCACGACCCTCAAGCACATTTGCCTCAGCCATTGCCGTTCGCCGCTCGCTTTCGTTGCGCAGCACTGGCGCGACGGGCGGGTTGGCGCGCTCGAGATGGGGCTGCGCCACGGGCTGTATTGCTTCGGTTGCTGCTGGGCTCTGTTCGCAGTGCTGGTCGCAGCGGGCGTCATGAGCCTCGCCTGGATGCTGCTTTTGACACTGATCGTCTTCGTCGAGAAGCTGATGCAGCGTGGCCGACGCTTCGAAGGTGCTTTGGGCATTGCGCTTGTGGCCCTCGGCATCGTCGTATCGTTCGGGGCGATCGAGATGCCTTGGATAAGCGGCTAGCGGCTTTCGCTTCCATTCCTGCCAAACCGCGCCCAGCAATCGCATGGCGTGCGCGACCGTCACCCTAGGTGTCGACTTCGACTGGGTCAGCATGAGCGTGACTCCCGACGTGCCGGTTGTCACGGCGCACATCCGATGCGGACGTTTCGGCGCGTCTGCTCCAGCGCGCCGCGTGCCAACAAAGGAAATTCAGTCCATTCGCACCGCGCTGGTTCTTTGGTAGCCTGTCGCGAGGCAAGGTTGAGGATCCGATGTGACGGTAGTCGACGATCGTCTTCTCGAAAGCAAGATGACCAAGGTGGAGCAGGCGCGAGCCTGGAGCCCACGCGTCATCTCGAAATTCGAGACGCTGATCAAGAGCGCTGACGACCACTCACTCTATCGCGTTAATCCGCTGAGCTTTGCTCGCGACCGCGCAATCGCCGAGCCTGAAGCAATTGACCTCTTCCTTCATGCCGCCCGCTGTGGCTTGTTCGACATGAGCTGGGATGTGCTGTGTCCCCAGTCCGGGATGGTGCTCGATAGTTTCGGCGCCCTGCGCACGCTGAAGACCCACTACGTCTGTGGCCTGTGTGACGTATCGGGCGAAACCGACCTCGACGACTTCATCGAGGTCACCTTCTCGGTATCGCCGAAGTTGCGGCGCCTGCCATATCACGATCCAGAGACGCTCCCAGTCGAGGATTTTCACTGGAAGCTCCACTTCGGACATGACGGGCGGCTGCCGGGGCAAGACGTTCGCTTTCTTGACGTCCTGCGCGGCTTCGTTCGGGGCATGACGTTTCTGCCGCCTGGCACCACCACAGTGCTCCGCGCCGACCTGGGACCGGGCGCCCTTTCGGGCGTCAACGTCCAGACGCAGGCCGCGTTCGCTGTGCCAATATCAGGCGATCCGGTGTTGGAGCCGACGCTTCTGAAGATCGATTATGACGGCAAGCGTTTCTTGCCGGCGTTGCCCACTGTGCCACCTGGTCCGATTGTCATCGAGGTAGCGAATAGAGGGCCAGTGCGAGGTTCGTTGCTTGTCATCAACTGGCCGCCCGAGCTTGTCGCGCTGACGACCAAGCCGGCGCTCGATTTCGACCCTTATGTTTCGGGTGGAGCGCTGCTTGCGCGGCAAACCTTCCGCCAACTCTTCCGGTCCGAGCGTGTCGACGAGAAGGAGGGGCTTGGCATCCGGCAGATCACCTTCCTGTTCACCGACCTCAAGGGCTCGACCGCCATGTATGAGCGCCTGGGCGACCTCAACGCCTATGCTTTGGTCCGCGAGCATTTCGCTCTGGTCAACGCGGCGGTTCAGCAACATTCCGGAGCGGTGGTCAAGACGATTGGGGATGCGGTGATGGCTGTGTTCTCGCAGCCGTCGGATGCGATTTCGGCTGCACTCCACATTTTTGAAGAAATCGATCGCTTCAACGGCGACCATGACGGGCCGGGGATCATCCTCAAGATCGGTGCCCACTGTGGACCATCGATTGCCGTGACGCTCAACGACAACCTCGACTACTTCGGCCAGACCGTGAATGTCGCCGCGCGCGTGCAGTCCTTGGCAGAAGCCGGACAGGTCTGCATTTCTGAGGCGCTCTATTCTGCGCCCGGGGTTCGCGAAATGCTTGCCGGCCATCGTGTCGTGGCTTTTGACGCACCTCTTCGAGGTGTGGAGGGTGATGCAACTGTCTATCGCATTATGCGGGGATAGACACGATTGCGTGCCAACGCCATTTCGCACCTCCTGGAAACTGGAACTCAGGGCGTCCGTCAAGGTCTTGAGCAATTCAATGGATAGGCTGGTGCTGCGCGAGGATTGAACTCTGGATGATATTAATAATATCAAACACTTACCAGGCATTTTGTAACATTGTGACGTCCGATAAAATGACCTCCCGTCGCCGCGCCCGCTAACCTACGATCGTAGGATCAGCGGTATCATGCCGGTCGAACTGGTGATCCGCGGCACAACAGGCCCGCCGCGTCGCTAGGTTCGTTGAAAACCCGCGCGGAACTTGCGCCGACTTCGGGCCCGCGGTCAGTCTGCTGGCCCACCGACGGAAAAAAGCTGCAGGCTACCGGGCAGCCCGCTCGCTTCCATCTCGCCATGCTCTTTGAATGCCAGGCCGGAGCCGACCATGAGATCACGCACCGTCCGCGACACGATGATCACGCCCGGCCCGGCATGATCGAGCAGCCGTGATGACAGCTCGATCGCGATGCCGGAAAAATCATCGCCACGCTCCTCGCACTCGCCGGTATGGACTGCAGCGCGGACTTCGAGACCGGATTGCCTCAGGCGATGGCGGATCGCGATTGCGCACTGGATTGCCCGCGTCGGCCGTTGGAATACGGCGAGGACGCCGCTTGCCGAACGTCTGATCTGCCGGCCTTCGGCAGCAAGCAGTTCGCCACGGATTTCTTTGGTGTGCCGCTCAATCAGATCGACAGGGGGAGGCGCGCTGTCGATCTCCAGTGACAGCACCGACACCAGGAGCCGCTCGACCGGCGCCGCCGGCAGCCCGGCGGTGACGAAAGCCTGAATTTCGTCGACGATACGATCCGAATTCTCGCCCCAGATCACATGATCCCGGCCGGCAAACTCGATGTATCGGGCGCCTTCGATATGCGTAGCCAGGTAGCGTCCTTCTTCCCGTCTCGCCCAGCGGTCGCCCGTCGTCTGCATGATCAGTGCCGGAACATGAATAGCAGGCAGTATGTTGCGAACATCGATTTCGGTTCCCCAGCGCCAGAGCGCGATCGCGTCGGCAGGCGACGCTGAATTCCTCAAGTTGGCGGCGAACCATTCTCTCTCGACAGTGTCGTTCATCAGGCTGGGCGCCGCGTTGCTCATGTCAGCCGGCTCTCCCCACTCTCTCTCGACGACGGTGAGGTCTTCTTCCACCTGCTCGGCTGTCCTTGCCCAGGGGTAATCGTTCGACCATCTGCCGCGGGCATAAGCGCCGTTCAGCACGAGCGCTGCCGTGCGTTCGGGATAGGTCGCAGCGAACAGCATGCACATCGGGCCGCCCTCGGAGCTGGCGAAGAGAACCGTGCGCTTCGAGCCGACGGCATCCAGCACCGCCCGCACGTCTTCCATCCGCTCTTCCAATGTCGGCAAACCGACATTGCGGTCGGACAGACCCGTGCCGCGCTTGTCCATGCGGATCAGACGGCAGAAGCTGCCGAGGCGCTGGAGCACATGTGATAGCCGCGGCCCGGCCCAGGCCAGGTCGAGGTTGGAGACCCAACCAGGCACATAGATCATGTCGATCGGCCCGTCGCCCGTCACCTGATAAGCGATGTTGATCCCGGCCGATTTGACGTAGTGCGTTGGGGGCCTGACGGACTGACCTGAGAAATCCGGACGCTCATCGGCTTGGGATCGCGTCTGTGGCGAAGTTGAACCTCTGGGTATTGGAAAAGCCGCATCCGATGTCATGCGGCGCGCCCGAAGGTCGTCATACAGCTTCCGGGTTTCGGCCTCGGGCCGCAAATCGAGCTGCCGCTGCAGGGCATCGCGGCAGCGCTCATATTGTTTCAGGGCTAGGTTGACGCGGCCCTGGGCTACATAGGCCCGCATCAGGGCGCGGTGGATGTCTTCCCGTAGCGGTTCCAAAGCCAACAAGCGCGTCGCCGCCCGAACGCATGATGCAAGATCGCTTGTTGTGGAATGGTGGGCGACCAGCTTCTCCAGCACCGCGATCACGATTGCCCTCAATCGCTCGCGCTCTAACCTCAGCCAGTCTTCGAACGGCTCCTCGTTCAGACCGAAGCCTTCGAGGAGGTCGCCACGATAGACAGTAAGCGCCTGCTCGAGTTGCTCGGGGGCGGAGCCCGCGGCCAGCGCCTCGAACCGCGCGACATCGAAATCGAGATCGTCGAGATTAAGGCTGATGGTGTCGCCCCCGGTGAGGAACCTCCCGCCCCCGGATGCGTGCGTCGCCTTCCTGACGGCAGACAAGGCCTGCCGCAGGTTCGTCCGGGCCTGGGATTCACTGTTGCAACCCCACAAAAGGGAAGCGAGCTTCTCGCGGGACTGCGAGTGTCCGGACTGCAGGGCGAGGTAAGCCATCATGGCACGCGCCTTGCGGCTGAGGAGCGGAACCGTCGCTACATCGCTGGCAAAATCGAAACCACCGAGCAGACAGAGATGAGAGTGCGTCATCGAATCCGCCACAGCCATAGCTCTACCGGCAATCATTTCCCCTAGCTGCCCTTATTTCAACCGCGATTTTGCCGGCGTGACGCTTTTCACGAATTCATCACGCTCGTTCCAACGCATTTCTCACGGGCGGTGGAGGAGATTGTCCCGACGAGGCAGGCCTGTCTCAGGAGGATGCTATGCTACACCCGAACGAGTGGCCCATCTGGCATGATGATCCCTGGCAAAATCCGCAGCCGCGCGACGAGGTTGTGCCCCTTCGCCAAGATATTGCGCTTGCGCGTTATCTTGAGAAACAGCGGGCCAGGCGGGCATCGACGATCCGCCGGTTCGATCTCTGGACTTCCGCGATTGGCCTGTGCGCGCTGGTAGCGCGTGTCGGGCGAGTTTCTTCCGGCGCCCGGGTCCTCCCATCGGAGCGGCCGAGTAGTAGTTATCGAGAGAATGATATGGGGTATCCGGGGCGATGATCTTCATGCGTGACGGTGACGAAGAAATCCTCAGAACTGCTTGCGAACGTGCTTTCGGTGGAAAGCCGATGAAGGATCAGTCTTGCAAGCCCACATACGCACACGTTCGCAGGGAGGCCACGTCATCGCCGGTAGCTTCATCGATGAAGAAAATGACCTGCATCGAAGACCTTCGGCGGGCAGCTCATCGCAAAGTTCCTCGCGCCTTCTTCGGCTATGCTGAGGCGGGCTCATATTCGGAAGAGACGTTGCGCGCCAACCGCGCTGACATGGAACGCGTAAGGCTCCGTCAGCGGGTGCTAATTGACGTTTCGGAACGCGACACCAGCACGAAAATCCTCAACGAGAAAGCCTCGCTCCCGATCGCGCTGGCGCCGATCGGAATCGGCGGACTTCAATACGGCAATGGCGAGATTCTCGCCTGTCGCGCCGCTCAACTCGCGGGCATTCCATACACCCTAGCCACGATGTCGATCTGCTCGATCGAGGACGTTGCCGGTGCAGTAGAGAAGCCGTTTTGGTTCCAACTCTATGTTATGAAGGACCGGGGGTTCGCACGCTCCCTCATCGAGCGCGCTGCCGCCGCTAAATGTAGCGCTCTGGTGCTCACCGTTGATCTGCAGATACTCGGGCAACGCCACGCTGACATCAAGAACGGCCTTTCAGTTCCGCCGTCACTTAAGATCAGAAACCTCATCGATATGGCAACCACGCCGGCTTGGGTCTATCGCGTGCTCACTGGAAAGCGCTGGACATTCGGTAATCTCGCCGGCCACGTAAAGGATGAGGAGGGGGTCACAGCGCTGGCGGAATGGATCGCGCATCAATTCGATCCCACCCTGAACTGGAAAGATGTCGAATGGATTCGGAGCATCTGGCCAGGAAAACTGATCATCAAGGGCATTCTCGACGTGGAGGACGCCAAGCTCGCGAGCAAGACCGGTGTCGAAGGCATCGTCGTGTCCAATCACGGCGGCAGGCAACTGGACGGCGGTGCGTCGTCGATCTCGCTACTTCCCAAAATCGCGGACGCAGTCGGCTCAGAGATTGAGATCCTGTTCGACGGTGGCATTCGCTCCGGACAAGACCTGATGCGCGCGCTCGCGCTCGGCGCCAAGAGCTGCATGATTGGTCGCGCCTACATCTACGGCTTGGGCGCCGGCGGCCAGGCAGGCGTCGCCAGGGCGATCGAGATTATCCGGAAGGAACTGGATGTCACAATGGCGCTCACTGGGGTCAGGACCGTCGACGAAATCGATCGGCGCGCCTTGGTGGGTTGAGGCAGTTTCATCGCGCTCGGCAACGCGAGCAAGAGCCTCATGCTCGGATATGCACATTGCACGTGCGAGAGTGCGCCAGTCGTCGGAGCCGAACTGAGCGGTGGTGTTGCCGAGCTTGCGATATCGTTCGACCCGATCGCCGACTAGAATCAACAGCTCTTCATCGGTTAGACGGCTTGCAGCACGCTGTCCATTAGCATATTCTAATTTACTTGATCGAGCTTGCGAAGCAACAAGTGGAGAGGGTTATGGGGAAGTATTTGTGGTTAGGGCTGTTGTTAGCATGCTCGGGAATATTTTTGGACACCGTCACCGCCGAGGCAAAAGCCTTCAAAAACTTCCAAGGCAAGGAATGCAGACCCGACTACAAACGGCTTTGCCCAATGACACCAATCGGCAAATGTGATCTTCAAAGCATGATCGATCAGCTGTCACCCGCATGCAAAGCTTTCGTCGAGAAGCACAAATAAGAGTTGCAGCGATATCTGCACGCTGACCGCATTCACCTATGTGAGGCGCGTGACGACACCACACCTGGCGACGCTTGTGTTTCCTGTGAAGCGCGTTGAGGCACGCCTGCGAGGGCGATTGAAGATGGAAACTCTCTCGTTTTCTGTTTTGACCGCGGGGCTGTTAGGAATTCTGGTGATCGCTGACCAGTCTATTCATGATGGTTCCGTCAGCGCCAGCGAGAAGTTGCTCCGTGAAGAGTCGATGGCGGTCGACGTCGCTATTGTCCTTGCAGCCGATATGTCCGGCTCAATCAACCAAATCGAAGCAGATTTACAACGCGAGAGCTACGCAGCTGCTTTGGAATCGTCCAGCGTGCTCAAGATAATCAAAAGAGGTATGCACGGCAAAATAGCTGTCACATTCGTCGAATGGTCGAGCTTCGGCTCCTTGGAAACTCGGGTGGACTGGACCATTCTCGCTGACGCAAATGATGCCGCCACTATCGCAGATGCCATCCGGAAAAAGTCGGACAGGCGATACCTCGGTCCGCACGGATCGAAAACGTCCATTTCATATGCCATTGACGCATCTGTTGATGCTTTTGAAAAACTTCCGGTCCCGACTTTGCGCAGGGTCATCGATGTCTCAGGCGACGGAACAAACAATGATGGATCGTCGCTTGCGGACAGCCGCCAGAGAGCGCTTCAGAAAGCAATCGTCATCAACGGCCTGCCGATCGGAGCCGAAATAGAAAATGGCGAGACTACTGAGGAATATTATGAGCGGCACGTCATCGGAGGGCCTGGTTCATTTGTCATTCCAGCTGACAGTTTCGCTGACTTCCAGTGGGCCATACGAAACAAACTAATTCGAGAAGTCGGTTCCATCCCGGCAAGATGCCGGTATCTTTCGAATCTCGAGCAGTGCCTGCCGAAGTGGAACACGGTGGGGAAGAATCTCCAGGAACACAACAGGAACTTCCGGTGTGATTTTCGGTGTGACTTTTGACCACCCAAGGCACACCGGGACACCATTTGTTCTAGTTTTGTGGATTTTGTCAGATTGGGGCCTTGCGCTGGAACCCTTGAGAATATAGGGCTTTCCGCGGTCCGGAGTGTAGCGCAGCCCGGTAGCGCACTTGACTGGGGGTCAAGGGGTCGTCGGTTCGAATCCGGCCACTCCGACCATTTTAAGACAAGGACTTGCCCCCAAAAGTCCACCTTCATTTTCCAGCGCATTTTCCATCCAGGGTAACGCAAGGGGTAACACTCTCCCTTTCGGGGGCGAGCCGGCGGGCGCATCGTCCGCGTGTGCCGGTCGGTCAGGACTTCTTGTCCCCGTTTGGATTTGGTACCGGTGCCTCTCGCACATCTCGCGGTGGCGGATAGACATGTTCAAGCTCCGAGGGCGCTTGATTGTCGCGACGAGGGACTGGTGTCTTCTTCGGCTCGGGCTCCTTCGGTGGATCTTTGATTTTGTTTTGCATATCCAGTTTCCTCCACCCCCTGCCGGCCCCGGGGAGTAGAGCGCGGCGCTGCAACAGGGAAACCGAATCGTCAGCCTCTTGTTCCCGTTGTGCCCGTAAAAACCCGCCACCGTGAGGCAGCGGGTGCCGGCGCGGAATGAGGCTGCGGAAATGACGCTGGAATTCGTCAGGCGCACCTTGCGCTTGAGACACTACACCTTTCGGCGGTAGCCCTTCATGCGGATGCGCTCTGGCTCTTACATTGGAGTAAGCGCACGCTTCGGGTCAGCCAGCACAGCGCTTCCTCGAGCCAGACTGGTCAGGCCCAGCGGCCACCGCTGCTAGTCCCCACTACGACCCAAGCCGCTGGGCCGCTCCATGGAAGAAACCCTCACCGGTATGCGCGCCCTTTGTCGGTCATCGCCCGCCCCTTGATGCCAAACGGCTCCTTGGTCTCCCACTCCAATTCGGCTGTCTGGCGCATGCTGGCTCAACGAAAATCGGGGCTGGTGACATGCTCCTCGCGCCGGGATTTGCCGGCGCGTCGGGGCCGACCGATCGCGAAGCTTTCACCAAGGTCGCGTCGGACGCTCGGCCAGAGCCGAGCGGTGCCTTACCCAGAGCCGCCTGGGCTCAGGGAGCAGGTGCGCCTTCGTGGATAGATTTCCTGACCTCGGAGCGAAACTCAGGCGTATCGTGTTACCCGGGTGTAGAGCATCGCTCGACCACTATTGGCAGACATCGACCCATTCGGCGCCGGTGAGGTCGACCATGCGCTGAGGGCTGAGCCGCACGGCGGCGTTGGTGGCGCCGGCGGCGGGCACGACCTCGTCGAAATCGCGCAGCGACGCGTCGCAGTAGACCGGCAGCGGCGCCGGCAGGCCGAACGGGCAGACACCGCCAACCGGGTGGCTGGTTGCCTCGACAACCTCCGCGGCGTCGAGCATGCGCGGTTTGCCGCCGAACTGGTCCTTGAACTTGCGGTTGTCCAGCCTGGCGATGCCGCTGGTCACCACCAGCATGGTGCGATCGCCGACGCGCAGGCAGATCGTCTTGGCGATCTGCGCCGGCAGCACGCCATGCGCCTGCGCCGCCAGCGCCACTGTCGCCGAGCTCACCTCGGTCACGATGACATCGATGTCGGGCGCCTGGGCGGCGAAGAAGGCACGAACGGAGTCCAGGCTCATATCGAAAACCCACGGTTCGAAACTTGTGGAAAGCCAATGCGACCGGCAGCGGACTGAGCCGCCGCGCGTATAAACACGCGCCCTGCACAAATCGGCAAGCCCCAGGCTGGCAGGACGGCTGCGGCACCAACAAAAACAAACCCGCCAAGGGTACCTTGGCGGGTTGTCGGGCATGCCTGATGTCGGTTTATGCCAGGGATCGACCTTGCGCGGCCGGCGTGTGCACGGCCGAAGCGATCAGGGTGTCCTGCGGAAGTCGAAGCGCGGACACAATACGACGCATCTTCGACGGATCGGTCACCTTGCCGCTCTCGATATCCTCAATCTCGTCGGCAGCCAGACCACATGTCAGGGAAAGCTCTTCCACACTGTAGCCGCGGGTCTCCCGCATCGCTCTAAGGGTGCTGTAATCTGGCCCGATCTCATTGGCTACCGGTTCGGAGAGGGCTTGGTTTTTTGCATTGTGGGGCATTGGCAACTCCGTGGGCTGAAAGAGTTTGATCAAATCACGATGTTGCCTGAGACGATCGGGAAGATGCCCGCTCGCTAGCGATTTGCCAAGTACCAAACTGACCGTCACGCTATCGTGAACCAGGCGGCATGCGCGGCCGGATCGCGCCAAGATCAAGTTGTTTTGACCGTCCCATCGCGCTTTGTTCGGCAGTTTCGCCGCGCCCGTTCGTTATCCCAGGGTCGCTGGCATGAAACCATCCGGTTCCAGCCGGCCGTTCCCGGAAGGATCTCTGCAATGAACTTGAAGACACTCATCGTCGTGCTGGGCACGATTTCCAGCCTTTCCGTTGCCGGTATCAGCAGCGCTCACACGGCGGATACTGTGCGCGTGCGCGGCACCGTGGTCGGTTTCGAGCCGTCGCTGCTCACCGTGAAAACCCGCCAGGGCGATATCGCCGCGATCAAGCTCAATGCCGGCTGGAATATTTCGGGCGTTGCCAGCGCCTCCATGAAGGACATCAAGCAAGGCGACTTCCTCGGCATCGCCTCCGTGTCGAAAGCCGATGGCGGCAGTGGCGCACTGGAGGTGGTGGTCTTTCCGGCCGCTTTGAAAGGCACCGGTGAGGGCGACCGGCCCTGGGATCTGCAGCCAAACAGCCGCATGACCAACGGCACCGTCGCCGACGTCACCGATATAAACGGCCGAGCGGTCACGCTGACCTACGACAATGGGCAGACGAAGAAGATCTCGATACCCGACACCACGCCTGTCGTGACCTTCGCGCCGGCCACGCCGACCGACCTCAGGCCAGGTGCGACGGTCTTCGTCGCCGCTCAGCGCGAGGCTGACGGCACGCTGAGTTCCGGCCGCGTCGTGGTCGGAAACAATGGCGTGGTTCCGCCGATGTAAGCGGTAGGCGGAAGAGGCGGTAAAGAGCAGCTTTTCGGCCTGGCGATGATGATGGTGGGAGCTTGGATTCCGCAGAAACAGTCCGGAAACAAAATTCTACAATCGGGAAATACTGACGAAAAAATTCAGGAGCGTAATCCCGTTCGCGGCGATCGGGTCATCGACCTGCCTGCTAAAGAAGGAAACGATCCATGAAGAAGTCCCTCCTCTCAGCCCTCGGGCTCGCAGTTGCTCTTGCTTTCACGGTGCCGGTGATCGGCGCGACGAGCGCGGATGCAGCCCCGATGGCAAAGCATCATCGTCATCATCATCATCCCTATCACCCCGTCCATCACCGACATCACTACCATCATCACTACCACCACGTGAAGAAGGCATACTAAGCATACCAGGCTGCCAACGAGAGGACCGGCCTTGGCTTCTTGTTCAAGGCTGGTCTTCTCTTGGCAGGGCGAGCCGACATTTCTCGTTCCTCCAATTCCCTGTCCGACGACCGGAGCGCTTGGTCCTCAGCGCCGGCTGAACAGCAGACTGGCAACGAGACCGACCACCACAAGGCCGACCGCGGCGGCAGCCGCTGGATGGTCGCGGGCCGATTTCTCGATCACCCTGCCCTGTTTGCGGATCGCCGGCATCGCATCCCGCAGACGCCCCGCAAGATCTGAATAGGTGTCTAGGGCGGCATCGCGACCGTCTTCGTAGTAGGCGCCGCCTCGCCTCGACACGGCCTTCTTCAGGCTGGCCAAGTCCCTGGTGAGAGCCGCGACCTGCTTGTCGAGGTCGATGTCCGAGAAGGTCGAAAATGATGCCATGACGTTTCTCCTTGCTTTGAAGAAGGAAACGTAACGCCTCACCGGAAGACGGGTTCCGGCTTTCGAAATATCGATGTCGCTCCCTGCGGCGCGGTCAGCGCACCTGGTCGAGCAGGCGCTTGCATTCCAGGAGGTCGAACAGCGCCTCCTGCAGCAGCGCGCGATTGTCGCGCGAGAGTTTCGACGCGTCCGGTTGCACCGGACCGTCCTCGTCGCTCTTGCCCAGGCCGAAAAAGCGGCGACTGGGTTTGACGCGCGGCTGGCCAACCAGTTCGTCATCCATGCCGCGCGGCTGGGCTGCCGGCGTCAGTGGCACCTGATCGGCCTGTTTTCGCTGCGAGATCGCCTCGACGGCAGCCATGTCGCCATTGCCGATGGCGACCAGGAAATGATTGCCGTTCTCGCGCAGCAGCTTCTGCACACCCTTGATGGTGTAGCCCTGGTCGTAGAGCATGTGGCGAATGCCCTTGATCAGTTCGACATCCTGCGGCCGGTAGTAACGACGGCCGCCACCACGCTTCATCGGCTTGATCTGGTTGAAACGCGTTTCCCAGAAGCGCAGCACATGCTGCGGCAGGTCGAGATCTTCGGCGACCTCACTGATGGTACGAAAGGCGTCGGGGCTCTTGTCCATGGGCGAATCCTCACGCTGGACGATGATCCGGCCTATCTGCCGAATCGGGTCTTATTTCAGCGGTTTGTGAAGCAATATTCAAGCCCGGCGTCATGGCGCGGCACGGTTTTCAACCGCGCGGTGGAAATGAGGCTACTTGCCGCTTTTGGCCTTGCTGCTTTGATGAGACCGCAGGATGCGGCTCTTCAGCACGTTCGACGACTTGAAGGTCATCACCCGGCGCGGCAGGATCGGCACCTCTTCGCCGGTCTTGGGATTGCGGCCGATGCGCTCGTTCTTGGAGCGGACGTGGAATGTCGCGAAGGACGACAGCTTCACCGTCTCGCCACGCACGATCGCTTCGCAGATTTCGTCCAGCACCGCTTCGACAAGTTCGGCCGATTCAGTGCGCGACAGGCCGACCTTCCGGTAAACAGCTTCGGCAAGGTCGGCGCGCGTAAGTGTCTTTCCCCCCATGCGACCGTCCCATCAATTCAAAACATCAAATTCGGCACAACAACGATAGAGCCTAAGTAATTGATCCGGCAAGGTCAAGGACCGAACCGGACCGTCCGGCACTTACCAGCGAACCAGGACGGCACCCCAGGTGAAGCCGCCACCCATCGCCTCCAGAAGGACGAGATCGCCCTTCTTGATGCGGCCGTCGGCGACGGCCACCGAAAGCGCCAGCGGCACGGAAGCAGCCGAGGTGTTACCGTGCAAATCGACCGTAACCACCACCTTTTGCTCGGCTATCCCGAGCTTCTTGGCGGAAGCGTCAATAATTCGTTTATTGGCCTGGTGCGGCACGAACCAGTCGAGATCATCGGCTGATATGCCGGCTTGTGAGAACGTCGCCTCGATGACGTCGGTGATCATGCCGACCGCATGCTTGAAGACTTCGCGGCCCTCCATCCTGAGATGGCCGACCGTGCCGGTGGTCGACGGCCCGCCGTCGACGAAGAGCTTCTCTTTGTGGGTACCGTCGGAGCGCAGGCTGGCCGCCAGAACACCCCTGTCGTCGATCGTGCCTGCGCCCTCGCCTGCTTCCAGAATCACGGCGCCGGCGCCATCGCCGAACAGCACGCAGGTCGAGCGGTCGCTCCAGTCGAGGATGCGCGAGAATGTCTCCGAGCCGATCACCAGGACGCGCCTGGCCAAACCACCGCGGATGTAGAGATCGGCGGTGGTCACGGCGTAGACGAAGCCGGAGCAGACCGCCTGCATGTCGAAGGCAAAACCGTGATGCATGCCGAGCCGGTTCTGGATCTCGACGGCGGTGGCCGGAAAGGTGTTGTTGGGCGTCGAGGTCGCCAGCACGATCACATCGATGTCGGCAGGCGTCAGGCCGGCATTGGCAAGCGCGGCACGCGCCGCCGCTTCCCCCAGCGAAGCCGTCGTCTCGTCATCAGCCGCGATATGGCGCTGGCGGATGCCGGTGCGCTGGGCGATCCACTCGTCGGAGGTTTCCACCATGCCTTCGAAATCGGCATTCTTCATGATTCGGCGGGGCAGCGCAGCGCCCGTGCCGCGCACGACTGATCTGATCAAAGTTCTTTCCTATTCCTTTGCGTCGATAACGACGTCGGATTTCCTAGATGTCTGAGTATGCGGATTGCGCGCATGAAACAGATCCAGATCGGCCTCGATGCGGTCGAGCAGATTGTTGCGAACCATATCGTAGGCCAGTTCGATCGCCGCGGCGAAGCCATCCGAGTCGGCTCCGCCGTGGCTCTTCACAACGATCCCGTTCAATCCCAGGAAAACGCCACCATTCGAGCGCCCGACATCCATCTTTTCACGCAAGCGGTTGAAGGCGCCCTTGGCGAAGACATAGCCGATCCTGGCCATCAGCGTGCGGCTCATCGCGGCGCGCAGATAACCCGCTATCTGGCGCGCCGTGCCTTCCGCCGTCTTCAGGGCGATATTGCCGGCGAAGCCCTCCGTCACCACAACGTCGACCGTGCCCTTGCCGATATCGTCGCCTTCGACAAAGCCATGATAATTCATCGACGCCATGTTGGCCTCGCGCAGCATGCGCCCCGCTTCCTTGACTTCTTCCTGGCCCTTGATCTCCTCGACACCGACGTTGAGCAGGCCAACAGTCGGTCGCGCGACGCCGAAGACGGCGCGCGCCATGCCGGTGCCGAGAATGGCGAAATCAATCAGCTGATGGGCGTCGGCACCGATGGTGGCGCCGACGTCGAGCACCACGCTTTCGCCACGCGTCGTCGGCCAAAGCGCTGCAATCGCCGGCCGATCGATGGTGGCCATGGTGCGCAGGCAGAATTTCGACATCGCCATCAACGCACCGGTGTTACCGGCGGAGACACAGGCGTCCGCCGAGCCGGCCTTGACCGATTCGACAGCCTTCCACATCGACGACTTCCAGCGGCCGTGTCGCAGCGCCTGGCTGGGCTTGTCGTCCATCCTGACTGCTATCTCGCAATGGACGAACTCTGAGACCTCGGCCAGCTTTGGGAATTTGGCCAGTTCGGGGCGCACGACGTCCTCACGCCCGAAGATGACGAAGCGAATGTCGGGACGGCGAGTCGCGACCGTCATGAGCGCTGGAATGACCACGGCTGGTCCGTGATCGCCGCCCATGGCATCGATGGAAATCCTGATCACGCGGTATTTATCTCACGGTTAGGCGGCAGGTCGCTTTAGTGATCGCGAAGGTTCGGCGAAAATAACGGTTTTGGGCCGCCGCACAACCGACTTTTCCGTCGCGGGCGAGGTTTTCAGGATTTTCGCAGCAAGGATCGCAGTTTTTGCTGAAATTCATTCTCCGCCGGTTGGGTATCGCCACCGGCATCCAGAGAGGCGCCCTGCTTGCGCGGATATGGGTCGATCGCCAGTCCGAAGAACTGTTCGGCGAGCGCCCCGACATCGATCGTGTCGCCGGAAAATGTCTCTGGACTGTCGGGACCGTCCGCGTCGAGCACGATCTCGCCGCCGCCATCGAAGCCCTGCCGTCCGAGCTTGGAGTCCTCGGGCAGCAATAGCGCTTCGATCGCCTCGTCGATATGAGCTTCGACAGGATCGAGCGTGACGATGCAGGCCTGGGTGATGTCGGCTTCGACGCGACCGCTGACCTTCACGCCATTGCGCTTCCATGACGTCACCAGAAGCTCGGCGCGATAGGCTTCGACCGAAAGCAGCCCGTGCTCCGCCGCCAGCGCCGCGCGCTGCGCGGCGTCGGCCTCGATCACCACCGGCAGACCCTTGTGCGGCAGACGGGCGACGTTTGCGCGAAACGATACCGGGCTTTGCGGGTCAATGTGTTTCATCGATCAACCTCCGTTGGCAACGGGAAACGCCACCGTGCCGGAGACAATCGATTCGGTTGGCTGCGCGGCCAGCTGATTGCAGGCGTCGGTGACATAGTTGGCCAGCAGCGACGCTTCCGGCCAGGCGCCGGCGTCGGGCCGGACATTGCGAGCAAGGGCAGCGGTGAGCCCGTCATGGTCGTTTCTTGCCAGGGCATCGTCATAGGCGGCGGTTCGGCCATAAAACATCTTTGCCAGCTTTTTCATGCGTTTGGGAACGCCAACGTCGCCAATGCCCAACTCCCGCAGCGAATGATCGACGTCGAGGAAGAACTCGTCGATCAGCACCTGGGCAACCTCTTGCGCCGCTCCGTCTTGCCCGCGCAACCGGTGCTGCAGCAGGAACATATGCAGCGACAGCATCTCGAAACGGCCAAGCGGCGTATCGGGCACATTCCAGTGGGAATAAAACACAGTCTGCCGCGCCGCCGCCACGATTTGTGCGTAAAGCGCCTCGGTGATAGCGCGGTTGGCTTGGCGTTCGCGGCCAAAAAAGCGCTGGAACATTGGGGATGGTCTCCCGGGGACCGTTTGTTGAAGTGGCCTTGTTGCATCGGCCGGCAAGCTGGTTTACCGGTTTTGCGGCCCAGCGCAAGTTGCGGCCAGCTAATGGAGTTGTTGTTGCGCGCGCTGAATTTCAAGTCGACCTTCTCGTCCAGGCCTGCCGGCGCGATCTCGCTGCTGGTCATCATTTCGGCGCTCTCCGCCTGCCACACCTCCAAGATGATCGGTGACCTCAGCCCGAGCGAGACCCTGACGCAAGGCTACGTCATCGACCAGCAGGCGATCGACCTGGTGCCGGTCGGCTCGAGCCGCGAGCAGGTGCTTCTGGCGCTCGGCACGCCATCGACGACGGCGACCTTCGACAACGAGGCGTTCTATTACATCTCGCAGACGCGCAAGCGCTACGTTGCCTTCGACAAGCCAAGGCTTGTCGACCAGAAGGTCCTGGCGGTCTATTTCGGCGCCGACGGTCGCGTCACCCAGATCGCCAAATACGGCTTGAAGGACGGCAAGGTGTTCGACTTCATCTCGCGCACCACGCCGACCGGCGGCAAGGACCAGAACTTCCTCAGCCAGATCATCAACGGCGCCAGCAAGCTGGCCCCCGGCATCCCGGGCGGCGGCACTCCCTGATCTCAGACCTGCCTTCCTCCCTGAAGGCGGCAGCACCATCTCAGGCGACCAAAAGCCCGCGGGAGCAATCCTGCGGGTTTTTGTTGCGGGGATCAGTGGGGCAAGGCTAGCGGCGAGAGCCTCGCCAAAGGGGCGAACTGAAGCGCGGCCGGTCATCGCCGCAACAAAAAACCGCGGGAATCGCTCCCCGCGGGTTTTGTCTTGGGGCCGATGGCTTAGCCGTGCGCGAGCACCGCCAGCAGCAGGAGCGCGACGATGTTGGTGATCTTGATCGCCGGGTTGACGGCCGGACCGGCGGTGTCCTTGTAGGGATCGCCGACCGTGTCGCCGGTCACCGAGGCCTTGTGCGCTTCGGAACCCTTGAGGTGCTTGACGCCGTTCTTGTCGACAAAGCCGTCTTCGAAGGACTTCTTGGCGTTGTCCCAGGCGCCGCCGCCAGAGGTCATCGAGATGGCGACGAAGAGGCCATTGACGATGACGCCGAGCAGCGAGGCGCCGAGGGCGGCAAAGGCGGACGCCTTCGAGCCCGAGATCAGCAGCACGCCGAAATAGACGACGAGCGGCGCCAGCACCGGCAGCAGCGACGGGATGATCATCTCGCGGATCGCCGCCTTGGTCAGAAGATCTACCGCGCGGGCATAGTTCGGCTTGGAGGTGCCGGCCATGATGCCCGGATCCTCGCGGAACTGCTTGCGCACCTCCTCGACGATGGCGCCCGCCGCACGGCCGACGGCCGTCATGGCGATGCCGCCGAACAGATACGGGATCAGGCCGCCGAAGATCAGGCCCGCGACGACATAGGGGTTGGAGAGATCGAAGGAGACTTCGCCCATGCCCTGGAAGTACGGAAATTTGTCGCCATTGGCGGCAAAGAACTTCAGGTCGTTCGAGTAGGCGGCAAACAGCACCAATGCGCCGAGACCGGCCGAACCGATGGCGTAGCCCTTGGTCACCGCCTTGGTGGTGTTGCCGACCGCGTCGAGCGCGTCGGTGGACTGGCGCACTTCCTTGGGCAGGCCTGCCATTTCGGCAATGCCGCCGGCATTGTCGGTGACCGGGCCGAAAGCGTCGAGCGCAACGATCATGCCGGCAAGGCCGAGCATCGTCGTGACCGCGATCGCCGTGCCGTAGAGGCCGGCGAGCTGATAGGTCGAGATGATGCCGGCGACGATGACGATCGCCGGCAGCGCGGTCGATTCCAGCGAGACCGCAAGGCCCTGGATGACGTTGGTGCCGTGGCCGGTGACCGACGCCTGGGCGATGGAGTTGACCGGACGCTTGCCGGTGCCGGTGTAGTATTCGGTGATCACCACGATCAGACCGGTCACCACGAGGCCGACCAGGCCGCAGATGAACAGGTTCTTGCCGGTGACAGCCATGCCGGCAACGGTGCCGATCTCGCCCCAGCCCAGGGTAACCGAGGTGGCGACGCCGAGGCCGACGATGGACAACAGGCCGGTGACGATCAGGCCCTTGTAGAGTGCGCCCATGATCGAGCCGTTGGAGCCGAGCTTGACGAAGAAGGTGCCGACGATCGAGGTCAGGATGCAGGCGCCGCAGATGGCGAGCGGATAAAGCATCGCCGCACCCAGGACGGCGGTGCCGCCGAAGAAGATGGCGCCGAGGACCATGGTGGCGACGACCGTCACAGCATAGGTCTCGAACAGGTCGGCGGCCATGCCGGCGCAGTCGCCGACATTGTCGCCGACATTATCGGCGATGGTTGCCGGGTTGCGCGGATCGTCTTCGGGAATACCGGCCTCGACCTTGCCGACCAGATCTCCGCCGACGTCGGCGCCCTTGGTGAAGATGCCGCCGCCGAGACGGGCGAAGATCGAGATCAGCGACGCGCCGAAGCCGAGCGAAACAAGCGAGTCGATGACGATGCGGTCATTGGGCTGAAGGCCCATGAAGTGGGTGAGGATGAGGTAGTAGATCGACACGCCGAGCAACGCCAGGCCCGCGACCAGCATGCCGGTGATGGCGCCCGACTTGAAGGCGATGTCGAGACCGGCGGCGAGGCTGTTGGATGCGGCCTGCGCGGTGCGCACATTGGCCCGCACCGAAACGTGCATGCCGATGAAGCCGGCGGCGCCCGACAGGACGGCGCCGATCAGGAAGCCGATCGCGGCGGTGATGGAAAGCAACCACCAGGCGAGCACGAGCACGACCAAGCCGACGAAGGCGATGGTGGTGTATTGGCGCGCCAGATAGGCCTGCGCGCCTTCGCGGATGGCCGCGGATATTTCCTGCATGCGTGCATTGCCCTGATCGGACGCGAGAACCGAACGTGTCGCCCAGATGGCGTAAAGGACAGAAAGCAGACCGCAGGCGATGACGGCGGAAATAATTGTCATTGCCGGATTTTCCTCGATTGATGGCCCAAAAGAACCCCTCCCTGGGCCGTTGAGACAAAGAACGGATCCCGTGCACGGAATCCGCCTCTTCGCAGCGGTGTATGCGAAACAGGGCTGCGAACGTCAAGATATTGTTCGGTTTTTGCCCGGCTTTCGCCCAAAAGGCATAGGGCCACGAGACCGCCGCACCGGCATTGTCCTATTAGATCGATTGAAATCGTCCTTGACGCAGCACGTGGGCTACTCGGCTTCGCGGCCCATGCGGCGCGCCGTGTAGCGTTCGACCGCCGAAAGACCGTCATAGATCAGCACGGCAAGCGCGGCCACGATCAGGCCGCCCTGCAGGACGAAGGCGAGGTTGTTGGACAACAGCCCGGCGATGATCACCTCGCCCAGCGTCTTGGCGGCAACGGTCGAGCCGATGGTGGCGGTGGCGAGGCCGATGACAACCGACAGCCTGATACCGCCAAGGATGATCGGCGCACTGAGCGGCAGCTCGACCTTGGTGAGCCGTTGCCAGCCGGTCATGCCGGCGCCACGCGCCGCCTCCATCACACTGGCCGGCAGCGTCGTCAGGCCCGTCAGCGCATTCTCGAAGATCGGCAGCAGGCCATAGAGAAACAGCGCGATCAGTGTCGGTTTTTCGCCAAAGCCGACCGCCGGAACGGCAAGCGCCAGCACCGCCACCGGCGGAAAGGTCTGGCCGATATTGACCAGGCTGCGCGACAGCGGCAGGAATTCGGCACCGGCCGGCCTTGTGACCAGGATGGCCAGCGCCACCGCGACGATGGTTGCTGCGACAGTGGCGATCAGGACGGTGCGCAAATGCAGCAAGGTCAGCGTCAGCAGGCTGCCCTGATTGTAGATCACCGGCGCATTGTTCTCGGTCAGCGGCCTCAGCAGCGGTTCGAACCAGCCGGGATTGGTGAGGAAGGCGACGAGCAGCACCACAAGGGCAAGCCGCAGCAGCGCCGGCAGCCAGGCTTTCATGCCGGCCTCGCCGCGCGTCTGACCAGCCCGTCCACCGTGACGCGGCCGATCGGACTGCCATCGGCACCGCTTACCGGCAATGCCGGCCGACCCGACCACAGCAACTCGGCCAGCGCATCGCGCTGGCTGGCATCGCCTGATATCGCCTCGCCTTCGGCCGAACCCTTTTCCACCGCATCGCTTACCCGGCCGAGCGAAAGCAATCGGAACGGCCTTTCGCTGGCGCCGACCAGGGTCTCGACGAAGGCGCTGGCCGGCTTTGCCAGGATCTCCGCGGGTTTGGCGTATTGCACGAGCTTGCCGGCATCCATGACGGCGATCTTGTCGCCCATGTGCACGGCCTCTTCCATGTCATGGGTGACGAGGATGATGGTGGTGCCGAAGCGCTTCTGGATCGCCAGCAGATCCTCCTGCGCCTTGGTGCGGATGATCGGGTCGAGCGCGCCGAACGGTTCGTCCATCAACAGCACGTTCGGCTCGGCGGCGAGCGCGCGGGCAACACCGACACGCTGCTGCTGGCCGCCCGACAATTCATGCGGATAGCGCGGCCCGAACGCTTCGGGATCAAGCTGGTAGAGCATCATCAACTCGTCGACCCGCGCCTTGATGCGGGCCTTGTCCCAGCCGAGCAGCACCGGCACGGTGGCGATGTTCTGCGCCACCGTGCGATGCGGAAACAGGCCGTGGCCCTGGATGGCATAGCCGATGCTGCGGCGCAGCTCGTAGCCGGGCAGCGAGCGATTGTCGGCACCATCGAGCTTGATGATTCCGGCGGTCGGCTCGACCAGCCGGTTTATCATCCTGAGCAGCGTCGTCTTGCCGGAACCGGAAGTGCCGACGATGACGGCGATGGTGCGCGGCTCGATGACCATCGAAACATCATCGACCACCGTTGTTGCGTCATAGCGCTTGGTAATGCCTTCGATCTCGATCATGCCGTTTCAACCCTGCGCCTGGTGGCGGTCATTTCGATCACCGCATCGAGGATGATGGCGGCGGCGAAGGCGAGTGCGACCGTCGGCACGGCGCCGAGCAGCACCAGATCCATCGCCGTCTGGCCAACGCCCTGGAAGACAAACACGCCAAAGCCGCCACCGCCGATCAGCGCGGCGATGGTGGCAAGGCCGATGTTCTGCACGAGCACGATGCGGATGCCGGTGAGGATCACCGGGAAGGCCAGCGGAAACTCGACGCCGAACAGGCGCTGCCTGTCGGTCATGCCCATGCCGCGCGCCGCGTCGTTGGCGGCCCTCGGCACGCCGGCGAGACCGACCACGGTGTTGGCCACCACCGGCAGCAAGGAATAAAGGAACAAGGCGACGAAAGCCGGCGCCGTGCCGATGCCGCGAATGCCGAGCGTGGCGGCTACCGGCACATGCGTGGCGACCCAGCCGAGCGGCGCGATCAGCAGGCCGAACAGCGCGATCGAGGGAATGGTCTGGATGATGTTGAGCACGTTAAGAACGCCGGCACGGAGCCTTTCGACGCGATGGCAGAGAATGCCGAGCGGCAGGCCGACGATCACCGCGGCAGCCAGCGAGCCGAGCGCCAGCGTCACATGCTTGGAGCCTTCGGCCCAGAAACTGTCGGCGCGGTTGGCGTATTCCTTGAGGATGGAAAGGTCGTTCCAGCTTCCCGAAATCAACAGAAGACCGACCGCCGCCGCGGCAAGTGCCAGCACGCCGACGCGCATCCAGGGCGACAGGTTCAGCCTAGTCAGCACGTCGGCCAGCAAAAGCGTGAACGCAAAGATGAGTATCCAGAAGCCGGAGGCCGGTGAAACCCGGGCAAAAGTGTTGCCGGCCGGCGTGAGGAATGTGCCGGCGACGCCGATCAGCACCGCGAGCGCGGCAAGCGCCACCGCGCTGGCTGCAAGGCGCAGCGCAAGCGGTGTCCTGAACAGCGCAACGAGCGCGGCGGCGACAACGATGGCGAGTAGCAACGGCCCGGTCGCCGTCGGCAACGCCTCGAGAATCGAGCGCGCCTGGCCGGGAACGATGCGGTTGGCGCGGAACGTGGCAAAGGGCGCGGCAAAAGCCGCGTAGGCCACGATCGCAGCGATGACCACGCCGAGCTTGTCGAACCGGATGGTCATGAAGCACGCCTGTGCGAAGCGACAGACGCTGGGAGGGATATAGCGCGATTGTAACGTCTGCGCTCGCACCGGTTCTCCACGGTCTCGGGCTGACTACTTCAAAAACCCGTTCTTTTTCAGGAAGTCCTCGGCGACGCCCTTGACGGGCTCGCCGCCGACCTGCACGCGACCGTTCAGCTCCTGCAGCGTGACGAGGTCGAGCTTGGCGAAGACCGGCTTCAGCAGCGTCTCGATCTCCGGATGCTCCTTCAGCACCTTTTCGCGGATGATCGGCGCCGGCTGGTAGACCGGCTGCACGCCCTTGTCGTCGTCGAGCACGACGAGCCCGGACGGTGCGATGCCGCCATCGGTACCATAGACCATGGCGGCGTTCGCTCCGCTGGTCTGGTTGGCGGCTGCTGCGATGGTCGCCGCGGTGTCGCCGCCGGAGAGCGTGATCAGCTGGTCCGGCTTCAGCGTGAAGCGATAGGTGGTCTGGAAAGCCGGCAGTGCTGCCGCCGAATTGACGAACTCGGCGGACGCCGCCAGCACCACCTGGCCACCACCGGTGACATATTTGCCGAAGTCGGTGAGCGTGGCGAGCTTGTTGGTCTCGGCGACCTCCTTGCGCAGCGCGATCGCCCAAGTGTTGTTGGCCGGCGACGGCGACAGCCAGACGATCTTGTTGGCGTCGTAGTCGAGCTTCTTGGCCGTCTCATAGGCCTTGGCGGCATCCTTCCAGACCGGGTCGTCGGCCTTCTCGAAGAAGAAGGCGGCGTTGCCCGTATATTCCGGATAGATGTCGATCTCGCCGGCGGTGATCGCCTTGCGGACAACCGGTGTCCCGCCGAGCTGGATACGGTCTGATGTCTTGATGTTGTTGGCGTTGAGAACGAGCTGGATGATGTTGCCGAGCACGCCGCCCTCGGTGTCGATCTTCGAGGAAACAACCACCTGGGCACTGGCGGAAGCCGCCGCGATGCCGAGCGCCAACGCCGCGCCGGCTAGAACTTTGACTGAAAACATTTGTGAAACCTCTTGCTGTGAACCGGAATGCGGCGGCCGCATATGAGCATGGCTTCAACGACCAGTCGGGGCACACGGTTTCATAACAATAGGCACAGGCGCAATAATTTTGTTTGGGCGCTGTGAATTCGGCCTGCACCATACTGACAGTGCGTGACAGGCAAGCGGCGACTGGATCAGGCGTCGGCTTTGCGCAGACCGGTCAGTTTGAGCGCACCGAGTGCGACGAAGCACAGAACGGTGACCGGAAAGACCATCCAGTTCAGCATCTCCCAACCCCAGGCATTGTAGACCATGCCCGACATCAGCGAAGCGCAGGCGACGGCGCCGAACAGGACGAAGTCGTGGAAGCCCTGCACCTTGCCCTTTTCCGACGGCCGATAGCTGGCGGCGACCATTGCCGTTGCGCCGATGAAGCCGAAATTCCAGCCAAGGCCGAGCAGGATCAGCGACGTCCAGAATTGCCACAGTGCCAGACCCGACAAAGCGACGGTGGCGCAGCCTATGAGCAGGACCAGGCCGGTGGCCACGATGCGTTCGGCGCCGAAGCGATGGATCAGCGAGCCGGTGAAGAAGCTCGGCGCGAACATCGCCATGACGTGCCAGGAAATGCCGAGCGTCGCATCGTCCTCCGACAGGCCACAGCCAACCATCGCCAGCGGAGCGCCAGTCATGACGAAGCTCATCAGCGCATAGCTGCCGACGGCGCAGAACAGCGCGGCGACAAAGCGCGGCTTCGTGACGATTTCCGCCAAGGGCCTGGCGTCGCCGTCGGCAATCTCCACCGTGCCGGCTGCCTTCGCCGGCAGGCGCAGGAACGACAGGATAATGGCGCCGACCGCGGCCAGCGGCAGAATGGAGGCGAACGAACCGGCAAACATCACCGGCGCGAACGATTCGCGGGTGAAGATGACGATCTGCGGCCCGAGGATGGCGGTGACGATGCCGCCGGCCAGCACGAAGGAGATGGCGCGCGCCTTGAACGCCGGCGGTGCGTTGTCCGCGGCGGCGAAACGGAACTGCTGCACGAAGGCGCCGCCGATGCCGATCACCAACAGACCGAAGGCGAACAGCCAGAAGCTGCCATGGAAAAGCGCTGATGTGGCGACCAGGCCGCCAAGCGCGGTGACGATGGTGCCGGTCATGAAGCCCCCACGCTGGCCCATGCTGCGGATGATGGCCGCCGCCGGCAGCGCGCCGAGCGCCACGCCGATGTTGAAGCCGGTGATCGGCGCCGTTGCCAGCGATTTGTCGGGACCAAGCAGATATTGCCCGGCCAGCGCCCCCATGGAAATGGCGATGGGTGCGGCCGAGCCGATGATCGCCTGCGAGGCGGCGAGGATCAAAGCGGTGCGACGCGCCTCCCTGCCCGCCGCTACGGCGATTGCTGTCATGATGCGTCCTTGCCGCGCCCCTCGCCACGCACCCGGCGAGACACACGGTCAAGCACGGCATTGACCAGCTTCGGCTCATCTTCCTCGTAGAAGGCCTTGGCGATGTCGACATATTCGGAGACGATGACGGCGACGGGGACATCCTCGCGCTTCATCAGCTCGTAGACGCCGGCGCGCAGAATGGCGCGCAGCGTCGAATCGAGCCTCGACAGCGGCCAATCCTCGGTCAGTGCCTGGCGGATGATCGGATCGACGGTCTTCTGGTTCTCGACGACACCCGTGAGGATGGCGCGAAACCATTGCGCATCGGCCTCGCGATAGAGTGCGCCGTCGACTTCCTTGCCGAGACGAAAGGCCTCGTATTCGGCGGTGATCTCGAAGACGCCGCTGCCGGCGACATCCATCTGATAGAGTGCCTGCACGGCGGCCAGCCGGGCGGCGCCGCGCTTGTTGGCCTGGCGCACCGGTGGTCGGTCATTGTCTCCGGATTGCGTCACGCCGGTGAGGCTCCAAGCCGTTTCTTCACGGCGATCATGGTGAGTGCGGCACGCGCTGCAAAGCCACCCTTGTCGCCTTCCTTGCGCCGGGCGCGTGTCCAGGCCTGTTCGTCATTCTCAGTGGTCAGGATGCCGTTGCCGATGCAAATCGATTCCTGCACCGACATATCCATCAGGGCACGTGCGGATTCGTTGGCGACGATGTCGAAATGATGCGTCTCGCCGCGGATGACGGTGCCAAGCGCGACATAACCATCATAGTCAGTGCCCTCACCCTCGGCGGCATCGAGCGCGAAGGAGATCACGGCCGGAATTTCCAGCGCGCCCGGCACGGTGACGACGTCGTATTTGGCGCCGGCTTCGTCGAGCGCAGCCTTGGCGCCGTCGAGCAGCGCGTCCGCCAGATCATCATAGAAGCGGGCTTCGATGATCAGCAGCTTGAGTTTCTCGTTCCTGGGCATTTTGCGTCACGTCTCCGGCGGAGCCGGTGACTTAGGCCGAAGCCGGCGAGTTCGCAAGCTTTGTCCGAAGGACAGGTCCAATTTCCGAACTGCGGCTCAATGTCCTATCGATCCTCTCGTGTGTGCCATAGACGCAGCACGTAGATAGTCGATTTCTGGATCTCATAGCGCATTTCGTAATTGCCCGCCAAAAGACGGCGGACTTCACGTGGCTCGAACTCTTCCAGTCTCTCGCCGATCCGCGGATGTTCGATCAGTCGGGCGGGCGCAGCAGTCAGAGATTGTACCGTACGTGCCGCTGCCCGGTCATTTACCAGTGCAAGAAAATCGTGAAGGCGCACCAGATTGGACAAGGCCTTGCTGGTCCACTTCAGCTTCATCAGCGTGGTGACGGAAGTGGTTTTTCATTGTCCAGGCTGTCTGCCCATGCCTGCACTGCCTGATGGTCGATAACGCGGCCAGCATCCACATCAGCAAGTGCTTCGAGTGTCAGTTGCCGGCGCTCTTCCTCCTGGTCAACCCAAGCGGCAAGGGCTTGCTTGACGATCCAGCCTCGTGGCCGCTCAAGGCGGGCCGCCAATTGGTCTACCTTTTGCGCGAGCAATAGAGGCACATGCGCGGTGATCACTTTGGTGTCCATCAGAACCTCCTAATCGGCACTAATCATAGTGATTAAAACTGATTAAGTCGAGGACGAAGGAAATTTGCGCGTCAAAGCCCCTCTTTCGCGGCCTCCACCAGCCGCGCCGCGTAGCGGGCCATGGTGTCGATCTCGAGATTGACGCGGTCGCCGACCTGGCGCCCGCCCCAGGTGGTCACGGTCAGCGAATGATGGATCAAGAGCACGTCGAAGCGCGTGCCTTCCACCTTGTTGACCGTGAGCGAGGTGCCGTCGAGCGCGACCGAGCCCTTGGGTGCAATGAACTTCGCCAGGTCGCGCGGCGCCTCCAGTGTGAAGCGCACCGCGTCGCCTTCGTCCTTGCGCTCGACGATCTGGGCCATGCCATCGACATGGCCCGAAACGATGTGACCGCCGAGTTCGTCGCCGACCTTCAGCGCCCGCTCCAGATTGATCCGCGTGCCCGATTTCCAGCCCATCGCCGTCGTCAGCCTGAGCGCCTCTTCCCAGGCCTCGACCTCGAACCAGCGCGCGTTCGAGCCGCTGTCGGGCAAGGCGGTGACCGTCAGGCAGACGCCGCCACAGGAAATCGAGGCGCCAATGGCGATCGTCCCGGGATCATAGGCGGTGTCGATGCGCAGCCCCACCCCTTCCCTCAGCGGCTTGACGGCCGCGACAGTGCCGACATCGGTGACAATCCCGGTAAACATCAGATGTTCCTTATCCACTCGGCGTAGCTGTCTTCGCCAAAACGCATGTCGCGAAGCTTGCGAAATCCTGCCGGGATATGGTCGGCGTCGATGGGCGATGCAATGCCGTCAGCGCCGATCGCTTCCGGCCCCTGGAACAGCACGATGCGGTCGACCAGCTCCTCGGCCAGGAAAGCACTCGCCACCTTGGCGCCGCCCTCGACCAGAACGCTGGCCATGCCGAGCGCGGCCAGGTCCTCGAGCAATTCCGGCAGTGCGACGCCGCCCTCATGCGTTTCGGTGCCGATGAAGCGCACGCCGGCGCGTTCCAGCACGGTCCGCCGCTGCGGATCGGCCTCCAGGCAAGCGGCGACATAGAGCGGCACCCGGTCCACGCCCGAAACCAGCTTCGAGGCCTCCGGCAACCTGATCTGGCGGTCGAGCACGATGCGCGCCGGCGACCGGTTCTCCAACCCCGGCAGGCGCACCGTCAGAGCCGGATCATCCTCAAGTGCCGTGCCGATGCCGACCAGTATGCCATCGGCCTCGGCCCGCATCAGATACACTTCGCGACGGGCGACATCGCCGGTGATCGACACTTGCCCTTGGCCTTCCCTGCCGATCTTGCCATCGCTGGAAAGCGCAAGCTTGAGAATCACTTCGGGGCGTTTTCTCAACGACCTGATCAAATAGCCGGCCATCTGTTCGGCTGCTTCCGCCGCCAACACCTTCTCGACCACTTCGATCCCGGCGGCACGCAGGATCTCATAACCCTTGCCGGACACGCGCGGATCGGGATCGCTGGCAGCGCCGACGACGCGCGCGACACCGGCGTTGACCAAGGCATTCGCGCAAGGCGGCGTACGGCCATGATGGGCGCAAGGTTCGAGCGTGACATAGGCGGTGGCGCCGTGCGCCAGCGCGCCTGCCTCGGCCAGCGCCTCGGTCTCGGCATGCGGGCGGCCGCCGACAGCGGTGACGCCGGTGCCGACGATCATCGGTCCGGCGCCGTCGTCGCGCACGATCAGCGTGCCTACGGAAGGATTGGTCGCGGTGCGCCCGGCATGCTTCCGCGAAAGGCGGAGCGCCGCGGCCATGAAACGGCGATCAAGGGCGGGCTGCCCGGTCTTGTCGCTTGCGGCCATGCTCAGCTGGCGTCCTCTTCATTCTTGATTTCGTCGCCCTTGAGCTCGCCGAGCAATTCGTGGAAATCCTTGGCCTCGCGAAAATTGCGGTAGACCGAGGCGAAGCGGACATAGGCGACGTCGTCGAGCGACTTCAGCGCGTCCATGACCAGCCGGCCGACCTCGCCGGAGGCCACTTCGGTTTCCCCCGAGCTTTCGAGCTGGCGCACGATGCCGGTCACCGCGCGGTCGATGCGCTCGGGATCGACATTGCGCTTGCGAACGGCGATCTCCACCGAACGCAGCAGCTTGTCGCGGTCAAAGGGTACTTTGCGACCCGATTTCTTGACCACGACGAGATCGCGCAATTGCACGCGCTCGAAGGTGGTGAAGCGGCCGCCGCAATCGGGGCAGACGCGGCGCCTGCGGATCGCGGCGCCATCCTCGGCGGGGCGCGAATCCTTCACCTGCGTATCTTCTGACTGGCAATAGGGACAGCGCATGGAGAAGCCTTTGGTTGGCGAATCTGGTGAGGCGAAAGGCTTAGAGGTTTTTGCAACGATGGCAAAGTATCGGCAACAGCCCCTCGCCCCTCAGAGCCTCGCCCCTGAGAGATAGCGAGGCGCAAGCAAGATTGCCAGCACCGCAGAGCCGGAGAGCGTACCAATGCCGTCAGGGGGCGACGTCGGTGGTCGGAAACCCGCATGATGCGCCGAGACTGCGGTAGGCCTTGGTGAAGCCGTCCATGGATATGCTTCCAACAGGCGCGTCGCCAAAGGAGACATCGAGCGCCGATGCGCGGCGCATGACGCGCAAGAGCGCCAGGCTGGTCTTGGCCTGATTGTCCGCGGTCCAGCTGAGCCGGCCGTTGATGGCGGCGTCGGAATGGAACTTGGCAGTGACGTGGCCCTTCTCATCGCCGAAGGTCGCGGCGACCGACTTGCCGGTCGGCAAAGCCTTGTTGTCGACCGCGACGGTCAGGGACGGGTAAGCATCCGGCGGCAGTGCATCGCCATTCGAGATGATGAGCGTCAGGGTGCCGCTCTCGCCGCCGGCGCCGATAAAGGCGGTCGAGGCAGCGCAGGTCTTGCGGATATCCTGACCAGTGTCGATCTCGTCGACCAGGATCGACCATCTGCCGAAGGTTTCAAGCTTGGGCGCCGCGGGCGCGGCCTGGGCAGGAGCGGGTTGCGTGGGCTCGGCCTGAGCGGGGGCGGTTTGCGCCAAGGCGATGCTGGAGAGCCGCAAGGCGATCAAAGCGGCCAGGACGCCAGCGGCGGCAAGACGAACAATTCGCATCATCAAGGCTCCTGTCGCAGCCTTGCCGCGACGATGCTTATCGCCGCGGCAAGGTGATGAGACGTCCTATCTCGTCAGCCGAGATAAGGATAGAGCGGGAAACGGTCGGTCAGCGCCACCACCTTGGCCTTGACCGCCGCTTCGACAGTGGCATTGCCCTCGTCGGAATTGGCGACTTTCAGACCATCCAGCACTTCGGCGATCAACTTGCCGATCTCACGGAACTCGGCCTGGCCGAAGCCGCGCGTGGTGCCGGCCGGGGTGCCGAGGCGTACGCCCGAGGTGACGAAAGGCTTTTCCGGGTCGAACGGGATGCCGTTCTTGTTGCAGGTGATGTTGGCGCGGCCGAGCGCGGCCTCGGCGCGCTTGCCGGTGGCGTTCTTGGGGCGCAGGTCGACCAGCATCAGATGGTTGTCGGTGCCGCCGGAGACGATATCGAGACCGGTTTCCTTGAGGCTGGAGGCGAGCGCCTTGGCGTTGGCGGCGACGCTCTCGGCGTAGACCTTGAAGCTCGGCTTCAGTGCTTCGCCCAAGGCCACGGCCTTGGCGGCGATGACATGCATCAGCGGGCCACCCTGCAGGCCGGGGAACACGGCGGAATTCATCTTCTTGGCGATGTCCTCGTCATTGCACAGGATCATGCCGCCGCGCGGGCCGCGCAGCGACTTGTGCGTCGTGGTCGTCACCACATGGGCGTGCGGCAGCGGCGACGGATGCACGCCACCCGCCACCAGGCCGGCGATGTGCGCCATGTCGACCATCAGATAAGCGCCAACTGCGTCGGCGATCTCGCGAAAACGCTTCCAGTCCCAGACGCGCGAATAGGCGGTGCCGCCGGCCAGGATCAGCTTTGGCTTGGTCTCGTGGGCGGTCTTCTCGATGGCGTCCATGTCAAGCAGATGGTCCTCCTGGCGCACGCCATAGGACACGACCTTGAACCATTTGCCGCTCATGTTGACAGGCGAGCCGTGGGTCAGATGGCCGCCCGAATTGAGGTCGAGGCCCATGAATGTGTCGCCGGGCTGCAAGAGCGCCAGGAACACCGCCTGATTCATCTGGCTGCCGGAGTTCGGCTGGACGTTGGCGAAGTTGCAGCCGAACAGCTTCTTGGCCCGCTCGATGGCCAGTTCCTCGGCGACGTCGACGAACTGGCAGCCGCCATAGTAGCGCTTGCCGGGATAGCCCTCGGCATATTTGTTGGTCATGATCGAGCCTTGAGCTTCCAGCACGGCGCGCGAGACGATGTTTTCGGAGGCGATCAACTCGATCTCGTGGCGCTGGCGACCAAGTTCGTTGCGGATGGCGCCGAAGATCTCCGGATCGGCATCTTCCAGCGTGGTTTCGAAGAAGGATTCGAATTTGTTCGACACTGCCGCTGCTGTTGCCATGGCCTGAAATCCTTGGGTTCGGGGGGCATTTTTTGATTTATGCATATCGTTGTCCCAAAACCGCTGCACACTTTTGGGCGACATGCATTCGCCGCGCCATTAACACAGTTGTTTTCGCCCCGCCACGTTTGCAGCGCGAAATTTGCTGGCCGGTTTGCGGCAGCGACGCAAAGACGGCGCTATTTCCGCGCCTGCCCGCCCTTCAGCAGGGCCTCTGTGAGCGTGATTTCGGTGAACAGCGCCCGGCCCGCGCAGGAAAGCGTCGTCCACAGCGACATCGACCGCATGCAGGCCGAGACGCTGGGGAAACGAAACACGCCGGAACCGCCGGTGAGCAGGCCGGCGGTGACCGCCGCCAGGATTACGGAAGCTCCGATGTGCTCGGCGCCGAGGTAGGCGATGAAGGGCAGCAGGATCATCACCAGCACCTTCGTCTCTCTGAAACGAAAAGGCCGCCCTGATCGGCGGCCTTTTCTTATAAAAAATCAGATACTTAAAGCGATGACGTGATCTGCAGCTCGTTGGCGCCGTCGAGCGCGTAGACGTCGTCGCGGAACTGCACGACGCCCGGCGCCGTCGACCATGCCGAGAGATAGAGGAAGTGGACCGGAACCGGGTTGGTAATCTGGATCGGCGTGTTTTCGCCGGTCTTGATCGCCGCCTCGAAATGCTGACGGTCCCAGCCCGGCGTGTCGCGCAGGATCCAGGTGACGAGGTCGCGCACATTCTGCACGCGCACGCAGCCCGAGGAATCGAAACGCATCATCTTGCCGAAAAGGCTCTGCTGCGGCGTATCGTGCATGTAGACGCCGTCGGGGCTGGGGAAATTGATCTTGACCGAGGCCATCGCGTTGCCCGCGCCAGGATCCTGGCGGAAGCGATACTTGGCGGCGTCGTCGGTCGACCAGTCGACAGTGAGCGGATCGACCTCGCTGCCGTCCGGCGCGAACAGGCGGATATGGCTGTCCTTCAGATAATCGGGATTCTTGCGCATCAGCGGAATGATGTCCTTGCGCACAATCGAGACCGGCGCGTTCCAGTACGGATTGACGATGATCTCGTTGATCTTGGAATTGACGATCGGCGTCTGGCGATCGATTTTGCCGACGATCGCGGTGTGGCGAAGCACGACCCGGTCGTTCTCGACCGCTTCGATCTGCGCCGCCGGAATGTCGACCAGCACATAGCGGCTGCCCAGCGTGCCGGCCTTTTCGCGCAGCCGCTGCAGATTGGTCTGCAACTGGCCAAGCCGGATCTGCGCCGAAACATTCATCGCCGCGTACGTGTATTTGCCCATGGAGCCGTCAGCGGGCAGGCCGTGACGCAACTGGAAGCGCTTGACCGCCGAGTCGACATAGGAATCGAACGCCGTCGAAATGCCGGCGCTCTGCGACAGGTCGCCAGAGACCATCAGCCGCTTGCGCAACGGCACGACATCGGGATCATCGACGCCGAGCTGCAATTTCTTGGTCGCGGGGACCTCCACCCAGCCGCCCTGGCCGACGATGTTCTGATATTGCGCCACCGCCTGCTCGGTAAAGGCGACGGTCTGCAGGCTGAAGATCGGCAGCGTCGAAGCCACCTTGCCGCCCTCGCTGGCGCGGGCATCGAACTGGTCGTCCCAATTGCCTCGCGCCGAGGATTTCAGGATATCACCGATGACATCCTGCGCATTGGCGCCGCCGGCGACCATCGCGGCTGCGAGCGCTGAGGCTCCGGAGAGGAAAAGACGGCGGCTGGTTCTCATGGACGTTCCAGACATTCTTGTAGCGTTCGATCTGCTGCATTCGGTTATAGGGCGATCTTGCCTGCACTCTAGGGTTGGCAATCTTAACAATTAGCCAACCATGTCCGTATCAGTTCGGCGACAAACGCGCGAAGCGCGACACGGGTTCCGGGTGAACGCACGGCCTTCACCACAGCCTCACCGGCATCCTCGGTTCCATTGGAATATGGCGGCAACGTGGCCTTGGCCCGCGATTTGCATCGGGCGACGCAGCGAAATGAAGAGCCCGTGCTTTTTCGGTACCGATGCGCGATCGGCGGCCCGACATCGACCGATGAACCGCAGGCCGATGATGATACACTGACAAGCCAGTCCAACGCGAGGAACGAGACCATGCCTGGTGTCCTTTCAGTCGTCGCGGCCTTCGCTTTGGCCGGAGGTCCAAACGGCAGCAGCCCAACGCCGGAGGAGACGGTCGCCTATTTCGTGCACGGCCTGGAACAGGGCGCGATCCCCAAATACGGGCAGCAGGCCGACGAACCGATGAAGCAGGTGTCCCGATCGCCGGCTATCTTCACCAGCACAGGCCCGAACGAGGTCGGCGACAAAACCGAAACGCTCAGGTTCATCGTCACCAGGCTGGACGATTGCACCTACAAGGCAGAACAGCAGTTCGAGGAGGACGGCGCCATCTACTACCGCCTGACCTACGAAGTGCGGCTTGGTAACGTGACCGCCCTGTCGTTCGACAGTCCGCCTTTAACCATCTCGCTGAAGGGACTGGTGAAATCCTGCTCAACCGACACCGAGGGCAGCTGCGACCTGACGCGAGAACCCGAAACAATCGGCCCGTTCTTCGGCGAACCAGGCCAGGCCTAACAGGCGCTTGCCTATTTCCACGAGAAATTCTGTCCGCTGAAGCCGTGATCCTATCTGGCTGACTATCGCACGATCCCTCAGCGTGGAGTTGCAACATTTGGGTCCGGACTTGGCTGCGCCCTCAATTCCGAACATCTTTGCAACACCTCATGCTGAGGATAGCGCAGGACCTTGTTATCCTCCAGTTTGAGCAACAGTTCCCGTCTCTTGTCCGTGCTTTCACCATCCGTACACGACATGTCCAGGATGACGACATCCAGGCGGTTGATCTTCTGGACCTTGTCCAACGTGCAGCCCACCTCCCACATCTCCACTGCCTTGTCGGTAAACGTCACGATCGAGTCATTGTTGTCACATGGGGAACTGCCTTCCGCGGCGAAAGAATCCTTCCACCACTCCTCGGCGAAGGCCGTTTGCGGGACCAGCAAAAGCACTGCGGCAACCGAGCAAGTCCTCGAGCGTTTTCTCAGACCCATCATGCGCGCGCCTCCCAGCCGTGACATTAGGCACTGCTGCAGCGAAAGCAAACCTGGCGGGATAGTGCCGACCAGGCGCCTGGGCTTCGGGATCAGGAAAAGAAAAAGGGCCGATGCCTTTCGGCACCAGCCTTGACCAGAGGTCGACATTTCGGCCGCGCTTCTGTGGCGCGGGCCAGATCCGATGCGCCGGCTTACATCCGGTAGGCGATGGTGTCGTTCCAGAAGCGGTCGAGCCGCTGCAGGGCACGGTTCATCTGCTTGAATTCCTCGGTGTTGATGCCGCCGACCTGCTCGATCGAGCCGACATGGCGCTCATAGAGACCGGCGACGACGTCCGCCACTTCGTTGCCCTTCGGGGTCAGCGAGACACGAACCGAACGGCGGTCGATGCGCGAGCGCTGGTGGTTGATGAAGCCGAGATCGACCAGCTTCTTCAGATTGTAGGAAACGTTCGAGCCGAGATAGTAGCCGCGCGAGCGCAGCTCGCCGGCGGTCAGCTCCGAATTGCCGATGTTGAACAGCAACAGCGCCTGGATGGCATTGATGTCGGAACGGCCGTTGCGGTCGAATTCGTCCTTGATCACGTCAAGCAGGCGGCGGTGCAGCCGCTCCACAAGCTGCAGCGATTCCATGTACAGCGAGCGGATAGCCTCGCGGCGGTCGTCGGATACGTTGGCGGTCTTCGCCGCCGGACGCGAATTGATCATTGTCTTTGCCTCTCGTTTGTCGCCCTGGTGATTTTTTGTTTTTCACCTTGATCGCGACACTATCGAATACTCATAAAATTCGACTTAAACGCTAGGGCTAACAAGAGCTTACCGGTAAGAGGTTTCGAAAGACGCTTAACGAACGGTCACCCGAGCAAGGATAATTAACCTAAAGGCTTAGGCAACAATCCCGGGGCGGGATCCAGGCAGCCGCCAGGCCGCCAATGGGCTCAAGGGTTCAGTGCCGCACCGGGCGCTTCTGCAGGTAGATGACGACGCGAAAGACGATGTAGAGCAGCGCCACCGCGGCATGCGAAAAGACGATCAGCGGCCGGTGGCCGAAAAGTTCGGGAAGGCCGGCATACATGACGGTCTCGGTCACGGCGCAGATGAACCAGATCACCGGTCCCCAGGAGGCCAGCATCCACAGGCCGGCGGCGGCAAAGGGGAAGAACACGGCGAGCACCACCGCCGCCACCTGCCAGTGCACGGGCATCAGGTCGAAACGCCATAGCGGGCCGGGATAGAAGCCGATCAGCTTGATCCAGTAGAGGATGCCAAAAAGCAGGCAGTAGCCGGCGACGACGCGCTGGAACCAGGCGAAGATCACCTCCACGCCCGAGGGCTGCAGCACGACGCGTCTCGAGGTCACCTCGCTCACAGGTCGAGCTCCCGTTCGCCGAGCGAAGCGAAATAGGCGCCGACATCCGCTTCGCTGACCGCACCGAGGCTTGCCGGCCGCCATTGCGGCTTCGAGCCCTTGTCGATGATGGCGGCGCGAATGCCTTCGTAGAAATCGTGGCCGGCGAGCATCCGGTTGAGGATGCGGAACTCCATCTTCATGCAGTCGTCCATGGACAGGGTCAGCCCGGCGCTGATCTGACGCCAGGCGACGCGCAGGCTGGTCGGCGAGCGCGTGCGGACCGTCGCCAGCGTCTTTGCCGCGAACTCGTCGTCGCCTGCCGCCCGTTCCAGGCTGTCGATGACGGCCTTTAGGGATGGTTGTGAAAAATGACGGACGATCGCCTCCAGCGTCTGCCGATCGGTCTCTCGCCTTGCCTGGACGAAGAAACCGCGCAGCACCGCTTCCGGATCGCCGGTCAGCGTCAGCCGGTCAAGGAAGCCGCCCTGGTCCTCGGCCTTGATGGTGTGGGTGGCTAGTCCCGACCACAGCGCGTCGCCGTAGCGGATGCGATTGCCGGTCAGCGCCAGATACATCCCGAAGGAGCCGCCGAGATCAGGCAGCAAATGGCTGGCGCCGACATCCGGGAAAAAGCCGATGCCGACCTCCGGCATGGCGAACTGGGCATTCTCGGTCATCACCCGGTGCGAGCCGTGGAAGGAGATGCCGACGCCACCGCCCATGACGATGCCGTCGATCAGTGCGACGTAAGGTTTTCTGAAGCTGTTGATGCGGGCATTGAGCCGGTATTCATCGGCGAAGAAATCGACCGGCGGCTTTCCCGCCCGGCCGGCCTCGTAGATATGCAGGATGTCGCCGCCAGCCGAAAACGCCCTGCCCTCGGCCTTGACGACGACGACATCGACACCCTGGTCGGTCTCCCAGGCGGAAAGAGCAGCGTCGAGCGCCTTGACCATGCGGTGCGTGACCGCATTGAGTGCGTGCGGCCGCGTCAACGTGACGACGCCGGCCCGGCCCAGATGTTCGAAGCGGATCTCGTCGCCTCCGCCAAAATCCATCGTGAAAGAATCCCTCCCCCGCGCCGCCGGGATTGAAGTGCTAAAGCGTGGCGCATGGGTGCGTCAATGCCAAGCCGGCCGGTCGTGGGTCAGTTTGGACCTCGGGAATGGTAAGAGGCCATCCTTTGCGTCCCGGCCAAATGGGTGCAACTTGTCCGCCTGTGAAGCCCAGGACGAACGCATGATCGTTGTAACCGGAGCGTCGGGATATGTCGGGGGCAAGGCGCTTGCCGCGCTGTCGCGGCAGGGCTTGCCGGTCGTCGGCATGGCCAGGAACGCCGGCAAGCGTGCGGCGAGCCTGCCTTCCGAAACGCCGTTGCGGATCGCGGACTACGACGATCCGGAGAGTTTGTCGCGAGAATTCGAAGGTGTCTCGACGCTGCTGCTCGTCTCGAGCGATGGCGACGGCAGAGACGTACTCCGTCACCACGCCAATGCCATAGAGGCTGCCGTTTCCCGAAAAATAGCATCAATCGTCTTCACCAGCATCATCGATATCGATACGGACTCGCCGTTCTATTTCACGCCCGTCTACAGGGACGCTGAGCGCAGGCTGCGGGAAAGCGGGCTGACCTGGACGATCTTGAGATGCGGCCTGTATTCGGATCTGGTTCTGGATAGCTGGATCAGGCCGGCCCTTTCGTCCGGGGTTCTTTCGCTGCCCACGGGCGCCGGGCAGGTTGCGCCCATATCGAGAAACGACGTTGCGTTGGCGGCGGCGGCAGTCGTCGCCTCACCAATGAAGCACGCTGGAAAAACGTATGAATTGACGGGACCGCAGCCGCTGTCGTTTCACGACCTCGCCGAGGCCGGCGGTTCGGCTTTTGACCGTCCTCTCGAGTTCATTGCCTGTTCGTCCGCCGACTATCTTCAGCGCGCCTGGGCGGAAATGGAGGACCCATGGCCGCATGCCTTTTCGACTTTATGCCGATCGATAGAAGAAGGCCGCTACCAACGGGTCACGGATGCGCACCGGCATTTGACCGGGCACCCTCCAACCGACTTCAGGAGATTTGTTGAGGACGCAGCCGCGTTTGGACCCACGGGCTGAAGCCAAACTGAGCGGCGGCGCGTCTTGGCCACCGACGGCGCTCGATGCTAGAGATTGGCCACCTCGAAGCGGACGGTGAGCCATGTCGCGGTTTTTGCGCATTGCCCTTGTTCTGGGTGGCCTGCTGGCCATCTTCGCCGCCAATAGCCTGGCCAGGGCGGCAGGCGTCGATGACCTCTACAAATCACAGACCATCGTCACCGGTCAGGGCGAGCGGAACCGCCAGGCAGGCTTCAAGATCTGCCTTGATGCGGTTCTGGTCCGAGTGTCCGGCGACCAGCGCCTGCTGGCGAAACCTGAGATGACGGCCCTGCGCGACAAGGCCGGCAGCTTTGTCACCGGTTTCCGCTACCGCGACCGCATGGAAGGCATTCCGGTGCATGACGAACAGGGCACGCACGACCGACCGCACGACCTTTATTGCCAATACACGCCGGCGACGATCGGCCCGGTTCTGGCTTCGCTCGGCAGCAAACCTTGGCTGACCGAGCGGCCGCGGCTGGCGGTGTTTTTGTCGACCGAACAAGGCATCCGGCATTTCGCGCTCGATGCCGATGACGAGCGCGGTGTGTTGATGCGCGAATCGTTCGGCAATGCCGCCGCGCCGCTGGCCATGCAGGTGACATTCCCGACGGCAGCGCTGCTGTCGCAAGCCGGGCTGGATGACAAGACGCTGCGCGACGCCGACATGGCGAAGCTCGACATCGCCGCGAAAAAAGCCGGCGCCGACCAGGCGCTTTCCGGCAGCATCGTCTGGAGCGACAAGGAATTGGGCTGGGTCGCCGACTGGCGGCTGGCGATGGCCGGCAAGACCTACGCCTGGCAGGTGCGCGGCGTTTCCTTCGACGAGGCGTTTCGTGTCGCGATGCGCGGCGCGGCGCAGATTCTTTCGGGCAATGGGCAGCCTTGAACCAAGCTTCGGCCTGGCACAATCGTGTCGCATTGGTCAGCGGCAAGGGCTCGTGGTAAAAAGCCGCCGAACGAGAGTTTTGGCGATGAACAAATTTACCCCGACAAAGCCAGTCGGCGCGCGCAGCGTCGACGACATCACCGGCAGCCGCCGCTTGCGCCGCATGCGCAAGGCCGACTGGTCGCGCCGCCTCGTGCAGGAGAACCGGCTTACGGTCGACGATTTGATCTGGCCGATCTTCGTCGTCGACGGCAGACAAGTGCGCGAACCGATCGCCGCCATGCCGGGCGTCTTCCGCCTGTCGATCGATCTCGCCGTCAAGGAGGCTGAACGCGCGGCAAAGCTCGGCATTCCCGCACTCGCCACCTTCCCCAATGTCGACATCGCGCTGCGCGACCAGACCGGCTCGCATATCCTCGACCCCGACAACGTCATCAACCGCGCCACAAGGGCGATCAAGGACGCTGTGCCTGAGATCGGCATCATCACCGATGCCGCGCTCGACCCGTTCACCAGCCACGGCCATGACGGCATCCTGCGCGACGGCATCATCGTCAATGACGAAACGGTCGAACAGGTGGCCGCCGCGGCCGTCATCCAGGCGGCGGCCGGCGCCGACATCATCGCGCCGTCCGACATGATGGACGGCCGCATCGGCGCCATCCGCGACGCGCTCGATGCCAACGGCTTCCAGGACGTGGCGATCATGTCCTACGCGACCAAGTTCGCCTCGGCCTTCTATGGTCCCTATCGCGAGGCGGTCGGCACCGCCGGCCTGCTCAAGGGCGACAAGAAGACCTACTATATCGACCACGCCAATTCCGACGAGGCGGTGCGCGAGGCCGAACAGGATATCGCCGAAGGCGCCGACATGCTGATGGTCAAGCCCGGCCTGCCCTATCTCGACATCATCCGGCGGCTGAAGGACGAATTCCAGATGCCGACCTTCGTCTACCAGGTGTCGGGCGAATATTCGATGATCAAGGCCGCCGCCGCCAATGGCTGGATCGATGGCGAAAAGGCGATGCTGGAATCCCTGCTCGCCTTCAAGCGCGCCGGCTGCGACGGCATTCTGACCTATTTCGCGCCCGAAGTGGCAACGATGCTGAAGGGATAGTTTCTCTTTCCGCGTATGGGCCGGTCGCGGCGATGCCGGCGGCCCCTCGATATCCTTGACTATTTCCGGCTTCCGCCCAGGAGCCCGAAGCGAAGGTCGTTTGACCAATCGCCTGGGGTTTGTTACACCCCAAAATACCGCTTGCAATTCGCAATCAGTTTGCTAACAAGCAACTGCTTGCAAATCACAACTGGTTATGGAGGAGGCTTTCATGTCCAAACTTCGCGTCAATGCTTTCACCCTGTCGCTCGACGGCTATGGCGCCGGTCCGGATCAGGATCTGCAAAACCCGCTCGGTGTCGGCGGGGAAACCCTGCACAAATGGGCCTGGAGCACCCGCACCTTCCGCGAGATGTTCGGCGAAGAGGGCGGCGCGACCGGCACTGACGAGGACTTTGCGGCGCGCAGCTTCGAGAATGTCGGCGCCTGGATCCTCGGCCGCAACATGTTCGGACCGATCCGGGGCGAATGGCCTGACGACAGCTGGAAGGGCTGGTGGGGCGACAACCCGCCCTACCATGTGCCGGTTTTCGTGCTGACCCATCACAAGCGCGAACCGATCGTCATGGAGGGCGGCACGACCTTCCACTTCGTCACCGATGGCATCCATTCGGCGCTGGAACAAGCCAAAGCGGCGGCCGATGGCAAGGACGTGCGGGTCGGCGGCGGCGTCGCCACCATCCGGCAATATCTGCAGGAGAAACTGATCGACGAGATGCATCTGGCGATCGCGCCGGTGCTGCTCGGCGCGGGCGAGAATCTTTTCGCCGGCCTGGACATGCCGAAGCTCGGCTATCAATGCGCCGAACAGGTGGCGACAGCGCTCGCCACGCATGTGGTTATCAATCGGGTTTAAGTCAGGCTCCCCCTTCTCCCCCTGTAGGAGAAGGGGCGTTGGCGTTCTCAATACTTCTCCGGCACGTAGAGTTCGCGCGGCAGCGTCTGGCGCTCGTATTCCGGATTGAAGACGCGCTCGGGCAGCGTGATCTCCTCGTGCGGCACCTCTTCATACTGCATCTGCTTCAGCAGATGGTCGATGCAGTTAAGCTGCGCGCGCTTCTTGTCGTTGCCCTCGACGATGAACCAGGGCGCCTCCGGGATGTTGGTGCGGGCGAAGGTCTCTTCCTTGGCCTTGGTGTACTGCTCCCAGCGCACGCGCGACTGCAGGTCCATCGGCGACAGTTTCCACTGCTTCATCGGATCGTGGATGCGCATCAGGAAGCGCATCTGCTGCTCCTCGTCGGTGATCGAGAACCAGTATTTGACCACGGTGACGCCTGAGCGGACCAGCATGCGCTCGAACTCCGGCACGTCGCGGAAGAATTCCTCGACCTGATCGGGCTCGGCAAAACCCATCACCCGCTCAACCCCGGAGCGGTTGTACCAGGAACGGTCGAACAGCACGATCTCGCCGCCGGCCGGCAGATGCGGGACGTAACGCTGGAAATACCATTGCGACTGTTCGCGCTCGGTCGGCGCCGGAAGGGCGACGACGCGGCAGATGCGCGGATTGAGCCGCTGGGTGATGCGCTTGATGACGCCGCCCTTGCCGGCGGAGTCGCGGCCCTCGAAGATCACCACCAGCTTCTTCTTGTGATAGGCGACCCAGGACTGCAGCTTGATCAATTCGGACTGCAGGCTGATCAGGTCGCGAAAATACTGCATGCGATCGATCGAAGGCGGATGCGAGTTCTTATAGATCTTGGCGATCTCCATCGACAGCGCCGGCTCCGACATTTCGAGCTCATAGTCCTCGTCGAGCGTGTCGGCGAGCTCGGCTTCAAGCCAGTCCTTGGCAGGAGAATTCTGTTTTAGCTCGGTCATATCAGCTGCTCCGCTTGCAAACCCGTCGATCCACGTCCGGCGCCCAAACCCCTGGCCTGCGTTCCGAGTGGCAACACCTGAGCCGACTTCAATATAGACCGGCAATGACGGTTTTATTGCAGCCTGAACGGGATCACCGCCGCTGCAAATCCCGCGAGGCATGATCGATCCGTCGTCGTGGCATGGCGACAGGCGGTCAAAATTGTCCTACAAATACCTGCCACTTTCGGAGGTGCCCTTCCCCAGCACCCCTTCCCCCAAAGCAATCGCGAGGAATGACATGGAATACCGCACCCTCGGCCGTTCCGGCTTGAAAGTTTCGACACTGACCATGGGCACCATGACCTTCGGCGGCGCCGGCGCGTTTTCGGCTGTCGGCAAGACCGACCTCGACGAGGCACGCCGGATGATCGATCTCTGCATCGATGCCGGCATCAACCTCATCGACACCGCCAATGTCTATTCGAACGGCATTTCCGAAGAAATGATCGGCGAGGCGCTCGGCGGCAAGCGCAAGGGCGACGTGCTGATCGCCTCCAAGGCGCGGATGCGGATCGGCAACGGCCCCAACGATGAAGGCCTGTCGCGCTATCACCTGATCCGCGAATGCGAGAAGAGCCTGAAGCGGTTGAAGACCGACGTCATCGACATCTACTTCCTGCACGAATGGGACGGCACGACGCCGCTTGAGGAAACCCTAGCCGCGCTCGACACGCTGGTTGCCCAGGGCAAGATCCGCTATGTCGGCTGCTCCAACTATTCCGGCTGGCAAGTGATGAAGGCGCTCGGTATCAGCGACAGCCATCACCAGCCGCGCTTCGTCACCCAGCAGATCCACTACACGCTGGAAGCGCGCGAGGCGGAATATGAATTGCTGCCGATTTCGGTCGACCAGGGCCTCGGCGTGCTGGTCTGGAGCCCGCTCGCCGGCGGATTGCTGTCCGGCAAATACCGCCGCGACAGCCCCACCGCCCGCCAGCGCGCCGGCTGGTCCGAGCCGCCGATCCGCGACGAGGACCGGCTCTGGCGGATCGTCGATGTCCTTGTCGAGATCGGCACGCAGCACGGCGTGTCGGCAGCGCAGGTGGCACTGGCCTGGCTGCTTGGCCGACCGGCCGTCAGTTCGCTGGTGATCGGCGGCAGGAGCGAAACGCAATTCCGGGACAATATCGCAGCGGCAAGCCTGGTGCTCACCGGCGAGGAGCGTGAACGGCTCGACGCGGTCAGCCGGCCGCCTTTGCTCTATCCCTACTGGCACCAGCAGCTGACGGCAAAGGACCGCTTCGGCGCCGCCGATCTGGTTATTGACCGAAGCGGCGTGTGAAACACCGATCTCCACGGGAAGCCGGCGGACGATGCCCGCCGGCTTCTATCCGATGATATAGCGCCAGACCTCGGCGTCGGGTTTGAACTGCCCGCTGAGCACGAAATATTTGTAGAGCACGAGCAGGGAGATCGCCTGTTCGGCCTGCTCGTTGGCGAATGTCCGGCAATAGGCATTGGCCGCAGCGATGATGCGTTCCGCCGCAGCTGGGTGTCGTTCGAAATAGCGCACCTTTTCGGCAAGATCGGCGAAATCTGGGGCGAGCGGGACATAGTGAACGTTCGCCTCGAGCTCCCTCTCGGCGAACCATGTCTCGTATGTCGGTGGCGGCGTCAGGCAGAGCGAATTCGAGTTCATGATCCATTTGAGGTTGGTCGCCACGTCATTGCCTTCGAGCGAGACGATGTAGCGATAACGCTGCTGCTGGCCAATGCTGAGATAGGGCCTGCTGTACTCGGGCGGCGCGTACGACTTGTGCGAGCCGGCGTCGCAGAAAGGCAGATCGCGCACGGCGTTCAGGAACCTGGTCCGTATCGGATTGTTGAGATCGCCGCGCCAGACCACGGCCGGGAGCTTGTCGACGAATGCAGTTGCGTCGGCAGGCATATGGAAGTGCCGGAACTTGTTGAATTTCAGAATGATCGCATTGCTGTGGTCGGCATGGATCGGCCGATCCTTGACGAGCGAAGGCACCTTCGGCACGTCGATGATGTCGCCGAATTCCAGATCGATGAGCAATCCGGGGTCGAAGTAGCGGGCAAATTCCTTCAGGTCGTAATAGTACATGCTCGGCGCGAACGGCAGATTGTCGATACGAACCGCGGCCGGGCTGGGCGTAAACGCGTCCTGCAGCTTGTTGTAGTGGTTCAGCCGCCGGCGAACCGAGCCGTCCGACAGCTTGGCTTTTTCCAGGCGATCCGCCAGGCGGCGGCGGAAGAGTGCCTGCGGCGCGATATCGCGCAGGACGTTTCGCGCATAGTAGAAAACCTTTGCCGTCGTTCGCTGTATGGTGGCCATGGTTCACTTGATCAAAACAAACGCGCGGCTCGCGATGCGTTGGCGCGTCGGTCCCCTACACCATTGTGCCGCGCATCTTGCAAGCCCCGGACCATCATCGACGCGAACGGCCGGGCACTATCGCTTCAGCTGTTGTGTTTGACGGCTAATGCTCCTAGGCAGGGTCAGAGCCGCTAAAGCAATTCCGGGAAAAAACGTGAAACGGTTTTCCCGGGAAAAGCGCGTAGCGCTTTCCCTCAGGGAATTGCGTTAAACCAAAAGAGATGGGGTGGTTCTGCGTTTCCGTGAAACGATGAACCGGTCCAGGCAGTGAAAAAAGGAGCCGATATGGCGCGACCACCAAACTACGATCAGGAACGCAAGGAACGCGACCGCCAGAAGGCGGCCAAGAAGGCCGAGAAGCTGGCAGCCAAGGTTGCAGCGCGCGAACGTTCGAAGCCCGAGGGCGAGACCGAAACCGAAAGCGAAACCGAAACGACAAAATGACGGCAAAACGGCCCGCGATGCGGGCCGTGCCTTTCCAGATTGTCGCCTTGTATCAGGCCGGGGCCTTGTCGCTGACAAAGACGTCCACTTCGCGCGCCGCCGCGATGAAGGCGCGCCTGGCGTTCATCGCCGGCTTGTCGCCGGCCAGCGCGTCGTGACAGGCCTGCAGGGCCGCGCGATGCTTGGGGCTGCGCTTGCCGGGCCAGCTGTTGAGCAGGTAGTCGGAAGCCTCACGGGCCGTACGCAGGAGCTGAGTGCTCCCCGCCGCGACTGACTTGACGGTCACGGGTGTTTCAAATCGGTTGTTTTCCATCGCCGCTCTTACGCCATTGGTGTCCGCGAAGCGAGGCCGAAAGTGCGCATCCGCCTTTTGCGCCTTCACAACGCCTCAAGCGGCGATGACGGCAAAGCCCCTGGCGCGAAGACCACGCCGATCATTGGCGAGCGACGTCACCAGCCGGTCGCGGCTGCCGACGATGTGGGCCGAAAGCAGGCGCGTGGCTTCATCGGCATCGCCAAGACGTGCCGCTGACAGAATGGCCCGATGTTCCGCCCAGGCGCGAGCAAGGGCCGCCTCGTCGCGAACCTCCAGCCAACGGGCCCGCGACAGGCGTGTCATGGCATCGCGGACCGCCCGGAACAGGAATTCATTGCCCGACAGGCGCGCCAGCTCGATGTGAAAATCCATGCCGACACGATGCCATTCCTCGCGCTGCGTGTCGGTGTCGCAAGAGTCGAGCATCGCCTCGACGACGTCGACGGCGCTCCGGTCCGCCAAGGCGCATGTCAGGCGAAGTGCCGCAAGCTCGACCGCCTCCCTGTAGACGGCGATCTGCTCGAGTTCAGCCAGGTTGATCGGCGACACCGTCCAGCCACGGCCGTCCCTGCCGACCAGGCCCTCGGTCTCGAGCCGCAGCAGCGCGGCCCTGACCGGGGTTCGCGACGCGCCGAAGCGGCTTTCGATCCAGCGCTCGGTCAGTTTCTCGCCGGGACCGATCTCGAGGCCCAGGATCATCTGCCGAAGCTGTTTTTCGACGTTCTGCATCTGCGACATTGTCGTTTCCGTTTTTTCGGCCAACTGCCGGCGATCGGCCTGCTGGCCGCGTTTCCCGATCACGTTTGAGAAGGTCGCATTGACAGCGCCCAAGCTTGCGTCCATGACGGGTACCATCTTGGTATCCCAAATTGGTATCCACAGCAACCTTCTATGCGTTGTTCGCACAGGACGTATGACATGACCCAGGCCCCGGTTACCGACAGCGCCTACAATATCCACTGGCGGCGCAATCTGTTCGTGTGCTTTGCCGGGTCGTTCTCGACGCTTGTCGCGATGACGCTGCTTTTGCCGTTCCTGCCGCTCTATATCGAGCAGCTCGGCGCTCAAGGCCACACGGCGATCGTGCAATGGTCGGGGCTCGCCTTTGGCGCGACCTTCTTCGCGGCGGCGCTGGTGGCGCCGCTGTGGGGACGCCTCGGCGACCGCTACGGCCGCAAGGTGATGCTGGTTCGCGCCAGTCTAGGCATGGCCATATGCATGTCTTTGACCGGCATGGTGCAGACCGTCTGGCAGTTGGTGCTGCTACGGCTGCTGATCGGCTTTGCCGGGGGCTATTCCTCCGGGTCGACCATCCTGGTCGCCATGCAGACGCCAAAGGAGCGTTCCGGCTGGGCGCTGGGCCTGCTGTCGGCCGGCATCACCGGCGGGGCACTGGTCGGCCCGCTGGTCGGCGGCGCCCTGCCGCCGCTGATCGGCATCCGCGCCACCTTCCTGCTGTCCGGCGGCGTCATCTTCCTGGCGTTCCTGGCGACCACCTTTCTGATCAAGGAGGCCCCCCGGCCGACAACGACAGATGCCGCATCGAAGCAGAAGCCGAAAGGCGGCTGGGCACAAATTCCCGACAAACGGCCTGTCATCGCCATGCTGGCGACCGGCATGCTGTTGAGTTTCGCCACCATGTCGATCGAGCCGATCATCACCGTCTATGTGCAGCAGCTCATCGAAGACCAGAGCCGCGTCACGCTGATATCAGGTGTCGTCATGTCGGCGGCCGCCCTCGGCGCCATCCTGTCGGCTTCGCGCCTCGGCAAGCTCGCCGACCGCATCGGCCATTGGAACGTCATCATCGGCGCGCTTGCCGTCTCGGCACTGCTCTTGATCCCGCAGGCCTTCGTCGCGCAGAGCTGGCAACTCATCGGCCTGCGCTTCCTGATGGGCCTGGCGTTGGGCGGGCTCTTGCCCTGCATCACCAGCGTAATCCGCCACAATGTTCCAGACGGCGTCGGCGGCAATGTGCTCGGGCTCTCGATCTCCGCCCAATATGTCGGACAGGTCGCCGGCCCCTTGCTTGGCGGCTTTGCCGGTGGCCATTTCGGCATGCGCTCGGTGTTTCTAGGCACGTCCGTCTTGATGGCCGGTGGCGCGGTGTATAACTGGCTGGCGCAATCGCGCCGCGAGCAGGACATGCTCGCCAACGCCGGCGAGACCTGACCGAATTCGGTCGTATGCCGTGAACGACATGGAGCCCCGGACATGAGCACGGCCGAGCAATCTTACGGCAACAGAGGCCGTATCCTCGTCCTCGCCGGCGGCCTCTGTGGCGCTGCCGGCGTGGCGCTGTCGGCCGCGGCGGCGCATCTGGGCGGCGCCTTCGTCGGCACCGCCGCATCCTTCCTGCTCATGCATGCGCCGGTCTTCCTCGCCGCCGGACTGCTTGGCGCGAACCGGGCGCTGCGCATAGGCAGCCTGATCCTGCTGGTTGGGCTTCTGTTGTTCTGCGGTGATCTGCTCGCCAGGGACTTCCTCGGCTCGCGGCTGTTCCCGCTGTCGGCGCCGATCGGCGGCACCTTGCTCATCGCCGGCTGGCTGGTGATAGCAGCCTCGGCGCTGGTGCGCGCGCGCTCCTGATCAGATGGATCCTGCATCAGCAGCCTTCCGCTGATATCTCCGGGCACCCTGCCCGGCACCCATTCGCGAAAACCGATGCCGGCCTGTCAACGTCGTTCAGTCCTGCCGGCGCTCGGGCGGGACGAGCAATTCGCGATTGCGTCGCCGCAGCCTGATCAAACGAGGCGTCTGCGGCCGGCTGGAAGCCGGCGCGATGCCCCAGTAGTTGCGGTAGATGTCTTCGAACAGATAGCTCACGGGATGCATTGTGTGCACTCCTTTCAAGGTTTTGAATCGATCCAATCGGTGAGCACGAAAAGGCGATGCCGATCAGCTCCGCTTGCGCTCCACCAGGAATCGCAGTTCGCGAACCCATGGGCCTGCCCCGTCGCGGCGCTTCCGCGTCGCGGCGGTCGAACCGATGCTCCAGTGGTTGCGATAGATATCCTGGAAGAGATAGTTGATGGGATGCATGACACGTCTCTCCGGTTGTTATTGAATCGATCCAATTATCAGGGGCATTCCTTCTTGGATCGATTCAAAGCTACATCTCTTCGAGCCTTCGATCAAGTCAAAATTTGAACCGATCCAACGAAAGTGCTAGATGGGATGAATTCAGGAGACGAAGATGGCGCCATTGACCTCTGGAAAGACAAGACCGGTCCGGCTGGCAGACATTGCCAAAGCGGCCGGTGTCTCGCACGGCACCGCGTCCAACGTGTTCGCCCGCCCGGAGATCGTGCGCGAGGAGGTCCGCGAACGGGTCAAGGCGGCTGCCGAGGCGATGGGATATGGCGGACCCGACCCTAAAGGCCGGTTGCTGCGCGCTGGCAAGGTCAACGCCATCGGTGTCGCGACCGCGGAGCCGTTGTCCTATTTCTTCGACGACCCTTTCGCACGGGTGATGATGGCTAGCATCTCGCAAGCCTGCGATGCGACTGGTGCGGGAATCTCGCTGGTCTCCGCCGCCAACAACGAACAGCTCGCCTGGAACATCCAGAGCGCATTGGTCGATGGCTTCATCGTCTTTTGCATCGAAGGCGGCTCAAGGCTGGTCGAACTGGCGCGCGAACGCAAACTGCCCTTTGTCGCGCTCGATCTCGATTCGGAGGACGAGGCGGTGGCGGCGATCGGCGTCGACAACATTGCCGGCGCTGGTCTCGCGGCGCGCCATCTGACCGAGCTTGGGCATCGTCGCTTTGCGGTGCTTACCCTGCCCTGTGCCGATGCCGGCTTCGGCCCGACCACGCAGGCGCAGGTGGAGAAGGCCCTCTATTCCGGGACACGCGACCGCTTGCGCGGCTACTTCGCGGAATTGTCCCGCGTCGACATCGACGTCTCGAAGGTGCCGATCTATGAAACCCTCAATGACGAGAAAAGTGTCCGGGCCGGCCTCGATCATATTTTCGCCGGCGCCGAGACACCGACCGCCATCCTGGCAATGTCGGACAGGATCGCCCTGCATGCGCTGGACTGGCTGCGCCAGCATGACATCACTGTCCCGGGCGACGTTTCGATCGTCGGCTTCGACGGTGTCCCGGAAGGAGCGGTTTCCAAGCCGCCGCTGACCACAATCGTCCAGCCGATCGCCGAGATGGGCCGCCTGGCCGTCAAGGCAATCCTCGAAAACGACGACTCGCTCGGCCGGCAATCGCTGCCGGTCGAGCTTGTGGTGCGGGCCTCATCCGGCCCCTCGCCCGCCTGACGCCTCACCGGCCCATTCTGGTTGCCATCGGCGACATGCCGAAGGACGTCTGGACGGGCAGTGCGGCGTTGTGGGCCGGCCTGCTTTTCGCGGACGATCCAAGGCTCGAAAGCCATTCGAGATAGTAGGCAACCGCAAACTGCATGGCGATGCCGGCGGCAATCAACAAGCTGTCATAAGCAAACCCGCCCGGATTGATCTGCTTCAGTACCTGCGCCGTCAGGGCGAGCACCGTGCCGGCAATGAAAACCGGCAGCGATCGTTTGCCCAATATGGCAAGCGGATGATCGCGCCCGGTGCGGAACAGGTTCGAGATGGCCGGGAATGCCACGATCAGGTAACTCACCGCCAGGATATGCAGCAGCCTCGGCAGTGCCAGGAACGTCTTGTCGAAGCCTGTCAACACCGGAGGCAGGCCCAACCAGGAGATCTGCCCCCAGAGCGGACTATGCACCCAGACCAGCGCCGTGGCGGTGTAGGCCAAAGCCGCGCCAACCAGCCAGCGGTTGACCGGGATGGTGCCGCCGCGACGCACATGCAGCGTGCCTGCCAGGCCGATGTTGAACAGGAACTGCCACGACAGCGGGTTGAGGAACCAGAAGCCGGGCTCGGGATAGTTCGGCGGCGCGATCTGGTAGATCCCGGCGACCAGCCACAGCGCGCCGGATGCGACCAGCGCCGGCAATGGCCGGTAGCTGACGGAGAGCAGGAAGGCCGGCGCCAGCAAGAGCAGCACCGCATAGACCGGCAGGATGTTGTTGTAGCCAAGCTGATGGCCGAGCGTCACGATGCCGATCAACACCTGCGGCGTGTTCTTGATCAACGGCTCGATGTTGATCATCGTCAACAGCTCGGGCCGCCTGGCGAACACCGCCGCCGCGCAGAAGATCGCCATCACCACCATTGTGGTGACGATGTGGGCCGCATAGAGCACGCCCGCGCGCCGCCACATCTTCAACGTTACCAGCAGCCGGTTGCCGGGCTGGAATTTCTTGCCGTAGGCGAGCGCGACCGAGATGCCGGAGATCAGCACGAAGACCTCCGCCGCGTCCGAAAAACCGAAATTCTTGTAGGTCAGATACTCGAAGGCGGTACCCGGCACGTGGTCGACAAAGATGGTCAGCAACGCGAGAGCGCGGATCACATCGATGCGCGTGTCGCGTTCCGAGACGCGCTCGGCGCGATCCGGGACACGTGCATCGCGGTCCGGCGAGAATTGGGTGGTCATCGACAAAAGGCCTCAATGCTGGTTGTTCATGCCGGCAATGCGACCCCCTGCGCACCGCTTCGATTCCTCCCGTGGAATGATATCGGCGAAGAAACGGACCGGAATACGCCCGGTTCAATCAACTTTCGCGGAGCTTGAAAATATTGCGTTTTGAAGCCGGCAAACTGACCGGAACGGTCATGAAATCAAAAGGATGAGGCCATGACCGAAGAGACCTCACAAGATGGTGCGTTGCGGCGTGATCTCGCCTTCCGCTACCGCCTGTACAAGCCGGTGGATTCAACTGGCGAATGCTTCTTCCTGCTGCATGGGTCGGGTGTCGACGAGACGACATTGGTGCCGCTGGCACGAGAGATCGCGCCGCGCGCCATGCTGATCGCGGTGCGCGGCCGCATCGTCCAGGAGGATGGTTTCCGCTGGTTCGCGCGCATCACGCCGACGCGCTTCGAACAGCACAGCATCCGCACCGAAACCAGCACTTTCGCGGGCTTCGTCGCTGACGCCGCGACACGCCACAATCTCGACCTCTCCCGCACGACGTTCCTCGGCTATTCGAACGGCGCCAATCTGGTCTCAAGCCTGATGCTGCTGCATCCTGGCCTTGTCGAACGCGCCGCGCTGCTGCGGCCGATGCCGGTGCTTGACGACGTGCCGGCGACGGATTTGTCAAAGGCACGGGTGCTGATCATCGCCGGCGCCGCCGACCTCACCTACGCGCCCTTCGCACCCGCGCTGGTGACGCTGCTCAGCCAGCACGGCGCCGAACTCGACACGCGGATTGTTCCATCGGGCCATGAATTCGGCAACGCCGACGCGGCGATCGTCAGGCAATGGCTGAAGGCGTCACCTGCCGCGCCTATCGCGCAAAGCTGATTGACGGCGGAAGCCATCATCCTGTGGCCACGCGCACTTCCGGTCCCGCAATCAACAAGGCAAGTCCGCTTTCGCAATGGGCCTGATGACTGCCGGCTCGATAATGCAACAGGGCCGAGAGCAGCAGCGGGTAAGATTGAGCGGCGGCATCCAGCGGCCTCCCCGGTTTTCGGATCGATGACTATCAGCATGACTTATTTCTACACGCGCACCGTTTTTCCGGGCTGGTGGATCTCCGGTGCCGTGCTCTACCTGATATGCCGCACCTGATATGCCGCCCGCGACGGGGTGCCGGCGCCTGTCGCGAATGAACTGTTTGCCTACCCTCGTCCCATCCGGTTCCAGGCATCCAGCCCGGCGATCTTGTAAGCTTCGGCGAGCGTCGGATAGTTGAAGGTGTTGTTGACGAAGAAGTCGACTGTGCCGCCGAGATTGATCACCGCCTGGCCAATGTGGATGAGTTCGGTGGCCCCCTCGCCGACGATATGCGCGCCGAGCAGGCGGCGCGTTTCGATCGAGAACAACAACTTCAGGAAGCCGGTGTTGACGCCCATGATGTGGCCGCGCGAGGTCTCGCGGAAACGCGCCACGCCGACCTCATAGGCGGCCCCACTTTCACGCACCTGCTCCTCGGACTGGCCGACCGTCGAGATTTCCGGCACCGCATAGATGCCATAGGGAAAGGTTTCCGGTGGCGGCGGCAAGGGCACGCCGAAAGCGTGGCAGGCCGCCACCCTGCCCTGCTCCATCGAAGTCGAGGCCAGGCTCGGGAAGCCGATGACGTCGCCGGCGGCGTAGATGTTGGGCACGCTGGTCTGGAACGTATTCGGATCGACCTTGATACGCCCTCTGGAGTCGGCGTCGATGCCGACGACATCCAGGCCGAGGCTGCCGACATTGCCGGTGCGGCCGGCGGCGTAGAGCACGACCTCGGAGCGAATGGTACGGCCATCGGCCAGTTCGACCTCGGCGGCTTCAGGCTTGGAGCGGATTTCCTTCACCGCACTGCCCAGCCGGATCGTCATGCCGCGATCGCGCATCTGATGGATGAAATCGTCGACGATCTCGCGGTCGACGAAATCGAGGATCGAGTTGCGCGGCTCGACCAGCGTCACCGGCACGTCGAGCGCGGAAAAGATCGTCGCGTATTCGACCCCGATGACGCCGGCGCCGATCACGGTCAGCGTGCGCGGCAAGCGGTCAAGTTCCAGCATCTCGTCGCTGTCGAAGATGCGGGTCTTGTCGAAAGGCACGTCGCGCGGCCGGTGCGGCCTCGTGCCGACCGCAATCAGCGCATTGGCGAAGCCGACCTCGCTGTAGTCGCCGGTGTCGCTGGTCAGGCTGACCTTGTTGGGACCGAGAAATTTTACCGCGGCTCGCGCGCTCTTGACCGTGTTGCGCATGAACTGGTGCTGCAGCACCTCGACCTCGTGGTCGAGCGTCTTGTGCAGGCGCTCGACCAGATCGTGGACCGAAATATCCTGCTTGACCCGGTAGCCGCGCCCGTAGAAGCCGCGCTCGCGCCAGCCCGAGAGGTTGAGCACGGTTTCGCGCAGCGTTTTCGATGGAATGGTGCCGGTATGCACCGAAACACCGCCGAGACGCCTGCCGCGATCGACCACCAGCACCGACTTGCCGAGCTTGGCCGACTGCACCGCGGCGCGGCGGCCGGAGGGGCCGCTGCCGATGACCAGCATGTCGTAGTCCATATTGCCCCGTCCCTCTGCCCCTTAGCGCTTTGTTGCGCCGCAGCAAGCTAATGCCATCCACGCCGCAAATTCAACCGATTCGGATTGCGTCTCACGCCACTCGAGCCTTGCGTGCCGCAAAAAGCCCGATCTTGATTCCGCCGCCGGCCTTCACCATTTCATTGCTGAGCGGTCCGCACTCTATGTCGGGGCCCTGTTACGAGGAAATGACATGAACGCGCGCGTTCTCGACGGCGAAATCATGACCACCAGGCTCGACGATGTCAGGGCCTATGACGGCGTGCGCACGCGGCGCATCTTGGCCTTCGTGATCGACTATATCATCGTCGCGCTGCTTACCATTCCATTCGCCATTCTGGTGTTCTTCCTCGGCCTGTTGACCCTCGGTCTTGGCTGGATGCTGTTTGGCGTCCTGGTGCCGGCCGTCGCCATCCTCTACATCTGGAACACGCTGGGCAGTGCCGACCAGGCCACCACGGGCATGAAGGTGATGGGCATCCGGCTCGACCGGCTCGACGGCAGGCCGATCGACGGTCTCACCGCCGTCGTCCATTCGGTGCTGTTCTGGGCCGGCAACGTCATCCTGTCGCCGCTGGTTCTGCTGGTGACCTTGTTTGCCGACCGCAAGCGCACGCTGCACGACCTGTTGCTCGGCACCGTGGTCAGCCGGACGGACCGCTGAAAACGGCACCCTCAAGGGCAGTCACAGCCGATGGAGTGTAAATGTGAAGGCGTCGAATGAACCACGCCCTCACAATCCTGTTGAATTTTTCGCCGTCCGCGCCAAAGGTAGAGCGATTCGAAGGAGTGTTTCCAAGGCTCGATGACGCAGCACCCGACCCAGTCGCCGCAGTTCTTCCTAACCGCGCCGTCGCCGTGCCCCTATCTCGACGGTCAGTTCGAGCGCAAGGTGTTCACGCACCTGGTTGGCGACAAGGCAGCGGAGATGAACGACCTCCTGACGCAAGGCGGCTTCCGGCGCTCGCAGAACATCGCCTACAGGCCGGCATGCGAGACCTGCCGCGCCTGTGTCTCGGTACGCATCCTCGCCCAGGAATTCGTCGCCAGCCGCAACATGAAACGGGTGCTGCAGCATAATTCCGACCTCGTCGGCCATATGCACAATGCCGAGCCCTCGACCGAACAATATTCGCTGTTCCGCAGCTACCTTGACGCTCGCCACCGCCGCGGCGGCATGTCCGACATGACGGTGCTCGACTATGCCATGATGGTCGAGGACACCCATGTCGACACCAAGGTGATCGAGTATCGGCGGCGCGGGCCCGACACCTTCATCACCGGCAAGGGACAGGGCGAGCTGATCGCGGTGGCGCTCACCGACAAGATGGCCGACGGCCTGTCGATGGTCTATTCCTACTTCAATCCGGATTTCGACGAGCGATCGCTCGGCACCTTCATGATACTAGATCACATCGCCCGTGCCCGGGCGATGGGCCTGCCCCATGTCTACCTTGGCTACTGGGTCAACGGCTCGCGCAAGATGAATTATAAGATGCGCTTCATGCCGCAGGAGCATCTCGGCCCGAAAGGCTGGGAGCGCTACACAAACGAAGCGGTTCCACGCTGAGTTTTTCCACGATCCACACTTAAACTGTTTCAAGGCAGGGGACGCTGGTCTTTCAGCCGCTTGGCTGGACAAGTGCGCCATTGCGCCGGTCCCGTCTGCACTTCATTGCGAAAGTTGCCGCATGTCTTCCCATAATGATCACCAGAAGGGGCTTTTGATAACCGCCATCGGCGGCCTGACGCTGACCGTCGACATTCCGCTGATCCGGCTCGCCGATGGCGGCGCCTGGACGATCCTGTTGCTGCGCACCGGCACCACCTTCGTCGCGGCCATGGTCATCTGGTCGGTCTGGCGCGCGCTGAGCCGGAACGCCCCGCAGCTCATCCCCGGCTGGTCCGGCCTCGTCGTGGCGATATGCTACGGGCTGACCTCGATCACCTTCATCACCGCCGTCTATCACACCTCGACCGCCGACCTGGTGTTCATCCTGGCCTTCAGCACCGTGTTCGCGGCACTGCTGTCCTGGATATTCCTGAAGGAGACGCCGCGGCTGGCGACGATCGTGGCGATGCTGGTCATGATCCTCGGCGTGCTGGTCATCGTCGGCGGCTCGGTCGGCAGCGGGCATCTGTTCGGCGATTTCATGGCGCTGTGTTCGGCTTTCTTCATCGCCGTGGCCATCAGCATCTCGCGCGCCAGCGGCAAGGATATGGGCTTCACGGCCCTCGTCGGCGTCCTCCTGCCGCTCGCGCTGGCGGCTTTCATGGTCACCAGTGAAGGTTTTCAGGTGAACGCGCCATGGTGGATCGTCTTCAACGGCGCCGTTGTCATGCCGATCTCGTTCTTTTGCCTCGCCAACGGTCCGAAATACATTTCAGGGCCCGAAGTGGCGATGTTCTACCTGCTCGAAACCGTGCTGGCGCCGGTCTGGGTGTGGATGATCTTTGCCGAGACACCAACCCGCAACAGCCTGATCGGCGGCGTGATCCTGATCGTCACGCTGATCGCCCATTCGCTGTGGCAGTTGCACGAAGGCCGCAAGCGGCGGGCCGACCTTGCGGTGCATCATCCGGCCTAAAGTATCAATATTCAGGTGATGCCGGCCCGCGAACGGCACAGATCAGGCGCTGGCTTTCTTCACCACGCTGGGTTCAAGCAGAACCTCGATCTGCGGGCCGGATTCGATTTCGGCCGGCGAACCCGGCACCATTTCGTCGGTGAGTTCCACCTCGCGCAGCCACTCGCGCCAGATCGCGACCAGCAGGGCCATCAGCACCGGGCCGATGAACAGGCCAAGAAACCCCATGGTCTTGACGCCGCCGATCAGGCCGAAAAACGTCGGCAGGAAGGGCAGTTTTATCGGCCCGCCGACGAGCTTCGGGCGCAGTGTCTTGTCGACGATGAACAGCTCGACCGCGCCCCACAGGAACAGCGCCAGACCGGCCATCGGCGACCCGCTGGCGGCGAGGTAGATCGAGACCAGGGTGAAGGACAGCGGTGCGCCGCCGGGGATGAGCGCCATGACGCCGGTCAGTGCGCCGAGCGTCACCGGCGACGGCACGCCAGCCAGCCAGTAGGCAATGCCGAGCACCAGCCCTTCGCCGATGGCGATGACGGTCATGCCGGTCACGGTCGACGAGATCGTCGCCGGCACGACGCGCGAGATCCGCTCCCATCTCGCCGGCAGGATGCGCTCGCCAAGACGGTCGACCTGGCCGGCAAAATGCTCGCCGTCGCGATAGGCGAAGAACAGCGCGATCATCATGAACAATAGCGTCAAGAGCAGGCCGAAGGCACTGCCGCCGGCGGCAAGGACGCCGCGATAGATACTGCCGATGTTGGCGCCGCTGACCAGCTGGATCAGTTCGCCAATGCCGCCGGGATGGCCAAAATTGGTCGTCCATTGCTCGTTCAGCCACTCGCCCACGACAGGCATGGTGGCGATCCAGTGCGGTGTGACGGCACCGTGCCGGTTGGTCTCGATCGCCCAGCCGACCCACTCGCGCACCTCGTTGATGGCGTAGGTACCGGCAAGCGCGATCGGCACCACCAGGAAGGCGAGGATGAACAGGATTGCAAAGGTCGCGGCGATGGTGCGGTTGCCGCCGACCGCGACAAGCAGGCGCCGGTAGAGCGGCCAGCTGGCGAAAGCGATGACGAGCGCCGCCAGCACCGGGAACAGGAAGCCGTGGAAGAAGTAGACGCCGGCGGCGACGATCAGCACCAGCAGCCAGCGCGCCGCCGACAGCGGCGGAATGACGGCCGACCGCAACGGCGTCGACAGGCCGAACAGGCGCTGCTGCCGTTCCGGCTTCTGGATTCTTGCTTCCTTCAAACGCCCGTCTCTCCCGAACACCTTTCCTGCTTATGCACTGATATAGTGCAGCAATCGTGACGATAGTCCAAATGGTGATGAAAGCACTTTCCCTCTCCCCTTGAAGGAGAAGGTGGATCGGCGTGCAGCGCCGAGACGGATAGGGGTGCTGGGAGAAACGAGGCGTCGGCTGTCATGTCGCCGGTCCGGATAACGATGCGCCAAGCTGGAGCACCCCTCATCCGACCGAGCTTCGCTCGGCCACCGCCCCGGGGCGAGCCACTGGTCTCGCCCGTCCTTCGGACCCCACAGGGGGAGAAGGAAGATCCTGCTACCCAAACTTCCCAGTCCTCGGGAACCCCTTCGGCACCATGCGGCCGGCCGAGGCACGGGCGCCGATCCATTCGGCCAGTTCCTCGCGCGACCGGGTGAAGGTGCGGTCGGCTGAATCCTGCCAGGAGAGGCCGCTCTCCAGCGTGAACGGCTTGAGATCGAGAAGGCCGCCGTCCTTGTATTTCTGCAGCCGAACGCCCTTGCCGCGGCCCATCTCCGGAATTTCGGAGAGCGCGAACACCAGCATCTTGCGATTCTCGCCAACGATGGCGAGATGGTCGCCGGTGACCGGAATGCAGCGCTTGGCCTCGTCGGGCGCCTTGACGTTCATCACTTGCTTGCCCTTGCGGGTGTTGGCGACGACTTCCTCCTCCGGCACGATGAAGCCGTTGGCGTCATGCGAGGCCAGCAGCAGCTTGCGCTTCGGATCGTGAACGAAGGCGGTGACGATGTCCTGGTCATTGTCCATGTCGACGATGATGCGGATCGGTTCGCCATGGCCGCGGCCGCCGGGCAGCCGGTCGGCGCCGATGGTGTAGAACTTGCCACCGGTGGTGAAGACCAGCACCTTGTCGGTGGTTTGGGCATGGAAGGCGAGCTTGAGGCTGTCGCCCTCCTTGAAGGTGAGAGTCGAAAGGTCGGCCAGATGTCCCTTCATCGCCCGCAGCCAGCCCTTTTCCGAGACCACCACGGTGACCGGCTCGCGCTCGATCATGGCGTGCGCAATGTCGGTCAGATCGTGCTCGGGCGCATCGGCGAACTGGGTGCGGCGCTTGCCAAGTTCAGTCTCCGGGCCGAACTTGTCGCGGATGTTGGTGACTTCCCACTTGATCGTCGCCCATTGCTTGTCGTTTGACGCAAGCAGCGCCTCGATCTGCTTCTTCTCGGCGCTCAAGCCGTCGAATTCCTTGCGGATCTCGAATTCTTCCAGCTTGCGCAGAGCGCGCAGCCGCATGTTGAGGATGGCTTCGGCCTGGGTGTCGGTGAGCGACCAGCGGGCCATCATCACCTGTTTGGGCTCATCCTCCTCGCGGATGATCCTGATCACCTCGTCGATGTTGAGATAGGCGATCAGATAGCCGGCGAGGATCTCCAGCCGTCTTTCGATCTCGCCGAGGCGGTGCTTCGAGCGGCGGATCAAAACGTCGCGGCGATGCTCGAGCCATTCCAGCAGCACGCCCTTCAGCGACAGCACGTTGGGCACCTTGCCGCGCGACAGGACGTTCATGTTGAGCGGGAAGCGGCTTTCGAGCTCGGTGAGCTTGAACAGCGATTCCATCAGGATGCCCGGGTCGACCGAGCGGCTCTTCGGCACCAGCACGACACGGATGTCTTCCGCACTTTCGTCCCTGATGTCCTCGAGCAGCGGCAGCTTGCGCGCCATCAAGAGCTCGGCGATCTTCTCGATCAGCCGCGCCTTCTGCACGCCATAGGGGATTTCGGTGACGACGATGCTCCAGGTGCCCCTGCCCTGGTCCTCCTGGATCCACTTCGACCGGACGCGAAAACCGCCACGCCCGGTCTCGTAAGCCTCGAGGATGGAGGCGCGGCTGTCGACGATGATGCCGCCGGTCGGGAAATCCGGGCCCTGGACGAAATCCATCAGCTTCGCCACCGGTGCGTCGCGATGCTCGATCAGGTGAAGGGCCGCGTCGCAAAGCTCGGCCGCATTGTGGGGCGGGATCGATGTCGCCATGCCCACCGCAATGCCGGACGAGCCGTTGGCCAGCAGGTTCGGGAAGGCGCCGGGCAGGACGACCGGTTCCTCGTCCTCTTCATTGTAGGTCGGCCGATAGTCGACGGCATCCTCGGTGATGCCGGACAACAGCTCGGTCGCCACATCGGTCATGCGCGCTTCGGTGTAGCGCATGGCGGCAGCGTTATCGCCGTCGATGTTGCCGAAATTGCCTTGCCCGTCGACCAAGGGGTAGCGCATCGAAAAATCCTGCGCCAGCCGCACCAGCGCATCATAGATCGACTGGTCGCCATGCGGATGGAACTTGCCCATCACCTCGCCGACGATGCGGGCGCATTTGGCAAAGCCCTGGTCGGGGTTCAGCCGCAGCAGGCGCATGGCGTGCATGATCCGGCGATGGACCGGCTTCAGTCCGTCGCGCACGTCGGGCAGCGCCCGGTGCATGATGGTCGACAGCGCATAGGCCAGATAGCGCTCTTCCAGCGCCTTCTTCAGATCGACCGGCTCGATATGATCACCACCGCCATTTTCAGGCGGCAAAAGCCTTTTTCCCATGGGCTGGGACTAGCCGAGCGGGCGATTCGCGGCAAGAGGCCGACAGATATACCCGCCGTTCTGCAACATGAAACCGTACGCCTGGGGATGTCGACCAACATCAGCCTGTTACATCAGGCCTTTATGGCCAAGCGTGATGATATCGGCCAACCGGCTCTTCATGACAAATTCACCGGTTTGCGCCAAGACGGTGGGATCGAGTTTGCCTTTCACTGTGATTTTCGACCATGGTACCGGGATACGCCTTTTTCCCGTCCAGTTCGTCACGGAATGGTGATGGCGCAAAGAATTGAAAAACAATTTCAGGACACTCTCAGGGACCTTGCGATGACAATCAAACGCTCAACTCTCCAGAAACTGGCTTTTTCGACCTTCTTGCTCACGCTGCCGCTGAACGCGGCCCTTGCCCAGGATGCAGCGGTTGCCGACCGGCTGAAGGCGGCACTTGCCGCCCAGGGCATCGACATTTCCTGGACCGGTGTGACCGGCGACAACACCAGCATGGTGCTGCAGGGCGTTGCCATCAAGCCGGCGGCGGAAAAGGAAGCGCTCCCCATCGGCGACGTCAAACTCGAAGGCGTCACCGAGGCCAATGGCGGCTATGATATCGCCACCGTGTCGACGTCCGCATTCGAACACGCGAAGGACGGCGTCACCCTCAATCTCAGCCCCTTCGTCATCCACGACATGACAGTTCCGGCCGAAGGCTCCACCAGCCCGCTGGGCTCGCTGATGATGTACAAGTCGGCCGAACTCTCAAACATGACCGTCAAGGTCGCCGACAAGACCGCCTTCTCGATGGACGGGCTTGCCGTCGAGATCACGCCGCCGGCGGACGGCAAGGCGATGGAATTCACCGCCACCACGGAAAAGTTCAACGCCGACCTGACGCTGGTCGACGATCCCAAGTCCAAGGAAGTCATCAACGCACTCGGCTACCAGACCATCGCCGGCAATCTCGAGATGGCCGGCACCTGGCAGCCGGCGGACGGCAAGATGGAACTGTCGAAATACGACATTTCCGTCGAGAACGCCGGCACGCTCGGCATGACCTTCAACCTCGGCGGCTACACGATGGACTTTATCAAGTCGCTGCAGGAAATGCAGAAGAAGATGGCGGCACAGCCAGAAGGCGCCGACAATTCGGCACAAAGCATGGCCATGCTCGGCCTGTTGCAGCAGCTTTCGTTCAACAGCGCCTCGATCCGCTTCGACGACGATTCGCTGACCAACAAGGTGCTGGAATATGTCGGCAAGCAGCAGGGCATGTCGGCCAAGGACATCGCCAACCAAGCCAAGGCGATCGTGCCGTTCGGCATGGCGCAGCTCAACAATCCGGAACTGACGGCGCAGGTCACGGCCGCCGTCAGCAAGTTTCTCGACGATCCGAAGAGCCTCGAAGTCTCGGCCGAGCCGCCGGCATCGGTGCCGTTCGCGCTGATCATGGCGGGCGCCATGTCCAACCCGCTCGACCTGCCGAAGACGCTCGGCGTCGCCGTCAAGGCGAACGAAGACTGATCGAAGCGACCCTCAATACGCGAAAAGGCCCGGCAGCGATGCCGGGCCTTTTTGTTGGGATTGGCGAATCGAAAGAATCGGTCGGGCGGTTCTTTAAAGCATCGCCCGAAGTGCGATCAGGCGTCCTTCCTGGGCGCCGCAACCCGCAGCGCCAGTTCGCGAAGCTGCTGCGGGCTCGCTTCCGAGGGCGCGCTCATCAACAGGTCGTAGGCCTGCTGGTTCATCGGGAACATGGTGACCTCGCGCAGGTTCTTCGCTCCGACCAGCAGCATGACCACGCGGTCGATGCCGGCGGCCATGCCGCCATGCGGCGGCGCGCCGTACTGGAAGGCACGATAGAGGCCGCCAAAGCGCTCCTCGACCGTGGCGCGATCCAGGCCGACCGTCTCGAACGCCATGACCATGGTCTCCGGCAGATGGTTGCGGATACCGCCGGAGGCGATTTCGAAGCCGTTGCAGACCATGTCGTACTGGAAGGCCTTGATGCCGAGCAGATCCTCGCCATTCAGCGCATCGATGCCGCCCTGCGGCATCGAGAACGGGTTGTGGGCGAAGTCGATCTTCTTCTCCTCCTCGTTCCATTCGAAGAAGGGGAAGTCGACGATCCAGCACAGTTCGAAGCGCTCGCGGTCGACAAGGTTCAGTTCCTCGCCTGCGCGTGTGCGCGCAGCACCCGCGAAAGTCACGAACTTCTTCGGGTCGCCGGCGACGAAGAAGGCGGCGTCGCCATCGGCAAGGCCGAGCTGAAGGCGGATCGCCTCGGTGCGCTCCTCGCCGATGTTCTTGGCGAGCGGGCCGGCGCCCTCGAGCTTGTCGCCCTCCTTGCGCCAGAAGATGTAGCCCAGCCCCGGCTGGCCCTCGCCTTGCGCCCAGGAGTTCATGCGGTCGCAGAAGGCGCGGCTGCCACCGTTCTTGGCCGGAATGCCCCACACCTCGGCCTTCGGGTCGTTGGCCAGGATGTTGGCGAACACCTTGAAGCCGGAATCGCGGAAGTGATCGGAGACGGCCTGCATCTCGATCGGGTTGCGCAGGTCCGGCTTGTCGGAGCCGTATTTGCGCATGGCGACATCATAGGGGATACGCTGGAATTTCTGCGTCACCGGCTTGCCGTTGGCGAAGGTCTCGAAGACCCCGCGCAATACCGGTTCCATGGTCGACAGCACGTCGTCCTGCTCGACGAAGCTCATCTCGAGGTCGAGCTGGTAGAATTCGCCTGGCAGACGATCGGCACGCGGGTCCTCGTCGCGGAAGCAGGGCGCGATCTGGAAATAGCGGTCGAAGCCAGAGACCATGATCAGCTGCTTGTACTGCTGCGGCGCTTGCGGCAGCGCGTAGAAGGTGCCGGGATGGATGCGCGACGGCACCAGGAAGTCGCGCGCGCCTTCCGGCGACGAGGCAGTCAGGATCGGCGTCGAGAATTCGGTGAAGCCGACCTCACCCATGCGCCTGCGCATCTCGGCGATGATCTTTGTCCGCGCCACGATGTTCTTGTGCAGCGTGTCGCGGCGCAGGTCGAGGAAGCGGTATTTCAGCCGGATGTCCTCGGGATAGTCAGGCTCGCCAAACACCGGCAGCGGCAATTCCTTGGCCGCCGACAGCACCTCGATCTCGCGGGCGAAAATCTCGATCTCACCGGTCGGCAGGTTGGCGTTCGTGGTCTCGGGCAAGCGCGCCTTGACCTCGCCGTCGACGCGGATGACCCACTCACCACGCACGGTCTCGGCGACCTTGAAGGCCGGCGAATCCGGATCGGCGACGATCTGGGTCAAGCCATAATGATCGCGCAGGTCGATGAAGAGCAGACCGCCATGATCGCGCACGCGATGCACCCAGCCCGACAGGCGAACGGCCGAGCCGACGTCGCTCTTCCTCAACTGGGCACAGGTATGGCTGCGGTAACGGTGCATTGTCATTGGTAAAGTCCGGGGTGCTGGGTTGCCGGCCGAAGCATGACAGCCCGGCCTGAAAATTTGCGCGAAAAGCGCATGGGAGGCCCGATTTGTCAAGGCAAGCGGCGCCGGGCGCCGCCCGGCAGGCGCAGCAAGCTCTCTGGCTAGCGACAGCGCAACGGATTCAGGCGGCGTCCCCACGGCAAGCCGCATCATAGTCGGCCAGCACCTGGCCGATCGCGGCATGAAGAATGGCCTCGGGCTTCCCGGCAGGCCCGAGCCCTGCCGGCAGCATCGGCAGGAACTGTCGCATCAGCGTTTGGGGAATGCTGGCGCCGTTGAGCACCTCGCGCAGGCGGCCAACGGCAACGCCGGCGGTGGGGTTGCTCCAGTAATAGCGGATCCGGTCGCTGTAGCTGTAGTGCCGCTGCAAATAGAGGCTCGCTTCATCGCCGTGATAGTGGCTGTGCCAATGGCCAGGTGCCGCCAGCATCACGCGCTCCATGGTGCGGGCAAGCGACCTGTCGCCGTAATCCGCGACCATTTCGGACGCGATCTGGTCGAGCCCGTAAAGCGCCTCGCGCAAGGCGAATGTCAGGCCCGGGCCGACCTTGAGGATGAGAAAGCCGTTGCCGACAAGTGCGGTCAGCGCCGCGCGGCTCTGATAGTCGGTGGAATGTGCCTCGTAGACGAGTGACGGTTCGTCATCGAGCAGTCCGGTTAGCGCCTTCGACGCCTCCGGCCTGTAGGCGACGACGTTCTGGCTGCCGAATTCGACGCCCGGCTGCACGACCACGGCGATGACGCGGCCTAACGCTTCGGCCAGGCCTTCGCGGGCGAAGATCTCGCGATGCACGTCGATCGTGCGGCGCGCCGCTGACGCTTCGGTGGGCTTCAGGTCGCTGATCGTGTGATCGACGCCGCCCGGGGCGGGAACCTCGGTGCCGATGATGTAGACCGGCAACGCACCACCGCTCGCGCGCGCCGCCTTTTCGGCCGCCTTGGCCAGCCGCACGGCCCGCATGGCGATCGTCTCGTCGTCCAGGGCCGTCGGCTCGCCGGCACATCCCATCGACGCGTCGAGATGGATCTTGCTGAAACCGGCCCAGACATAGGCGGTGACCATGGCTTCGGCCTTGCTCATCGCTTGCGCGGCAGGCTCCGCGCGCCACGGGTTCGGTCCAAGATGGTCACCGCCGAAGATGATGCGTGAGGCCTCTAGCCCTTCCCTGCCGGCGATCTCCCGCACGAAGGCGATGAACAGGTCCGGGGTCATCCCGGTGTAGCCGCCGAACTGATTGACCTGATTGCAGGTCGCCTCGATCAGCAGCGTGGTTTCCCTGTCCCTGGCGGCCCGCCTCACGGCCGTCTGGATCACCAGCGGATGGGCCGAGCAGATCGAGGTGATGCCGTATGGCGTTCCGTTTCTGCGCGCGGTGGCGAGGCCTGCAAGCGGGTTGGCCATCATGTCGCCCTCGCGGTCCCGGCGATGAAGCCGTCAAGCACATCGAAGCCGGCGATGCCTTCCATGGGGCCGCGCCGCGTGACGTTGCGGGCGCCGGCGGCATTGGCATAGAACAGCGCCTTGCCGGGCTCCATCCCCATGCGCCGGCAAGTCAGATAGGTCGCGCCGAAACAGTCGCCGGCTCCGGTCGGGTCCACTTCCTCCACCAGGAAGCCGGCGCAGTCGATCCTGCTGCCGTCGGCGGCGAACCGGGACGAGCCGGCAGCCCCTCGCTTCAGCACGATCTCGCCGACGCCCCTGGCGATCAGCGCCTTCACCGCATGGCATTCATCGTCGACGCCTGCCGCGGTCAGCAATTCTTCGCCGGAGGGAAGCAGCAGATCCGCATCGTCGACCAGGGCTGAAAATTGCGCGCCGTCAGCGCCATCGTTCAGTTCCTTGCGCACATTCGGATCGAAGGAGGTCGAGCCGCCGCTGGCGCGCACCGCCTTCGTGGCATAGGCAACGATCTCCCTCAGCCCGGCTACGGACAGGGTGGATCCCATGACATGCAGATGGCCCGCCCTGTCCGCCAGTTGGCGCGCTTCGGCGGTGAGGCGGATTTGCCCGGCGGCGGATTCGGCGATGTTGTAGACGAAGTCCCGGCCACCGTCGGGCCGGTAGCGAACGAAAGCGCTTCCCGTGGGGTAGCGGTCGCTGACGGACACGGCGGACACGTCGACGCCGTCGCGCCGGAGCCTGTTCAGATTGACCGTGCCAAAATCGTCGCGGCCGACGCAGCCGATGAGCCCGGCGCCGCCGCCCAGCCTTGCGACCTGGTCGATGAAGATGGCAGGAGCGCCGCTCGGGTAAGGGCCGACCAGCGTCAGCGGTTCGAGGAAACCCAGCCCCCGGTCCGTCGCCATGATCTCAACCAGGATTTCGCCGGCGGCAATGGTCGGCCCCACGGATTCGGACGCGATCTCCCTTGGGCGGGAAAGGTTCATTCCTGCAATTCCTTCTCTCCCAGCCGGAGCGAACGCGGATCGTGTCGGCGTCTGGTTGTACGGTGGCTCCTGATGTAGCCGAGGTAATTCGCGTCGAGAGCGAAGTCAATACAAACTGCACGTACGTTCACTTTATTTGCTACGTATGCGCCTTTCGCGACGCCTCGAATGGCGAGGGTCCATGCCTCGCGCCTGGGCTGAACGCCAAATATCAAGCCCCGTGCAGCTTGACTTGCGTGTTTGCAAGCGCAATAAAATATATACGCATGTTCACTTACACATGCGCATTCGTAAAGGAGGAGACGAAATGCCAATTGGTAAGCGTATTGGAATTCTCGCCGCGTCGGCCACCGCTTCCGCACTGACGGTGAGTGCCGCCCTGTCCGCGGAAATCACGGTTGCGACGGTCAACAATGGCGACATGATCATCATGCAGAAGCTGTCGCCGGAATGGGAGAAGGCGACCGGAAACAAGGTCAACTGGGTGGTGCTGGAGGAAAACGTCCTGCGCGAGCGCGTCACCACCGACATCGCGACCAAGGCTGGCCAGTTCGATGTCCTGACCATCGGCGGCTATGAAACCCCGATCTGGGGCAAAAACGGCTGGCTCACGCCACTCAACGACCTCGGCGACGATTACGACTATGACGATCTGATCGCTCCGGTGCGCAACGGCCTGACGGTCGACGGCAAGCTGTACGCCGTGCCCTTCTATGCCGAAAGCTCGTTCACGCTCTACCGCAAGGATCTGTTCGACGCCGCCGGCCTGAAGATGCCGCAGCAGCCGACCTATGACCAGATCACCGAATTCGCCGACAAACTCACCGACAAGTCGAAGGAGCAATACGGCCTGTGCCTGCGCGGCAAGCCGGGCTGGGGCGAGAACATGGCCTTTGTCGGCACGCTGGTGAACACGTTCGGCGGCCGCTGGTTCGACATGGACTGGAAGCCGCAGATCAATTCGGATGCGTGGAAGCAGGCGATCGGCTGGTATGTCGACACGATGAAGAAGGATGGACCTCCGGGAATAAGCTCCAACGGCTTCAACGAGAACCAGACCTTGTTCGCCTCCGGCCATTGCGCCATGTGGATCGACGCCACGTCGGCGGCGGGTCGTGTCTATGATCCCAAGCAGAGCAAGGTTGCCGACAAGGTCGCCTTTGCCAAGGCGCCGGTGGCGGTGACGCCCAATGGCTCGTCCTGGGGCTGGGCATGGAGCCTGGCCATCCCGGCGACCTCCGCCAAGGCGGATGCCGCCAAGTCGTTCGTGAAATGGGCGACCTCGAAAGCCTACGTCCAGCGCGTCGGCGAGACCGAAGGCTGGGTCGCGGCACCTCCGGGAACGCGCAAATCCACCTATGCCAGCCCGGACTACCAGAAAGCGGCGCCTTTCGCCGCGACGGTGCTTTCGGCGATCGAATCCGCCGATCCGATCAAGCAGACCAAGGATCCGGTTCCTTATACCGGCATCCAGTTCGTCGCCATTCCCGAATTCCAGGGCATCGGAACCGAGGTCGGCCAGGCGGTCGCCGCCGCGGTAACCGGCCAGCAGTCGGTCGACGATGTGCTCAACGGCGCCCAGACCGCCGTGGAGAAGACGATGACGGAGGCAGGCTACATCAAATAGGCGGGTTCTAGCCCACACAGGTGAGCCAGGAGGCGGAATGAGCACAGCCTCCTGGCGATCCGGGCCTGAAAAGCCTCCCATTGCAGCAGGCCTGGAGGATGCACGGATCCGCCACAACGGGTCCGTGCGTTTCTCGGGAGGCGCGTCAAGGATCCGTTGGGCCACGTGTCCCACGACTCACGGAAACTGGAATTGGAAATGAAACTGAACAACAAGATTGCCTTCATCACAGGCGGTGCGCGCGGCATTGGCCTAGGTTTCGCGCAAGCCTATGCGCGCGAAGGCGCCAAAGTGGTGATTGCCGATATCGACATCGAGCGCGCCACGCGGGCTGCCGCCGCGATCGGTCCGGCGGCGAGCGCCATCAAGCTTGACGTCACCGACCTCGGTGCGATCGACAGGGTGGTGGCGGAGGTCGACCGCGATTTCGGCGGCATCGATATCCTCGTCAACAATGCGGCCATCTTCGACATGGCGCCGATAACCGACATCACCGAAGCCAGCTATGACAGGGTGTTCGCCATCAATCTCAAGGCTCCGCTGTTCATGATGAAGGCGGTGGCCAATGTGATGATCGCGCGCGGCCGCGGCGGCAAGATCATCAACATGGCGAGCCAGGCCGGTCGCCGCGGCGAAGCGCTGGTGACGCTTTACTGCGCCTCCAAGGCAGCGATCATTTCGGCCACGCAGTCGGCGGCGCTGGCGCTGGTCAAACACGGCATCAATGTCAACGCGATCGCGCCCGGCGTCGTCGACGGCGAGCATTGGGATGTTGTCGACACGCATTTCGCCCACTGGGAGGGCCTGAAGCCGGGCGAGAAGAAGGCGGCAGTGGCCAAATCGGTGCCGATCGGCCGCTTCGCTCAGCCCGAGGATATTGCAGGACTTGCCGTGTTCCTGGCCTCGCCCGACAGCGATTATATCCTTGCGCAGACCTACAATGTCGACGGCGGCAACTGGATGAGTTGACGCGCTCGAGCCGTGTCATCATCCGGGACGAGGTCGTCCAAACAGGGGAGACTGACATGAAGGCCATCCGATTTACCGCTGCGGGCGTTGCCGGCATGGCCGACATCGACCTGCCAAAGGTCAAACCGGGACACGCCTTGGTGCGTGTCCGCGCCGCCGGGCTTTGCCATACCGACATCGAGGTGCTGCACGGCCGCTACGGCGAAGGCGCGTTTCCGCTGGTCCCCGGTCATGAATATGCGGGCACCGTCGAGGCGGTCGCCAGCGATGTCACCACCGTCAAGCCGGGCGATCGGGTCGCCGTCGATCCCAACATCCCGTGCGGGCATTGCCCGGCCTGCGGGAAGGGCCTGACCAATTTGTGCGCCAGCCTGAGGGCGTATGGCGTGACCGAAAATGGCGGATTTGCCGAGTTCAGCGTGGTTGCCGTCGACCATCTGCACGGGATCGGCAACCTGGCATTCGCCACGGCGGCACTCGCCGAGCCGCTCGCCTGCGTCCTCAATGGTCTCGGTGCCGCCGGGCTCGGGGCCAGCAACAGCACGCCCGGCACCGCGCTGGTCTTCGGCGCCGGGCCGATCGGTCTGCTGCTTGCCCTCTCGCTCAGGGCCAAGGGCGTCAAGAGCGTGGCGGTCGCCGATATCAGCGAACAACGCCTCGCTTTCGCTGAAGCGCTCGGGCTGGAGCCGTTGGTGTCCGGATCGCAGGCGCTGTCCAGGGCGCAGGCTTTCGATTTCGTCGCTGACGCCACCGGTGTCGCCAAGGTGGTCGAAGGCATGATCGGTTTCACCGCCGATGGCGGCACCGCGCTCCTTTTCGGGGTCTGCGCGCCCGATGCCAGGATCTCTGTCGCCCCGTTCGAGATCTTCCGCCGGCAGATCAGATTGGCAGGGTCGCATTCGTTGAACCGGAACATCCCGCAGGCGCTCGACATTCTCAGCCAAGACGACGGCACGATGGCGCGGCTTGTCAGCCACCAGCTGCCGCTTTCCGAACTGTTGCCGTTTTTCGCCAAAGCAAGCGGCGACCCAACGACGATGAAAGTACAGTTTTCCTCGGAGCCGTAATTTCAAACAGTACAGCCGCGCCCATGGGCTACAGGCGGCCTCATCCGTTCGGAAAGAACATTCCACCTCCTTTCCGCGAAAAGGTGACTCAAGTAGACAATGGCGACGGCAGTTCGAGCAGGGAGCCCATGAATGGCAAGGACGATCAGGACGATGGAGGACTTCTCGGCCTTTGTCGGCTTGTCTCGCACGACGGTTTCCAAATATTTCAACGATCCCAGCTCGGTGCGGAAAAACACTCGAAACGTGATCGAGGCCGCGCAAAGGAAGTCCGGCTTCCGGCCGAGCATGTTCGCCGTCAATCTCAATCGCCGCCGCAGCAACATTCTCGGCATCATCATTCCGAATTCGACGGATCCGTTCTACATGGCGCTGACGCGCCGCATTGAAACGATCGCCAACGAAGCCGGCTTCCTGGCGTTTGTGCTGTCTTCCGACGGACGTGCCGAAATGGAAGACCAGGCGATCCAGACGTTCAAGTCGATGAACATTGCCGGCGCCATCATCGCACCGCTCGGCGTGCAGTCCCATCACCGGATCCTGGCCGAACTCGGATCGAGCATCCCGCTGATCTATGTCGACTCGCCGCTTGACGAGACCTCGTCGTTTGTCGGCACCGACAACCGGCAGAGTTTCAGGCTCATTGTCGATTATCTCTGCAGGTCCGGCGAACCGCCCTGCTACTTCGCCATGCCGCTCGTCAACAACAACGCCTCGGCCAGACAGGACGCCTATGTCGAGGCCATGCAGCAGTTCAAAATGACGCCTGAATTCGTGCCCGTCGCCGACCTCAGGTCGTGGGATTTCGAGAAATTCGGCTTTGACGAAGCGCTCCGCATCCTGAAGGGGCAAGGCTTTCCGACCAGGACCGTGCTTTGCGCCAACGACCGTGTTGCCTTCGGCGTGATCGCGGCCGCCTATCAGCTGGGCCTGAAGGTCGGCCACGGGGCGGACTGCGACATGCGGGTCGCGGGGCACGACGACCATCCCCTGTCGCGCTACGCCTGCCCGCCGATCACCACGGTTGCGCAGAACTACAACGAGATCGGCCGCCTGGCCATCGAACTCCTCCTGGAGAGGCTGGACGAAAAATCCTCGTCCAAACCAGACAGCGGCCGCATTCTGCTCAATGCGGAACTGATGCTGCGAAGCTCGGCCTGACAGGCGCAGGCTGGGAGGAAGCGGATCATTGCTTCAGGGCTTAAGTCTTTGCCGGCCTCGGCGCATTGCCGCTAGAAGTGTTTTCTTACGACAGTGCAGCCATCAAACGATTGGAGATGCTTCGTGCCTAAACGCACTCCGCCAGCAGGCATTGGGCCACATAATGGCCGCGAATTGGAAATGATGCTTCGAGGCGACAAGCCAATGGCCTTGTTCTCGGCGGAACCGGGTATGG
>NZ_JBHUGY010000080.1:223475-265956 GCF_042682105.1 Mesorhizobium calcicola
CCCCACCCCACACCCCCCCCACACCCCCACACCCCACACCACACACACACCCCCACCCCACCCCACCCCACCCCCCCACACACACCCCACCCCACCCCCACACACACACACCCCACCCCCACCCCACACCCCACCCCCCCCACCCCACCCCACCCCACACACACCCCCACCCCACACACACCCCACCCCCACCCCACACCCCCCCCCCCACCCCACACCCCACCCCCACACACACCCCACCCCCACACCCCACACACACCCCCACACACACCCCCCACCCCCCCCCCCCCCCCCCCCCCCCCCCCCCCCCCCCCCCCCCCCCCCCCCCCCCCCCCCCCCACCCCCCCCCCCCCCCCCCCCCCCCCCCCCCCCCCCCCCACCCCCCCCCCCCCCCCCACCCCCCCCCCACCCCCCCCCCCCCCCCCCCACCCCCCCCCCACCCCCCCCCCCCCCCCCCCCCCACCCCCCCCCACCCCCCCCCCCCCCCCCCCCCCAACCCCCCCCCCCCCCCCCCCACCCCCCCCCCCCCCCCCCCCCCCCCCCCCCCCCCCCCCCACCCCCCCCCCCCCCCCCCCCCCCCCCCCCCCCCCCCCCCCCCCCCCCCCCCCCCCCCCCCCCCCCCCCCCCCCCCCCCCCCCCCCCCCCCCCACCCCCCCCCCCCCCACCCCACCCCCCCCCCACCCCCCCCCCCCCCCCCCCCCCCCCCCCCCCCCCCCCCCCCCCCCCCCCCCACCCCCCCCCCCCCCCCCCCCCCCCCCCCCGCGGCCGGAGATTGTCACCCCCGGCCGCTAGCGTATGCGATGTCTGGCTCACGCCTTCACCTTGGCGCTCAGCCGGCTCAGTTGCCGGCCATCAGCGCCGTCCACTTGTCGGACGCTGTCGCGAAATTGGCGACCCAGAACTTGATGTTCTGCTGGTAGCCCTGCTTGGCGTGTTCCGGCGTGTTGGTCAGGAAGGCGGCGACCGAAGCGTCCACCTTGGGCTGCGCCTCGGTGTTGATCGGCGAGTAGGACGTCTGCTCGGTCAGGATCTCCTGCGACTTCTTGCCGAGATAGGCGTTGATCAGCGCGTAGGACGCGTCGGTGTCCTTGGCCCCGACCGGGATGGTCAGCTGATCCATGACGACCAGCCAGTCCTTCCACACCGGCGTATAGGCAGCGCCGTTCTTGACCGCCGTCATGGCGCGGCCGGTCCACATGATGATCATGTCGGCTTCGCCGGATTCGGCAAGCTGCTGGGACTCGGCGCCGGTCTTCCAGAAGATCGTGTCCGGACCGATGGCCTTGATCTTGGCGATGCCCTTGTCGATGTCGGCCGGCGTCATGTTGTCGACCGAGCCGCCGTCAGCCAGGATGGCCTGTTCGATCAGGCCGCCGATCGGGCTGCCGCTGCCATCGATGGCGCGGGTGCCGGGGAATTTCTTGGTATCGAAGAAATCCTTCCAGTCCTTCGGCGGATTGTCCTTGTAGGTCGCGGTCTTGTACATCAGCACGGTGCCGTAGTTCATCGCCGGCACGCTGCATTCGCCGACCTGTCCGGCCGGGATGTGCGAAACGTCGAGCTTAGTCAGGTCGAGTTTCTGGAACAGCTTGCCGCAATGCACGAATGGTGGAAAATCGTCGGTATCGACGACATCCCAGGTCACATTGCCGGACTCGACCTGCGCCTGAAGCTTGGCGATTTCGGTCGGCCCATCGTTGAGCAGCTTGACGCCGCTCTTGTCGACGAACTCCTTGAGGGCGGCGACCTGGCCGTCCTGGTAGATGCCGCCGTAGGAGACGAAGGTCAGCGTCTTGCCTTTCAGCGAACCATCCACCACGGTGCCGGCCGGCGGCGCGCTTTGCGCATGAGCTGCGGCGGCTGTAATCAAGGCCAGTGCGGCGGCGCCGACAAATCCGGCCACTATTGATCTGCTTCCCATTTTTCTAACCCTCCGATGACTCGCTGTTTGATTTTGGCAGCCCGGGTGCGAGCGGTTTGCGGGCTACATATTGGTCGAGGTCGACGGCGCCGCTTGTCGACGGCGCGATGATCCACAGCACTTCGGCCACCGTATTGCCGACATTGATGGTCCTGTGCGGCGTCGAGGTCGAATATTCGATGCTGTCGCCCTCTTCGAGGATGAAGCTCTCTTCGCCGAGCGTCAGCTGCACCCGGCCGCGCAGCACGAGGAACATTTCGTGCGCGTTGCCATGCGTATAGGGCACGTCGCCGGTCGAGCCGCCGACGGCGAATTCACCGCAATAGACTTCCATCTCACGGATTGGCCGGCGCGACAGCAGCGTCTTGCGGTAGCCTTCGCTGGTCGGCAGCGCCGGTCGCTCGGCGCGTGTCAGCACTGCGTGCGGCGAGACTTCGCATTCGTCGAAGAGATCGGCGAGGCCGATGCCGAGCGCATTGGCGATCAGCATCAGCGTGCTGGTGTTGGCTCCCGAAAGGCCGCGCTCGAGCTGGCTCAGGAAACTGGCGGTGGTGCCGATCATGTCGCCGAGTTGGCGCAGCGTCAGGCGCCGCGCGGTGCGATAGGCCTTGATGCGATCGCCCAACAGCGTGGAGCGGCGGGCTTCGGCGCTGGTGGCGGCGTTGTCGTTGAGTGCGTGATCCGCGGCAGTTTTCATGGTGATCTCGGCGTTCACTTAACATGCTATTAAGTGAGGCTTCGTGGCAAGCGGATTCGCCTAGAACCGGATGATTTCAGGTCGAAATCGACCTGAAATCTGAATCCGCCTCTAAATCAAAGAGATAGAGCATGATGTCGTCCGAAAGCCGCTTCACACTTTTCGGCATCATGGTCTGGTCACCTGAAAATCACCGATGGGCCAGCCTGACTATCGCCTTGCCGGCGGAGGAACGTCATCGAAAGGCGCTTTGGTCTGGCGATCGAAAACGACAGCCAGCCCGTTCTTGACGGCAAGCGAGGCGACCATGTCGTCCAGTTCGCGATCGGAAATGGCGGGTTTGAGGACCTGCCGGATGGCCCGATAGGCCTGCTCGGTCGACACATAGTCGTAGCGCTTTTTGCGCGCCTCCACATATTGCTCGATGAGAATGCCCAATCGGCGGGCGGCGATGTCTTCTGGTCGCGGCAAGGGAGCCTCCTCGATCGTCTCCAGGCCCCTAAGATGTAAAAACCACGCGGCGAAAGTTAAGGCCTGGCGCCAAAAAAATCGCCTGTCGCCGACGAGGCTGGTCACGTCGCCTTGCCGACCGCCGCGTCCAGTTCCAGCTCGCCTTCCGAAATGTCGTCGAAAGAGGCGTAGTTCATGTTGTAGAGGCGGGCGTAGAGGCCTTTTCTGGCCATCAGCTGTTCGTGGTTGCCGCTTTCGACGATCTCGCCGTTCTGCAGCACGATGATGCGGTCGGCGCCGCGGATGGTGGCCAGCCGGTGGGCGATGACCAGCCCGGTGCGGCCTTCCAGCAGTTTTGTCAGCGCTTTCTGGATCAGCATCTCGGTGTAGGAATCGATGCTGGCCGTGGCTTCGTCGAGGACAAGGATCTTGGCGTCGGCCACCAGCGCGCGTGCGAAGCTGATCAGCTGACGCTGGCCGAGCGAGAGATTGCCGCCGCGCTGTTCGAGTTCGGTGTCGTAGCCATCGGGCAAGTTCTCGATGAAGTCGTGCGCGCCGACGGCCTGCGCTGCGCGGACCACTTCTTCGCGGCTGGCGCCAGTCTTGTGATAGCGGATGTTCTCCAGCACCGAGCCGGAAAACAGGAACGGCTCCTGCAGGACCATGGCCACCTGATCGCCGAGCGAATCCTGGGTCAGGTCGCGCACGTCGTGGCCGCCGACCAGGACCTGGCCTGACCAGACGTCGTAGAAGCGGTGCACCAGCGCCATCGAGCTCGACTTGCCCGATCCGGTCGGGCCGACCAGTGCTACGGTCTCGCCCGGATTGACGCGGAAGGAGATGTTCTTCAGCACCGGCTGGTTCTGCCGGTAGCCGAAGGTGACGTTCCTGAACTCGACCGAGCCGTCCATGTCGCGCGACAGCGCCACCGCGCCCTGCCTGTCGCTGACATCCACCGGCACGTCGAGCACTTCGGAGATGCGCTGGCCCGAAGCCATGGCGCGCTGCATGACGCTGTACTGCATGGTGAGCGAGCGGATCGGGTCGAAGAAGCGCTGGATGTAGAACAGGAACGCCACCATGACACCGACGTCGAGGCTGTGCGAGAGCACCATCGAACCGCCGACGACGATGACGGTCGCCATGGCGATGCCGGTCAGCGTGTCGACGATCGGCACCATCACCTGCGCGTACTTCGCCGACGTCAAATGGGCATTGAGATTGGCCAGCACCTTCTCGTCGTAGAGGTCGAAATTGACGTGCTGGCGTTCGAGGCTCTGCACCGTGCGCACGCCATGGATGCCTTCGGCCAGCGCGCCGTTGGCGATCGAGTTGGTTTCGTGCGCCGCCATGAAGGCGACCTTGGCGCGCGGCAGCCAGAACAGGCGCACGATGAACAGCACCGGCATGGTCGACAGCGTCAGCAGGCCGAGCCGGAAATCGAGCCACAAAAGGACGCTGACGATGCCGAACAACAGCACGATGTCGCCCACCGACATCACCGACGTCTCGAGGAACTCCTGCATCGAATTGACGTCGCCCTGCAGGCGCGACATCAGCCGGCCGACCTCGGTCTTGTCCATGAAGCTCAGCGAGACCCGCTGCAGGTGGCTGAACATGGCGCGGCGCAGGTCGGACAGGACGTTCTCGGCGACCTTGCCGACGACGCTTTCCTGGATATGGCTGGCGGCATAGTTGATGAGGATGATCGCCGTGAAAGCGCCGATCGCAGAGATCATCACCGACTGGTCGAGCCTGCCCGCCGCCATGCCGTGGTCGATGGCGTAGCGGATGACCAGCGGGATCGCCAGTTGCGTCAGCGTGAACACCAGCACCGCCGCGACCGAGATGAAAATCCGGCTCTGATACGGTTTCACGAAGCTCCAGATCCGCCGCACGATGCGTGGATCATAGGCTTTGCCGAAAACCTCTTCCTCGTCGCGGTGCGAGCCGACGACAGCCCTTGCCGGCCGGCCGCTGGTGTCTTGCTTGTCGTCGTCGCTTTGTGCCGACATCACGCGGCTCTATCTGTTTAGTTTTGACGCAATTCCGGACGGAAAACCGGTTTCCACTTTTCCTGGAATTGCTTCCGCCGCGGGCCGGTCATCGTCGGGCCGCAGCTGCAGGTCGTAGAGTGCGCGATAGCGACCACCCTGCGCCAGCAGCTCCTCATGCGTACCGCGCTCGACGATCAGGCCGCCTTCCACGAACAGGATCTGGTCGGCATGCATCAGCGAGCTCAGCCGGTGCGAGATGATGAGCGTGACGCGGTCCTTGGCGAAGCGCTTCATCGCCGCCCGGATCCGCTGCTCGGTGCCGGCGTCGATGGCCGCGGTCGAATCGTCGAAGACCAGCACCGACGGCCGCAGCATCAGGCTGCGCGCGATGGTCAGGCGCTGGCGCTGGCCGCCGGAAAGCGAGGCGCCGCGTTCGCCGACGACCGTGCTATAGCCGGCGGGAAGGCCGATGATGTAGTTGTGCAACTGGGCGAACTCGGCTGCCTGCCCGATGCGGGTCTCGCGCGCCCAGGGATTGCCATAGGCGATGTTGTTCTCGATCGACGTGGTGAACAGGAACGCGTCCTGCTGCACGACGCCGACGGCCTTGCGCAGCGATTGCAGTGTGACCTTGCCGATGTCCTGGCCGTCGATGGTGATCGTGCCTGAGGTGACGTCGTAGAAGCGCGGGATCAGGTGCGCGATGGTCGACTTGCCGCTGCCGGGCGGCCCGACAATGCCAATGGTCTCGCCGGACCTCGCCTCGAAGGAGATGCCGGACAGCGTCGGCCGACTGCCCGCGCCCGCATAGCGGAAGCCGACATTGTCGAAGCGCAGCACGCCCTCGGTGACGACGAGATCCCTGGCGCCGGGCGCGTCCTCGATGTCAAGTTCGGCGTCGAGCAGTTCGAACAGACGGGTGCCGCAGGTCGAGGCGCGCGCGAACGAGTTGACCATCAGGCCGAGCTGGCGCACCGGCATCTGCAGGATGGTCATGAAGGTGAGGAACTGGGCCAGCGTGCCGACGCTGATTTGACCCGCAGTCACCTTCTGGCCGCCGAACCACAGCACCAGGCCCATGGCGGCCAGGAACGAGAAGTTCATGGCGCTGGTGTTGCCGACGCGGATGTCGACACGCTTATTGGCGAGGTCCAGCGCATCCTGCTTGGCGCGGTCGAATTTTTTGAGCTCGTGCCGTTGCGCCGCAAAGGCGCGCACGACACGGATGCCGCCGAGGTTCTCATCCATCACCCGGCTCAGCACCGATAATCGCTGCTGCAAGGTCAGCCAGGTGCTGCGCAGCGCCAACTGGGTGACCGAGGAGCGCCAGGCGACGAAAGGCACGAAGCTCAGGCTCAACAGCCCGAGCACCAGATCGGTGCTGATCAGGAGATAGGCGCCGACGCCGATCAGCACGCCGAGCAGGACGACGCGCAGGATGCCGGTGGAAAAGAACATGCGCACGCCGTCGAGATCGAGCAGGCCGAGCGTGATCAAATCGCCGGTGTGGACCCGGTCGTGGAAGGAGAAGCTCAGGCGCTGGATCTTCTCATAGAAAGCCAGGCGCAGTTCATAGCCGGTGCGATGGCCGACGGCCTCGCCATAATAGTTCTGCGCCATGGTGAAGAGGCCGCGCAGGATGCTGACCACGAGCAAGGTCAAAGCAGTGTTCCACAGCGCGTGCTCCGCCGCGGCGCCGGCCCCGGCAGCCATGACGCCCTGCGCCTGATCGATGGCGCGTCCCAGCAGGCGGGGAATGAAAAGCTGCAGCGTCGCGGCAATGAAGGTCGAGACGAGGGTGATCGCGACTTGCCAGGGATGGCGCAGCGTCATGCGCACGATGCGGAGCAAGGTGCTGAGGCCCTTGCCCCAGGAGGCTTCCGCCACATGGGCAAAGGATTTGCCGCGCTTTTCCGCGCCGCTGGTTGCTTGCGTATGCAAGGGAAATATCCAAGCCAATCCGAGCCTTAGCCCGGATGAATGAAGCAGACTCAGTTCAGGTGGAGCAATGTTACGCGGGTCCGGCTTGGCCGTTCAAGGGCCAATGGCGGCATCGCACTGTGCCTGAAAGGAACGTGCGCATGCGGCTGTGACCGATGCATCGCCGGGCACCGGCGCCAGCACGCCGATGTTGGAAATCTCGGGCATGGTCAGCGCCCTGACCGGGTTCAGGCCAGCAGCCGGCGATATGCAAGCGACGGCCGGACGGCATGCAACCGTCCGGTCGGAATCCGATCTTGCTAGGCAGGTATCAAGACGGCGATACGATGCACGCCGACTTCCTTGCTTGTATTCGTCGCCTCGTCGGTCTTGCCCTTGGAACAGGTGTACATGTCACCCGTCTTGAGTTTGAACTCCTTGTCTACCTTCTTGATGGTGAATGCGCCTGATGTAATGGTGCATACCATGTCGTTGTCCATCACACTTTGAGGCGCGTGCGCTCCGGGTTGAAACACCACGTCGACAATTGCGATGCTCTTGTAGGCGGGAATGTCGGAGTTGCCGGTGCCGACCTCAACCACCCTGACACCGGGCGCAATCTCCTTGCCTTCCTTCGGGCCGTATTTCTTGGTCTTTGCAGATGCCGCCAGGGTAAACAAAGGCGATACCGCGGCGGCCGTCACACCGAGAGCAATTGCAGATCTGCGATTCATGGTTTTCATCGCATCCTCCCACATGTTCGTCACGAACGAATGTGCGTGACCACTATATATTAGCATATACGAATGTACTTGTATGTGAGGAAGCACCCAAGCCCAGCACGGCGGCAGCAACTCCGGGCTTCCGGTTGAGGCAAGTCAGCACGCCACGGTGCCCCGCCGCAGCCCGTCTGCTTGCCGCTAGCTGCGTTGGCCTTTCGACTGCCAGTGATCCGTTCACAAAGCCTGACCCTGCCGCCAGCAGGCGATCAGATGGCCGGGTGCGACCTGCCTGGCGGGCGGTTCGGCCCTTCTGCAGTCGGGCACGACCATGGGGCAGCGGTCGGCGAAGGAACATCTCTTGGTCTGCGTGCCGGCTGCCTCGATCTCCACCGGAGCGGATGGTTTCGGCGCGGCCTCATCGGAGGACGCGGCCAGGAGCAGTTGCGTATAGGGTGATTGGGACCCTGGAAAATTCATGGCTGCTCACCCGATCGGGCGGGAGCATGCTTCATGGGGACGGCCAAACAGGGCCGTTGACGGTCGCCCCTTTTACCTTCTAGGATTAAATCAAATTGATTTACGTTACTCGCCCGAAGAGGCGGAATGCCAATCAACAATGGGAGATGAAGTATGACTGTCAGGCTGCCAGACCCGCACGTGCATTACCGCCCGCAAGACCCGTCGACGGCCATTTCGCGCCGGCGGCTGTTGATCGGCACGGCTTTCGTCGCCGCGACCATCGCCACGACTTTTTCCTTCGGCGCGCGGCCGGCGTCCGCCGAATCGGTGCTTGCCATGCACATCGAAGAGCAGACGAGCTGGGTGCAGAACTTCAACCCGTTCGACCTTGGCGGGCGCCGCCAGAGCACGATGGATTTCGTCTACGAGCCGCTGGTCATCTTCAACGACTATGACAGCGGCAAGCCGATCTTCCGGCTGGCGACGGGCTACAAATTCTCCGACGATCTGAAGTCGATCACCTACACGCTGCGCGACGGCGTCAAATGGTCTGACGGTCAGCCGCTGACCTCGGCCGACATGAAATTCACGCTCGAGCTGATGCTGAAGAACCCGGCGGTCGACATTGTCGGCGTCGGTGGCAGCGTCGCCTCGGTCGAAGCGCCTTCGCCGACCGAAGTGAAAATCACGCTGAAAGACGTCGACACGCACTTCCCGGAATCGATGGCCGATTTTCCTGTCGTGCCCGAGCACATCTGGAAGGATGTCGCCGATCCGCTCGCCTTCAAGAACGAGAAGCCCATCGGCTCGGGTCCGATGACCGAGATCCGCCGCTTCACGCCGCAGGTCTACGAGCAGTGCCGCAACCCGAACTACTGGGATGCCGCCTCGCTGCATGTCGACTGCCTGAAGCTGCCGCAGATCTCCGGCAACGACCAGATGCTGGCGCTGTTGCCGGAAGGCTCGATGGACTGGATCGGCTCGTTCCTGCCCGAGATCGACAAGACCTATATCGCGCTCGACAAGGACCACAATGGCTACTGGCAGCCACCGGCGGAAACCATCGCCTTCCAGGTGAACTTCAAGACCGCCAACCCGGCGCTGGCTGAGGCCTTCAACGACATCAACTTCCGTCATGCTTTCAGCCTGGTCATGGACCGCACGGCGATGGTGGACATTGCTGGCTTTGGCTATCCGGTGGTCAACGTCCACGCCAGCGGCCTGCCGCCGCGCTTCGACGCCTGGCGCAACAAGGCGGCAGAGGGCGACAAGGATGTGTGGATGACCTATGACGTCGACAAGGCCAACAAGGTGCTTGACGACGCCGGCTACAAGAAGGGCGCTGACGGCATGCGCACCACGCCGAAAGGCCAGCCGATCGCCTTCTCGATCATCGTTCCCAATGGCTGGACGGACTGGATCGACGCCGTACAGATCGCCACCGAAGGCCTGCGCAAGGCCGGCTTCAACGCCTCGGTGGCGACGCCGGAATACGAGCAGTGGCAAAAGCAGATTCTCGACGGCTCGTTCGATGCGGTCATGAATTCGCGCGCCGACGGTCCGACGCCGTTCCGCGGCTACTACCAGTCGCTGTCGACGGCCTTTGCCGGGCGCATCACCAGCGCGCCGTCGCGCTACTCCAATCCTGAGCTGGACAAGGTGTTCGATGCCTACCGCAAGGCGACTACCGACGAAGAGCGCAAGAAGCTGTTCGACCAGGTGCAGGTGATCATCGCCGACAATTTCCCGGTCGTGCCGGTGTTCAACGGACCGACCTGGTACCAGTATTCGACCAAGCGCTTCACCGGCTGGGTGACCAAGGACGAGCCGGTGATGAACCCGGAGAACCACGACAATAACCGCATGCGGTTGATGCATCTGCTGCGCCTGAAGCCGGTACAATAAGTCCATCGGAACGCCCTTCTTCCTCAAGAGGGGAGAAGGGTCCGTGTCTCAAATCCTGGCTTCGGCGGCGGTCGCCGCGAGGCCGGATGCTGGACATGGTAAGATGCCTGCAGCCGCTTCTTCGTCCGTCGCCTTGGGCGACAGCTTCTCCGCCGAACGGAGAAGGCAACCGAGCACAAGGAACAGCCGATGCGGATTCCTCTTCGACGGCTTGGGGTCTATTTCGTCGCCTTCCTGTTTGCCATCGTGATGAATTTCACCGTTCCCCGGCTGATGCCGGGAAGCCCGGTCGACGGCATGATCGCGCAGCTCGGGCCGCGCGCGACACCGGCGGCGATCGAGGCGATCAAGGCTCGCTTCGGCGCCGTCGAACAGCCGATCCTGGGCCAGTTCGTCGACTACATCACCGGCCTTGCCAGGTTCGATCTCGGCGTGTCGGTGAAATACTATCCGCAGACCGTTACGCAGGTCCTCGCCCGTTCGGCCGGCTGGACCGCTTTCCTGGTCACCACGGCGATCATCTTTTCCCTCTGCGTTGGAGTCTCCCTCGGCGCAGTGGCAGCCTGGCGGCGAGGCGGGCGCTTCGATGCGTTCGTCTCGCCGTTTTCCGTCGTGCTGATCGCAATCCCACCGGTCATCATCGGACTGGCGACCCTATTCACCTTTGGCGTGACGCTGCGCTGGTTCCCGGTCGGCTACGCCTACAATCCCGATCTCGATCCTGGGCTGAACTTCAACTTTTTCGGCAGTGTCTTCTGGCACGCGGTGATGCCGGTGCTGACGCTGTCGCCCTATCTGATCGGCGAGTTCCAGACGACGATGCGCTCCTCGATGATATCGGTGCTCGGCGAGGATTATGTCACCATGGGCCGCGCCAAGGGGCTCGGCGAGACCGCGGTGATGTTTTCCTACGCGGCGCGCAACGCTATGCTGCCGGTGCTGACCAATCTCGCGCTGATGCTGGGTGCGGTGTTCGGCGGCTCGATCGTCACCGAGATCGTCTTCAACTATCCGGGCCTCGGGTTGACGCTGTTCACCGCCAGCGTGGCGCGCGACTATCCGGTCATCCAGGGCCAGCTGCTGCTGATGACGATGGCGACGCTCGGCGCCAATCTGCTGGTCGACATCCTTTACGGTGTCGTCGATCCACGCATCCGGGAGGAACGGGCATGAATTTCGGTTGGCAACTCCTGTGGCGGCAGAAGAAGGCCGTCGCCGGCCTGATCATCGTCGCCGCGCTCTGCCTGATGGCGCTCTTTGCACCCATCCTGGCCCCCACCGATCCTGGCGAGCGGGTCGGCCACTCGCACCAGCCGCCGACATCAGAGCATTATTTCGGCACCACGAAGATGGGCCGTGACGTCTATGCGCAATTCGTCTGGGGTGCGCGCCCGTCGCTGGCGGTCGGCTTCGCCACCGGCCTGTTCATCACCGCACTTGGCACCATCATCGGGCTCGTCGCCGGCTATTTCGGCGGCCGCACCGACGCGACGCTGGACCTGATCACCAATGCCGTGCTGGTGATCCCCAACATTCCGCTGCTGATCCTGCTTGCGTCCTTCGCCGGCACGGTCGGGCCGGTCGCCATCATGATGATCATCGCGTTGACCTCGTGGCCGTGGGGGGCGCGCATGACGCGGTCGCAGACGATGGCGCTGCGAAACCGTGAGTTCGTGACCGCGGCGCGCATGGTCGGCGAGCCTTCCTGGCGCATCATCTTCGTCGAGATCCTGCCCAATCTGGTGCCGCTGATCGGCATCAACATCGTCGGCTCGATCATCTACGCCATCGTGGCACAGACGACGCTCGAATATCTCGGCTTCGGCGACCCGCTCAACGTCACCTGGGGGACGATGCTCTACAATGCGCAGAACTCCTCCGCCATCATCGTCGGCGCCTGGTGGGACATCAGCGCGCCAGCCGCCGGCATCGCACTGGTCGGGTTGGGCCTGGCGCTCTTGAACTTCACTTTCGACGAGATCGCCAACCCGCAGCTGCGCTCCGGCCCGGCGCTCAGCCGCTGGCTGCGCCTCAGCCGGCTGCGCAAGCGCGAACTGGAGGCGGCACGGTGAGCGAGGCGCTGCTGCAAATCCGCGACCTCAGCGTCGACTATCTGCTCGACAAGGGCGCCTTCCGCGCAGTCAAGAACGTATCCTTCGACATCGGCCGCGGCGAATTGTTCGGGCTTGCCGGCGAATCCGGCTGCGGCAAGAGCACGATCGCCTACGCCATCACCCGCCTGGCCAAGGCGCCGGCCTGGGTGGCCGGTGGCGAAATCCTGCTCGACGGCCAGGACCTATTGAAGCTGTCGGACAGCAGGCTGCAGGAGGTGCGCTGGCGGCGGATCGGCATGGTGTTCCAGAGCGCGATGAACTCGCTCAATCCGCTGCTGCGGGTCGAGGCGCAGTTCCACGATGTGCTGCGCCGGCATACCGGCTCGTCGCGCGAAAAATCGCGGGCGCGCGCCGAAGAAATGTTCAAGCTGGTCGGCATCCCGGCCAGCCGGCTCACCGACTATCCGCACCAGTTCTCAGGCGGCATGCGTCAGCGCATCGTCATCGCCATCTGCCTGGCGCTGACGCCGGAGCTGATCATCATGGACGAGCCGACGACGGCGCTCGACGTGGTCGTGCAGCGCGAAATCCTCGAGCAGGTCATCGACCTGCAGCGCGGCTATGGTTTCTCGGTGCTGTTCATCACCCACGACCTGCATTTGATGGCGCAGCTCTGCCACCGCATCGGCGTGATGCTGAACGGCGAACTGGTCGAGATCGGCGATGTCAGGCAAGTCAGCCGGTCGCCGGCGCACGACTACACGCGAAAGCTCTGGGGCGCGATCCCCCAACTGCCCGGCCATCCCCCCGTGAAGGACGCGATCGCATGAATGCCGTGACGACTGTTCCCTTAGCGGCCACCGCGCCCGAGCCGATCGTCAGGCTGGACGGCATCGAACGCAGCTTCGGCTCGGTGCAGGCATTGCGCGGTGTCTCCCTGTCGCTCAAGGGCGGCCACGCGCTGGCGCTGGTTGGCGAGTCGGGCTGCGGCAAGACCACCTGCGCCCGCATCATCGCCCGCATGGACACCCCGACCGGCGGCGAGATGCTCTACCGCGGCCGTAACATCACGCGGACCGGCACGGCCGCCGAGGAAAAGGCATACCGCCGCGCCGTGCAGATGGTGTTCCAGGATCCGTTCGCCTCGCTCAACCCGGTGTTTTCGGTGCAGCATCATCTGGCGCGACCGTTGGCGCTGCATGGCCACGCCAGGAGCCGGGCGGAGCAAGTGCGGGGCGTCGCCGATCTCCTCACCTGGGTCGGGCTGGAGCCGGCCCTGACCGCGCACAAATTTCCACATGAACTGTCGGGAGGCCAGCGCCAGCGCGTCAACGTCGCGCGTGCGCTCGCCGTGCAGCCCAACGTGCTGGTCGCCGACGAGCCGACCTCGATGCTCGATGTCTCGATCCGCCTCGGCATCCTCGAACTCCTGGCGCGCATCAAGCAGGAGCGGCAACTGGCGCTGCTCTACATCACGCATGACATCGCCACCGCCGCCCATGTCGCCGAAGAGGTGATCGTGATGTTCGCCGGCCAGATGGTCGAATGGGGCGATACGCTCTCGGTGATCGGCAATCCCCGCCATCCCTATACGCAATTGCTGCTTTCGGCGGTGCCGGATCCCGACCGGCCGTTCGTGGCCGGCGACAGCGCGCGTTTTCTCGGCCATGCCGAGGAGGTGCGACGCCTGAGCCGGCCGTCCTCGGCTGAGGTCGATCAGGTCGGCCCCAACCATTTCGTCCGCGCGCTGGGCGCCGTTTCCTGAAATCTACGCCATAGGGTCTCCATGGATTATCTGGTCAATCTTTCGCTGCTTGCGCCCGACCCCGAACTCGATGCGCGTGTCGGCCGTGCCGCCGTCACCATTCGCCGGGCGTTGGCGCCAGAACTCGAACTGGTGACTGGCTGGGTGCGGCAAACCTTCAACGCCGGCTGGTCGAGCGAGACGACGGTGGCATTTTCGCGCCAGCCGGCCTCCTGCTTCCTGGCGACGCGCGACGGCGGGCTGGTCGGCTTCGCCGTCTATGATTCGATCGCGCGTGGCTTCTTCGGCCCGACCGGCGTCGGCGAGGCCGCGCGCGGCGCCGGCATCGGCCACGCGCTGCTGCTGGCGACGCTGCTCGACATGCGCGTCATGGGCTATGGCTACGCCATCATCGGCGATGTCGGTCCGTCCGAATTCTACGAGCGCACCGTTGGCGCCACCCGGATCCCGGACTCCGAACCCGGGGTCTATGCCGGCCTGCTCAACACCCATCCCTGATCTCTCGTTCGAAAGCTTGTCATGACGCTTCAATCCAAATCCGCATTCCGTCTGGAAACGACCTGGGCACCGGCCACCGCCACCGACAGGCTCGCCTATTCGCTGGCGCTCACCAATTTGTCGTCGAAAGCGATCGAAGGGTTTGTGCTGTGCGTCAGCGGTCCGGCACGCATCGATCCGGCCGTCACCGTGGAAGGTGGCAGGCTTGCGCAACGGTTGTCCAACCATTCCGAATTCGCGCCGCCGGACAGTTTCGCGCTGGGGCCGCATGAGACATGGACCGTCACCGTGCATGGGCTGAGCTATCCGCTGCGACACTGGACCGATGGCGCCACCGCTGCCTACCTCGTGCTCGCCGATGGCACCGTAGCTCCTGTTGCGTTGGGTCCGACCAAGGCGATCGGCGACAATGCGGTGCTGAAGCGCGGCGCCGAAATCTATCCGGTGCCCGCGCAGGCGCCCGTGCCGGTCTCGGTCATTCCGTGGCCGCGCATCGTTTCGGTCTCCGGCGGGCGCGCGGTTCCGCGAGGCCTGGCACTTCGGCCGAAGAGCGCTGCAGCCGCCGACGCCGGCGCCGCGTTCGGTGATCTTGTCGACAGCCTGTTTGCCGTCGAGGGCATCGTGCGCAATGAGGCCGAAGGCGGTTTGCCGGTCGATCTCGGCATCGCTGACGGGTTTGGCCCGGAGGCCTATGCGATCCGCTTTTCAGCCGATGGCGTCGCGGTTTCGGCGGGCACGAAAACCGGGTTGTTCTACGGGCTGGTCACGCTCGGCCAGATGCTGCGCGGGGCGCGATCGCATCCTGAGACGTTCTTTTTCCCGGCTGAAGGCGAAATCCGCGATGAGCCGGCGCTCGGCTGGCGCGGCACGCATCTCGACGTCGCCCGGCAATTCTATGCAACGGCCGAGATCAAGACATTCCTGAGAATCCTTGCCTGGAACAAGCTCAACCGGTTCCATTGGCATCTGTACGACGACGAGGGGTGGCGGGTCGAGATATCAGCCTATCCGGCACTGACCAGAATTGGCGCGTGGCGCGGCCACGGGCTGCCGGTGCCGCCCCTGCTGGGCTCCGGCCCCGAGCCGAGCGGCGGCTATTACACCAAGGCTGCCGTGCGCGAGGTCGTTCAGCTGGCCGGCCAGTTCGGTATCGAAGTCGTGCCGGAGATCGATGTGCCTGGGCATTGCTATGCGATGCTGCAGGCGATACCGGAGCTGCGTGATCCCGGCGAGATCGGCGAGTATTTCTCCGTGCAGGGGTTTCCCAACAATTGCATCAATCCGGCGCGGCCGGAGACCTACCTTGTGTTGGAAAAAATCCTCGACGAACTGATCGAGCTGTTTCCGTTCAAGACCATCCACATCGGTGCCGACGAGGTGCCGCTGGGCGCCTGGTCCGGTTCGCCGCAGGCGCTGGCGCGGCTCACCGAACTTGGCGGCGAGGGGCTTGCGGCCGCGCATGCCAAACGTCTCAACGTGGTCACCAACACGCATGGCGCCGATGAGATCGACGGCTCGGGCGCGGCGGTGCTGCAGGCCGAGTTTCTCAAGCGCATACAATCGTTCCTTGCCTCCCGCGGCTGCATCACCGGCGGCTGGCAGGAGGCGGCGCACGGCAATGTCATCGACAAGCAGAAAAGCTATCTGTGCGGCTGGCGGACGGTCGAAGCTTCGGCGGCACTTGCGGGTGAGGGCTACGCCATGGTGGTCTGCCCCGGGCAGGTCTACTACCTCGACATGGCCAACAGCCCGGCCTGGTCGGAACCGGGCGCGGCCTGGGCCGGCTGGTCCGATCCGGAAAAGCTGTACGGCTTCGATCCCGTCGAAGGCTGGACGGATAAGCAGAAGACCAAGTTGCTCGGCGTGCAGGCCTGCATCTGGTCGGAGCCAATGACCGATCGCGCTGTCTTCGACCGGCTGGTGTTTCCCCGCATCTCGGCGCTGGCGGAAACAGGCTGGACGCAGCCGGAGAAAAAATCCTGGGAGCGGTTCAAGGCGCTCGCCGGGCTGATGCCTGTACTCTACGGAGCCGCGTGGAGGCCCTGACGCGGCATCTCAATGCTAGAGCGGTTCGCATTTAGGTTGACTTATAGCCTGCGCTTTCGATGTAGTTGTTGCATTCATTTGGGGTGACGTCGTCGAGGGTGCGGGCGATAGCGTTGTGTACGGCCTGGATGCTTCGTTTGGCGGCACGTCGCATGCAGTGCTTGAGCTTGGCGAAGAGCTTCTCGATTGGATTGAAGATCTGGACTGTAGGGCGGCAGGAAGAAGAGCCGCGCTGCGGCGGCCCTGACGATGTCGCGGACGGCTTGGCCCTTGTGAGACCCGAGATTGTCGAGAATGACAATGTCGCCCGGCTTCAGTGTCTTGATGAGTTCGGTTTCGACATAGACACGGAAGGCCTGCGCATTGATGGGTCCGTCAATGACCCAAGGCGCCTCTACCCGATCATGCCGCAGCGCGGCGATGAAGGTCATCGTCTTCCAATGACCATATGGCGCGTGAGCCATCAGCCGCTTGCCGCGCACACCCCAGCCACGCAACGGCGCCATGTTGGTCTTGACCCACGTTTCATCCAGGAAGACCAGGCGCGTTGGGTCAATGCGGGTCTGATAGCGCATCCATTGCGCCCGCCGACGCATCAGCTTCGGCTTGAGCTGCTCAGCCGGCAGAACGGTTTTTTTTGAAGCTCTTGCCCTCGCGATGCAAGAAGCGACCGACGCTGGCGGGGTGGATGATGAGACCCCGGTCAGCCAGTGCGGCCGTCAATTCATGAAGCGTTATGTTGGCATCCCGCTCGACCTCGCTCAGGACGAAAGCACGATGCTCCCCGTCAATCAGATAGGGTCGATGACCGCCCATCTTGCCGGGTGCCGCACTGCCCAGCCGACGCTTGCGCGCCGCCCACTTGATCACGCTCGAAACTGCCACCTTCAGCGCCGCAGCCACCTCTCGGCTCGTCTCGCCTTCTTCAAGGCGAGCCAGTGCCCGTTCCCGCAAATCCATCGAATAAGGCTTGGCCATCTGTCCCGACCTCCAACGGTCAGAACATCGAATCTGATTTGCTCAATCTTGGGAATCCTGATTCAGACAAAACGCAAACCGCTCTAGAAGGCGTGCGGTTTTTGCAGAACGTCGAATTGCGGGTTGGTTTCGGAGAAGATCGGCAGCGCCGCGGCACCGAGAACCGAAGTGTCCTTGCCGGCGGCGCCGACAAGAACCCGCGGCATGGCGCGGGCGCTGGTCGAGCTGACCGAGAGGTACAAGGGGTCGAGCCGGCTCGCCAGAAGTCCGATGACGCCGACCGGCATGAACCCGCCGAGGACGACGGTTTCGGGATCGAGCGCGAGTTCGAGCATGTTGATGGCCTGGCGCAGCGGATCGATTGCCTGGGCGACCCATGCTTCCAGACTGTCGCCATTGGCAAGCAATGCTTCGAGCAATTCCGGCGAGGCATGGTCGGGGTCGGGGATTTCCAGGCACTCATAGGCGGCGCGCAACGAGACGTAGCGTTCGAGGCAGCCGCGTTTGCCGCAGCCGCATTCGAGGCCGCCGGGCTTGACGATCATGTGGCCGATCTCGCCGGCATTGTGGCGGCTGCCCTTGTAGAGATGGCCGTCAAGGAACAGGCCAGCGCCAAGGCCGGTGCCGATGAACAAATAAACGAAACTGCCGAGGTTGCGGGCAACGCCATAGAGCCGCTCGCCGATGGCGGCTGCGGTGGCGTCGTTCTCGACCGTCACCGGAATGCCCGTCAGTCGCTGCAGCTCTTCGGCGACGGGGAAATCCTGCCAACCGGGCAACGCGGTCGGCCCGACCGAGGTCATGCCCTCGACGTCGAACGGGCCTGGCATCGCCATGCCAATGCCCAGCAGGCGGCTGCGGTCGAAACGAAACTTGCGCATCAGGTCGCCGGCTATCGCGGCAAGCAAGGGCATCGCCTGCGCCGGCGTCGGCCGGTCGACCGGACGTTCGATGCGGGCGCGCACCGTGCCGGAGAGATCGGTGATGACGCCGACCGCCAGCTGATGGTCGAGCTGCAGGCCGATCGAATAGCCGCCGTCGGGATTGATCGAATAGGGGACCGCCGGCTGGCCGCGAGCGCCCTTCAGAGTGGCTTGCGCACGAAGCAGCTCTTCGCTCTCGAGTTCTTCGACGATGTTGGAGATGGTCTGCGTGCTCAGCGCCGTCAGGCGCGCGATCGCTGCCCGCGACAATGCGCCGTTGGTTCTGATCGCTTCGATCACCACGCGGCGATTGTGTGACTTGGCCTGTTCGAGATTGGTGCCAGCGATGGCTTTCCTGGGGGGCATGAGCACTTTACCAACGAAGAAAACAAATCAACTTGATTTAATTATACGCAATGGTAGCTACCGCTTCTAGCCGGTTTCGTGATGAGAGCGCTATCTTGCCACGCGCGGATCAGCATTATTTGATGCGATCAGCGTAACCGGCCGCCGCCGAGATCGGCGAGCAACGGCTTTGCATTCCATCCGCCACTTCCATATATCGCAAGGCATGAAAAAAATCGGTTTCCTGTCATTCGGGCACTGGACGCCCTCGTCGCAATCGCAGACGCGGTCGGCATCGGACGCGCTGCTGCAATCCATCGACCTCGCCGTCGCCGCCGAGCAACTGGGCGCGGACGGCGCCTATTTCCGGGTCCATCATTTTGCCCGCCAGCTCGCTTCGCCGTTCCCGCTGCTGGCGGCCGTCGGCGTGAAGACCAGCCGCATTGAGATCGGCACCGCGGTCATCGACATGCGCTACGAGAATCCGCTTTACATGGCCGAGGATGCGGGTGCTGCCGACATCATTGCCGGCGGGCGCCTGCAGCTTGGCATCAGCCGCGGCTCGCCGGAGCAGGTCATCGACGGCTGGCGCTACTTTGGCTACGCACCGCCGGAAGGCCAGAGCGACATCGACATGGCGCGGCATCACGCCGAGGTTTTCCTTGAGACGCTGCGCGGCGACGGGTTCGCCCAGCCCAATCCGCGGCCGATGTTCCCCAATCCGCCCGGCCTGCTGCGGCTCGAGCCGCATTCCGAAGGCCTGCGCGAGCGGATCTGGTGGGGTGCGGCCACCAACGCCACTTCGCAATGGGCAGCGAAGCTTGGCATGAACCTGCAGAGTTCGACGCTCAAATTCGACGAGAGCGGCAAGCCTTTCCACATCCAGCAGGCCGAGCAGATCCGCATCTACCGCGAAGCCTGGAAGGCGGCCGGTCACCAGCGTGAGCCGCGCGTCTCGGTCAGCCGCAGCATCTTCGCGCTGGTCGACGATCGCGACCGCGCCTATTTCGGGCGCGGCAACCAGAGCAGCGACCAGATCGGCTTCATCGAGGAGAACACCAGGGCGATCTTCGGGCGCAGCTACGCCGCCGAGCCGGACGTGCTCATCAAGGAATTGGCGCAGGACGAGGCGATCGCCGAGGCCGACACGCTGCTGCTCACCGTGCCCAACCAGCTCGGCGTCGACTACAACGCGCATGTCATCGAGGCGATCCTGACCCATGTCGCTCCGGCGCTGGGCTGGCGCTGACCCCGGATCGATCGAGGCGGATAGCTACAGGGAGGACAACATGCCGAAGAAAGCCTTGATTGCCTGGGGAGGCTGGCAGGGACATACGCCGGAGCAGAGCGCGAAGGTCGTGCGCGCCCTGCTTGAACGCAACGGATTTGACGTCACGCTCGGCGAGGGCACGGCGATGTTCGCCGATCCGGAGCTCAGCGCATTCGATCTCATCGTGCCGGTGATCACGATGTCGTCGATCGAAAAGGCCGAACTTCAAAACCTGGTTCTCGCGGTTCGCCAGGGCAGCGGGCTTGGCGGCTTTCATGGCACGATGTGCGACAGCTTCCGCAATGAAACCGACTACCAGTTCATGACCGGCGGCCAGTGGGTCGCGCATCCCGGCGACATCATCGACTACACGGTCGCCGTCACCAGACCGGACGATCCGATCACAAAGGGCATCGGCGATTTCGTCTATCGATCGGAGCAATATTACATGCATGTCGATCCGGCCAATGAGGTGCTGGCCACGACCACCTTCACCGACGCGCATTTCCCTGGGATAGGCGGCGTTGTCATGCCGGTGGTCTGGAAGCGTCGCTATGGGGCCGGAAAGGTCTTCTACAGCGCGCTGGGGCACAATGCCGACGAGTTCGCGGTTCCGGAAATGGCCTTGATTGTCGAGCGCGGCCTTGTCTGGGCCGCCCGCTAGAGCCGGATGATTTCAGGTTGAATCGACCTGAAATCTGAATCCGCCTCTAACTCAAAGAGATAGAGCATGATGTCGTCCGAAAACCGCTTCGCACTTTTCGGCATCATGCTCTAGGTTGGAGCCTGCGCGAAGGAGGACAGGGCGATGACGGTGTCGGTTAAAGACCTGCCCCTGCACACGCCGATCGATGGCCGGCACCGCAAGATGCTGATCGATGGCATCTGGTGCGACGCGCTCAGTGGCCGCAGCTTCGAGACGCGCAACCCCGCCACCGGCGCGGTGATTGGCACCGTGCCGCTCTCCGATTCCAGCGATATCGACCTCGCGGTGGCCGCCGCCCGGCGCGCCTTTGATGGACCGTGGAGCCGGTTCAAGCCCTATGAGCGCCAGGTGTTGCTGCTCAGGATCGCCGACCTGATGGAGCGCCATTGGGAGGAGATCGCGCTTTCCGACACCACGGATATGGGCATGCCGATCGTGCGCACGCTCGCCAACAAGAACCGGGTGCTCGGCATGCTGCGCTTCTATGCCGGCATGGCGACATCGATCCATGGCCACACGATCGGCAATTCGCTGCCGGGCGACATCGTCTCCTACACACGCAAGGAGCCGGTCGGCGTGGTCGGCGCCATCATTCCCTGGAATGCGCCGACAGCCGCTTCGATCTGGAAGATCGGCCCGGCGCTGGCGGCCGGCTGCACCATCGTGCTGAAGCCTTCCGAGGAAGCGCCACTGACGCCGCTGTTGATCGGCGCGCTGATGATGGAAGCCGGCGTGCCGGCGGGCGTCGTCAACGTCGTCACCGGCACCGGAGCCGAGGTCGGTGCGCCGCTCGCCGCCCATATGGACGTGGACAAGATTGTGTTCACCGGCTCGACGGCGACCGGCCAGAGCATCCTGCGCGCCTCGGCCGGCAACATGAAGCGTGTTTCGCTGGAACTCGGCGGCAAGTCGCCGGTCATCGTCTGCGCCGACGCCGATCTCGAGCGCGCCGTGCCGATAGCGGCAATGTCGGTGTTCGCCAATTCCGGCCAGATCTGCATCGCCGGCTCGCGGCTGTTCGTCGAACGGCCGATCCATGACGAATTCGTCGCGCGGGTCTCGGCCTATGCGGCAAAACTCAGGATCGGCGACGGCGCCGACCCTGAAACCGAGATCGGGCCGCTGATTTCGCCCAGGCAACTCGAACGCGTCACCGGCTTCATCGAGGACGGCACCAGGCAAGGCGCAAGGCTGGTCACCGGCGGCAACCGCATCACCGAAGGCCCGCTCGGCGCGGGCAATTTCATCGCGCCCTGTGTGTTCTCAGGTGTGACCGACGACATGCGTATCGCGCGAGAAGAGATCTTCGGCCCGGTCATCTCGGCGCTGCCGTTCGACACGCTGGACGAGGTGGTGCGGCGCGGCAACGACACGCCCTATGGGCTGGGCGCAGGCGTCTTCACCCGCGACGTCGGCAAGGCGCATCAACTGGCAAACCGCCTGCGCGCCGGCTCCGTCTGGGTCAACACCTATCACGCGATCGACCCGGCAGTGCCCTTCGGCGGCTACAAGATGAGCGGGTATGGACGCGAGGGCGGGGCCGAGCATATCGAGGAATATCTCAACACCAAGGGTGTCTGGATCAGGACCGACTAAACGACCGTTTGGAAGCGCGGCTCCCGGGGTCATCTGGCGGCGTCTTCTGCGCGGGCGAATGCAGCGTCTGCTAGCCTGTGATGGCTGGAAAACGGGTCTCCGCCGCAGTACGGTTCGACTAAGGGTTGATGGGTGACAAATGGATCAAGAGCGTACAGTATTTCTGATTGGTGCTGGTGCACGGGACGATGAGCGAGCAGTGTTTTCTCTGCACGACACCGGCACCATTTGCATCCTTAAGTGCAGTTATCGAGGGAAATTGATAAAGGCCGAGGAAGAAGACTTTTTCGAAGCTATTTTCCAAATACGCCAGGGACTCGAAGTCGATGGTTTGCTGCCTTTTTGTTACGGGGCGAGCTTGAATGTCTATCCCGAAAACACCGTCATGGAGATGGATTGACAGCCTGCAAGGTTAAGATAGGGCAGTTCCCTCGAAAGGCTGATCTGGTCGACATATTCGACGAGGGCGTCGACGTGGCTCCTGTCTTTGTTGGTCTGCAACACCAGTTTTGGGAGGAATGGTTGGCCTCGCTACCTTCTTGAAGGCCGGGCCGATTTCTGCCGCAAGGCTCACCCGATGCCGCCGGTGACCGCATAGGCGCCGGCGGTGCGCCCATCTTCCAGCCGCACCACCGCTGTCACGATCGAGCCGTACGAGCCGCGCCAGACGCTGTGGAAGCGCTGATGCTCGGCGGCCGGGACAAGCGCGCTTCCGCTGAAGCGCATGCCGCTTCGCTGCAGCGCGACGGCCTCGCCGTTGACGTGCACCTTGACGCTCGCCGCTTCGGTTGCGTCGCCGGGCAGGTCGAGCGTGATGTCGATCTCATGCTGATCGCCAGAAGCCCGCGTCTCGGCGGCAAGCGCGATGGCGAGCGGCGGCGCCTCATCGCCGGCCTGGGTGGGGCGGCCTGGAAAGACATCGTCGGCCAGTTCGGGCGTGCGTGGCGGGCGGCTGCGGCGCCGGGTGGAGTGTTCGAAGTCGCCGGCGATGCGCAGCAGCCTTTCGTCATCGTAAGCCTTGCCGGCGAAAGTGAGGCCGACCGGCATGCCGATGTCGGCCATGGTTCCCATCGGCACGGTGACAGTCGGGATACCGAAATGGCGCCACACAAGATTGCCATTGGCGACCCAGGTGCCGTTGCGCCAGGCAAGGGCTGCCGAGGCTTCGTTGATATCGGCGTCGGCCGGCCCGACATCGGCGGCGGCGGGCAGCACCACGGCGTCGAGGCGCTGCGCGTCCAGCCAGTCCTCGAAATCGATCCGCCGTGTCGCTTCCAGCCCCTTCAGGCCGTCCTCCAGTGTCGGAATCTTCGCGACTGGCGTGATGCCGGCTCGCGCCCGATCGACATAGTCCGAGAGGTCGAAGCCGCCCTCATAGCGGTCGGGCAGCGCGCCCGGAGGCTGCGGAAAGATCGTTGGGCCATCGACCGAGACGAGATCGGGCAGCGCCGGGTCGGCATTGGCGCGCAGGAAATCGTCCCAGCCCCAGATGCAGAGGTCCCAGATCTCGCGCTCGGCGAAGTCCTGCGGCACCAGCCCGCGCTCGACCATGCCGCGCGCGCCGGGGCGGTCGCGCTCATAGTTGGAGACTACGGGAAAATCGACCTCGACCACCTCGGCGCCAAGCCGCTTGAGATCCGTCGCCGCCTGCTCCCACAAGGCAAGCACCGAGGCGCGGGTTTCGATCGGCTGATCCGCCCCGCTGTCGCGGCCGATATACATTTTGGGCACGCCGAGGCGCATGCCCTTGAGCGACCCCGCCAGCGTGAGGTCGGTGTAGCGCGGCGGCCGCACGTCGGCGCTTTTCGGCAGCTTGGCCCAAGGCTGGGCGCGCCAGAAATCGCCTCTCGTCTGAGGGTCGTCGGCGACGATCACGTCGAGCAGTTCGAGCATGTCGGGCACGCTGCGCGTATGCGGCACCACGACATCCATGGTCGGCACCAGCGGCCAGTTGCCGCGCACCGAAATGACGCCGCGCGACGGCGTGTAGGCGACCAGCGCGTTGTTGGTGGCAGGCGCGCGGCCGGATGACCAGGTCTCTTCACCAAGTCCGAAGGCACAGAAGCTGGCTGATGTCGCCGTGCCCGAGCCGTTGGATGAGCCCGAGGCGAAGGCAGCGGTCAGGAAGTCGGCATTGTAGGGGCTTTCGGCGCGGCCATAGACGCCCCGCTGCATGCCGCCATTGGCCATTGGCGGCATATTGGTGAGGCCGATCAGCACCGCGCCGCCGGCGCGCAGCCGGGCGATGGTGAAGGCATCCTCATTGGCGACGAGATGCTCGAAGGCCGGCGAGCCGGCGGCGACCGTCAGGCCTGATACCTTGTAGCTGTCCTTGGCGGTGTAGGGGATGCCGTCGAGCGGTCCGAGCGTGGCACCGTTGCGGCGGCGCTGGTCGGAGGCGGCGGCCTCCTCGAACATCGCAGGATTGAGCACCGGGACGGCATTGAGGCTGATGCCGTGGCGGTCGAAATGCGCGATGCGCCTGAGATATGCCCCGACCAGTTCGACGCTGGTGACAGTGCCGTCATCGAGCGCGCGGCGCAATTGTTCGATCGTCGCTTCGACTAGATAAAGGCTGGCATTTGTCATCATTGGTCCCAAGCTGTCGCTAAAATCCACGCCATGGATGAGCGAGGCCGCCGGCTTCGGCAAGGGCCAATCGCGATTGGCTGCAGTCTTCGGCATTTGGCATTCCTGCGGCAGCGCGTCCGGCTGGGCTTACGAAACCGCGCTCTTGGAACTTTTGTCCGGCTGGCGATTTTGGATGTATGGTGTTGTTCCGAATGGCCAGGAGGGTGTTGCCGATGACCACGAAGTGCGTTGCGATCTTGGCTCTCGCTTTCACCATGGGCTCAAGCATGTGCGCCCCCGCGTTCGCCGGCGACCGGCATCACCACCGTCAGACCCAATCAGAACGCTACGTTCCCGCCGATGATGATCTCATCAACTTCCTGTTCGGCGGCCCGCGTTACTATGATCAACAGTTGTTCACGACGGCTGCCGGGGCATGCTCCTACCATCGCGTCGGGCCCGACGCGAATGCGTTGAACAAGATCAACGATCACCATTGCGGGAAGTAGGCCGCTCAGCGCCCGCCGCGCTCCTTCATCCGCCCTACGATCTGGGCCATCAGCGTCAGGTCGCGGCGTGAATCGGCAAGGTCGGTCAGCGGCCTGGTGCCTTCGCTGTTGTGGCGATGGAAAATCTGCAGCGGTCGGCGATCATGATCGCTTTGGGGGCAGGGTGGCCACCTCGGTTAAGGGCTAAAGCTCCTGGCTCTTCAAAAACAATCTCGACCAGCGATCACTGCGCTGACGTGCGTGCCTTCGCGGCTGGCTGACTCTTTTCCCGAACCTCAAACGTCATAGCTTCAGTCAAGCAATGGAGCAGGATCAATGAACCTCAGGGAAAAAACGGTCGTGGTCACGGGTGGAAGCCGTGGACTTGGCCTCGGACTGGTCGAGGCGCTGGTCGAACATGGCGCCAGGGTGACGGTCGTCGCCCGTGGCGCCGAGGCGCTGGAAGCGGTCAGTGCGCGGCTCGGGGTCGCCACCATCTGCGCCGACGTCACGGACGAAGACTCTGCTTACCGCATCCTTGGCGAGGTTCGCCCTGATATCCTGGCACTGAATGCCGGCGCGACGCCTCGTATGGGCCGGCTGGATCAGTTGAAGTGGGAGGATTTCTCCATAGCCTGGGAAACCGACGTCAAGGCGGGACTCTACTGGCTGCAGGCCGCGCTCAACCTGCCGCTGAAGCCCGGCAGCCGCGTCCTGGTGGGATCGAGCGGCGCGGCCGTTACCGGATCGCAGATGTCGGGCGGCTATGGCGGCTCCAAACGCATGCTTTGGTTCATGACCAAATACGCCAATGGCGTCTCGCAGGAGAAGGACCTCGGAATCCGCTTCCAGGCGATCGTGCCGCGGCAGATGATCCTCGGCACCGGGATCGGGGACGCTGCCGCCAATGCCTATGCGGGCTCCATGGGCATTACGCCGGAACAATTCGTGGCCCGCTTCGGCGCGCCGATGCCGCCACGGGCGTTCGGCGATAGAGTTGTCTCCGTGCTGGAGGACCCGCAATATGCCGAGGGCGTCGTTTTCGGCCTCAACGGCGACGCCGGAGTCACCGTCATGGAGGGCGCGACGCCTTGAGCGATAGAGGGCCTGCCGTGGATCGCGACCGCCAGGAGGGGCTTCTTGCCCTCGCTGTCGCGTTGCGCCCCGAGCTGCATCGCTATTGCTCGCGCCTGATGGGATCGGTCATCGACGGCGAGGACGTGGTGCAGGACACGTTTGCCCGGGCCTTCGTTGCCCTGGACGAGTTGTGCGACGTGCCGCAACTGCGACCCTGGCTGTTCCGGATCGCTCACAATCGTGCGCTCGACCTGCTGCGCAGTCGGACAATCCGCGCGGCGGAGCCCATCGAGGCGGCCCTTGAAGTGGTCGACGAAGCCAAAGCCGACCCGGTGGAGATGCTGATGCGCAGGCAAGCCGTCCAAACCGCGGTGTCGCGCTTTGCGGAACTGCCGATCCCCCAGTGCAGCGTCATCATCCTGAAGGATGTGCTCGACGAGCCGCTGGCCGAGATCGCCAGCCTGCTGGACATCACGGTCGATGCCGTGAAGGGGCATCTGGCGCGTGGTCGTGCCCGGCTTCGGGAAATCAACGCCCACGCCACCCCGCTGCCCGATGCGCGCATCGCGTCCGCTGCCGTGGTCCGCTACGTCACCCTGTTCAACCAGCGTGACTGGGACGGCTTGCGCGCGCTGCTTGCCGACGACGTGAAGCTTCATCAGTCCCTGCATCCGCCGCGCTCGGGTGCCGCGGATGTCGGCATGTTCTTCACGATCTATGCCAAGGGCGACGTTCGGGTCACGCCGGCCTGGCTCGAGGGCCGCGAGGTGATCGCGGTGTTCGAACACCGGAGCCACCCGAAGCCCGACTATTTCATGTGGCTGGAGTGGCGGGAAGGGCGGATCAACTTCATTCGCGACTATCGCTATGTCCGCTATGTTGCCGACGATGCGGAGCTGGTGCTGGTGAAGGACGCGATCGGTCGCGGCACCGGATGATGCGGAGTTTTGACGCGGGCGACCTGGGGGGTGTCCTTTGTCAATACATCAGGACGCCATTTCGCCCTAACGCTGTTCGATCAGCGTCCGCGCCGCATCTTTCCCCGCCGCGAGGATGCGATCCGACAACTCCGTCCCTTCGACGGCACGGGCCAGTTGCAGCGCGCCGATGAGCGTTGCAAAGACACCCAGCGCCACGCCTTCCGGGTCCTTGGCCCGCGGAAGTGCTTCAGCCAACTGGCGCACCAAAGTCAGCAGGTGGTCGGTATAGACTTCGCGCGTTTCAGGTGGCTGACGCGTGAGTTCCGGCAGCAGCGCGGCGGACGCGCAGCCTTTTTCCGGATTGTCCCGGTGCTCGGCTGACAGATATACCTCTATGCCCATCTCCGGGCCACCGGAGGCCAGTGCTTCCGCCAGTTGCCGCGACTGCATCTCCATAGCCGCCGCCACGCTTTCGCGGACAAGCTGCGCCTTTGATTGAAAGTGCGGATAGAAGGCGCCGTTCGTCAGCCCGGCGTCGCTCATGATGGTTGCCAGTCCGGACGCAGCTATGCCGTCGCTTCGAAAACGGTCGGCGGCGACCTCCATGATCCGGCCGCGTGACGCGTCCTTTCGGCCCTTCTCGTACCGCATGGCTGCGATTCCTTTCTGCTATTGCATTATGGTCGTAATTTGATATTATGAGTGTAATTCAACTGGGGCGAAAAAGCTAGCCCCCATGAGTTTGGAGCACGAAATGAATATGAATTCCGGAAAAACCGCTGTCGTGACCGGAGCCTCCTCGGGCATCGGCCGCGCCAGCGCCGTGGCCCTGGCCCGGGCAGGGTTTACTGTCTTCGGGACAAGCCGGCGCACGGTCGGCGACGGCCCGGACGGGGTGACCATGCTGGCTTGCGACGTGACCGACGGTGAGGCCGTCGCCGCACTGGTCTCGACGGTGCTCTCGCGGACTGGCCGGATCGATCTGCTGGTCAACAATGCCGGCGTCGGCCTGCTTGGAGGCGCCGAGGAATCCTCGGTCGCACAGGTGCAGACCCTGTTCGACGTCAATCTGTTCGGCGTCATCCGCATGATCAACGCGGTGTTGCCGTCGATGCGGCGGCGCGGCGAAGGGCGCATCATCAACATCGGCTCGATTCTGGGATTGGTACCCGCGCCATACTCAGCTCATTACTCGGCGGTCAAGCACGCACTCGAGGGCTATTCGGAATCACTCGATCACGAGATTCGTGCCTTCAATGTCCGCGTCTCGGTCATCGAGCCGGCATTCGTGCGTACCGTCTTCGACCAGAACGGCATCGAGCCGGATTCGCTGTTGAAGGAATACGATCGGGCTCGGGCCGGGTTCAAGGCGCTGCTGAGCGATGTGATGCCCAAGGCCGATCGGCCGGAAGTGGTCGCGGATGTGGTCGTCAAGGCCGCGACCGACGCCCGCCCGCGACGGCGCTACACCGCCGGCAAGGCTGCGAGGCAGGTCAGCATGCTGCGCCGCTTTGCCCCCGCGGAAATGTTCGACAGGAGCTTGCGCAAGCAGTTCCGCCTGCCGGCCTGAACAACAGCGAGGCCAGAGATTTCACGCATTTACGATACCCCAAAATCACTATCAGAAAGTCACTGCCATGAAGGCATTCGTCGTCGACAAATATAACAAGAAGGGCATTCTGCGGCTGGCCGAGATGCCGGAGCCGGACCTCCAGGACAACGATGTCCTGGTCGAAATCCATGCCGCTGGGGTGAACCTCCTGGATTCCAAGGTCAGGACCGGGGAGTTCAAGCTCATCCTGCCCTATCGCCGGCCGTTCATCCTGGGCCACGACGTGGCCGGGACGGTTGTGCGCGTGGGATCGAAAGTCCGCAAATTCAAACCCGGCGACGATGTCTATGCGCGGCCGCGCGATGGCCGGATCGGGACATTCGCCGAGTTCATCGCCATGGACGAAGCCGACGTGGCGCTGAAGCCCAAAAACCTCAGCATGGAAGAGGCGGCCTCGATCCCCCTGGTCGGCCTGACCGCCTGGCAGGTGCTTGTCGAACGGGCAGGTCTGAGGAAGGGACAGAAGGTCTTCATCCAGGCCGGCTCCGGCGGCGTCGGGACATTCGCCATCCAGCTGGCAAAGCATCTCGGTGCGACCGTCGCCACAACAGCTGGTGCGGCCGATCTGGTCAGGGGGCTCGGCGCCGATGTCGTCGTCGACTACAGGAAGGACGATTTCGAGAAAGTCCTGTCGGGCTACGACGTCGTCTTGAACAGCCAGGACGCCAAGACGCTTGAAAAATCCCTGAACGTACTGAAACCGGGCGGCAAGCTGATCTCCATCTCCGGCCCACCGGATCCCGAATTTGCCAGGGAAAAAGGACTGAACCTCATGCTGAGGTTGATACTGCGCCTGTTGAGTCGCGGCATTCGGACCAAAGCCAGGCGCCGTGGCGTGCATTTCTCCTTCCTTTTCATGTGGGCGCAGGGTGATCAGCTGAGCAAGATCACCTCCCTCATCGAATCCGGAACAATCCGCCCGGTTGTCGATCGGGTCTTTCCCTTCGAAGCGACCAATGAGGCCCTGGCTTACGTCGAAAGCGGACGCGCCAAGGGCAAGGTGGTGATCAAGGTGAGATAGCACGTCGAGCCGTCCCGACGGATGGACCGCTCGATCAGATGTCAGGATCGTCGAGAATGCGAGAGATCGTGCTGCGCCCCAGCGCACTCATGGCGGGGTTGGTGCGACGGTAATACCAGACGAGACCCATTGCCTGCTGGAATGCCCAAGCAGCACCACGCTTCCACCAGAGGTTCTCAACTTGAAGGCCGCTCCGAAAGATCGCCCTTCGCTCGCGGTCCAGAAGATGCCACGCGACTACCAAATCCAGCGACGGGTCGGCTGGTCCGAAACTGCCGCCATCAAGCACTCCGACCAGACGCTCGCCCTGCACGAGAAGGTTTGGCGGGATAAGATCCTTATGACTCATCACGACAGGCACAGCGGACGGCAACTCCCGGAAGCGAGCCCACAAATCGCGCAGTCGAGCCACATCAAGAAGGCTCTCGCTGTTTTGAAAGCAAACATTCATCCACTCGTCATGATCGGAGAGATGTCCACCACGTCCTTGCCCGTCGAAGCGTCGGCCCCGTGTGTCCGCTTGGCGCAACGATGCCACGAGGTGTGCAAGGTCCAGGGCGAACGTCGTCGATCCACTTAGCCCCTGCGGCGTGGCAACCTCGCCTTCGAGCCAGGTTTGTAATGCCCATGGCATTGGATAGTGAGGACCTGGCTCGCCGAGCCCAATCGGTTGAGGCGTCGGAAATAGGCAATGCTCTCCAATCTCGACCATAGCAGCGGCCTCCGACCGAAGCATATCGGCGCATTCGGTCGGATTCATCGCCCGCAGTGGGAACCGCGCAGCGCTCTTCGAGCCAACGCGGAAGATGGCATTGACGGTTCCCGACGATCCAACCGAGGTGATGTCCTCACGACGATACTGGGGAAACTGATCGCGGATCATCTGGCGGGCGATACCGATGTCGATATCCACCTGATCGTCATGCATCATGAGTCCTGCCTAGTTCGAGAAGCGCTGCGTAATCGGGCCGAACAGCAGGCGCGATGTCGACAGAAAAGCCTCGCTGTCGGCGGGCCCGTCTTGTCGCGGATTGTGGCGCGGAGCCATGCCGCGATGCAATGGCGAATGGGGAGAGATGGCCGACAGACGCGCCGATGTGGCCGCCGCCGCCAAGATCAATGGTCGGCTATTTGATCTAATTTCTTTGCAAGACGTTAATGCGGCCATGCTGTTAATCAGCGTCTGCTAATGAAACATTCGAACCCAGGGCAAGCAATGACCAAGAATCTCGGCAATGCACGCCACACGCCGGCGAAAGCCCAGCAAGTCTCCGCTCTTGGCAAGGTCGCGCCGGCGCTGTTTCCGCTGGTCGTGGCGGCGCTGGGCTACATGATCGGCAGGCAGTTCTTCGGCATCTAGCTCTTTTGTTCCAGCAGGTTTGGCGGGGGCATGGCTTGCCGGCGCCAGACCGAACACGGCCGGCACAGGGGCCAGCACGATGCCGCGTGACGTGGTTGTCGATCGGGCCGCCATTTGCGCTGCAGCCGCCTGCTGCCAGGCGTCAACGTCAGACGTGGACGTCGCCGAAGGAAAGTTCGCCGTCGTCGCCGGCCACGAAAAAGACGATAGCCAGCAACCAGGCATAGAATGCCGCCACGACGACGACGATCATCACACCGGGAATGGGGCCAAGGGCGGCGCTTTCGACGGCCTCGCGAAGCGAACCGACAAACCCGGTCCTGAGGCCCGCGGTCTGAAGGCTGGGGGTCGATATCTTGACCACCCAGGCCAGCAGCAGGATCAGGAACAGGTAGATGTAATTTCGCCGCAGGCGGCGCGCCAACGCAGCACGCTGCGACAGCAGGAACTTCGGCGCGCGCAGGCCTTCGCCGACGATGAGCAGCCAATCCGAGGCAAAGTCGGGTTGCGGGGAGAATATCTGCGCGAAATAGTGGCGTTCGAACTGGCGCACGCGAGCCCGGTAGAAGTCGAAGAACCGATAGCGTCGCGCCTCGATCCACAGCAGAAGCATGATCAGCAGCATGGCGAACAGCAGCACGCCGTGATGCGCACTGGCCGTGGACAGCGATACCGAAAGCAGTGCGGCCACCACCGTGATCGCCCAGTTCGTCGTCCTGTCCAGCCGATCGCGCCAGCCCGCCATGCGCGCGATCTCGGCGCGGTGAAAATGCGACAGCGTGTTCACACGCTCCGTCGATGAAAGGACGGAACCCACTGACTTTGCCGACGCGTCGTTCATGACATCCTCCGGCAAAGACTAGAACTGTTTGCCGGCAACATTGTTCCCTGTCGCACGTCGCCGCGAACAGGCGCATGGTCATCGGGCAATCCGGCAGGCGCCCCTGGGACCCAAGGCATATCCAGTATGAGTGCTTCGCCGGTGCGTCAGGCACGCTTTGCATTCAACGATCACATTGCATTACCAGGTCTTGACGTCACAGCCGCCAACCCCAAATCGACCATGCCGGCGCCGGACGGGGCCGGTGCAGGCGCGGGCGCCGGCTTGATGGCCGGCGCCCGCGCTGATCGGTGGCCTTGTGACCATCGACCTCGGGCATCACGCGCCGGAGAAGATGAAGCCGCGCGAGAGCCGCGACCGGACGAGGGCGTTCCCAAATGTGGAGCGGATCGGACCAGAAGCAACAGCAAGCGCAAAACGGGGCCGGCGGCGATGCCTGCGCCCGACGGCGCATTGTCCTCGATCATGATCGCCAGAGCAGACAAACGAACCAGAAACAGAATTAAGAAGGGAGCAAGTGCAATGACTATTCGTGATCTCATGCCGTGGAGCCGCGACACCAACCAGGCTCCGACCCTGTTTCGCGAAGGCGACTGGGACCCGTTCATGGGTCTGCATCGCGAGATGAACCGTCTGGTCGACGACATGTTCCGGGGCTTCGATTCTCGGCTTCCGTCCTTGGGCAGGTTCTCTTCGGCAGGTGGCTGGCCCAGCGTGGAAATCTCCGAAACGGACAAGGAGATCCGTGTGACGGCCGAGATACCCGGCATGGAAGAGAAGGACATCGAGGTGTTGCTCGATGATGGCGTCCTGACGTTGCGCGGCGAAAAACGCGCCGAAGCCGAGGACAGGGAACGTCAGTTCTCCGAGCGGTTCTACGGCCGCTTCGAACGTCGCATCCCGCTCGGTTTCGAAGTCGCAGAAGATAAGGTCGCGGCCGATTTCCGCAACGGTGTGCTGTCCGTCACCTTGCCGAAGACGGAGAAGGCGCAGAGCAAGGCAAAGCGCATCCCCATTGGTGGCAAGAGCACCAAGCACTAGGACCCGCCGGGCGGGCGTCTCGCGCACGCCCGGCATCGACCGCCGGATTTCGCGCCGGTTCACGATCCCCTTGAGAATCTCCCAGCCTTCGGCAACATGGCGGCGAGGCAGGGAGCGTCAGGATGAACAAGGCCATTCCCTCTGCATCGCGGCGCAAATCGGCGCCGCGCAAGACGCCGATGGCGCTGACCGAGGCGCTGGTCGCGCGCACGTTGCGCGTGGTCGAGGATGCCGGGCCGACACCGGGCATGATCTATATGACCGACGCCGACTATGCGCGTTTCCGTGACGAGATGCTGGCTACAGCTCCTGCCGGACCGCTGAAGCTGTTCGCCTATGGCTCGCTGCTGTGGAAGCCGGTTGGCGAGGTGAGGGGCGGCGAGCGGGCGGTGGCGACCGGCTGGCATCGCTCGTTCTGCTTCACCGTGCAGCGCTTCAGGGGCACCATCGAGCAGCCCGGCCTGATGATGGCGCTCGATCGTGGCGGCCAATGCCAGGGCATGGTGTTCGAGATCGCCGAGCCGATTGCCGCCAATCTCGAAGCGCTGCTGCGCCGCGAAATGACCATCCTGCCGGCCGTCAACGTGCCGCGCTGGCTGCAGGTCAGGACCGACGGCGGCGTTTCCCGCGCGCTCGGTTTCGTCGTCGATCCGGTCAATCCGCGCTACGCCGGCAAACTCGACAAGCATGCGATCGCGGCGACGCTGGCCAGGGCCGTCGGCCACTGGGGGTCGGGTGCCGAATATTTGTTCGAGACCATCCGCCACCTCGACGCCTGCGGCATCCGCGACCGCAATCTGTGGCAGTTGCAGGAACTGGTGGCCGAGGAGATCGGCAGCGCCGACGCCGTCTGACGCCGCGACGGCCAGTCATTTTCTGAGCCGCAAATAATATTCAACCAAACGGTTGACAATTAAAAGCCGCATATGCATATTCAACCACATGGTTGAGTTACTCACATACGAGATGGATCAGGTCTTTCACGCCCTTGGCGATGCGACGCGCCGGCAGATGCTGCGCGAACTCGCCGGCGGCGGGCGCACGGTGAGCCAGCTGGCCGAACCGTTCGCGATGTCGCTTGCCGCGGCTTCCAAGCACATCAAGGTACTGGAAAATGCCGGCCTGATCCGCCGCGAGGTGCTTGGGCGCACGCATATTTGCCACCTCGAGCCCGGGCCGCTGGCCAGCGCGCATGAGTGGCTTGGATCCTACTCGCGCTTCTGGACCGGCCGGCTCGACATACTGGAACGGCTGTTGCGCGAGGACGACGCGCGCAAACCCGCCACGCAAAAGAAGGGAGATGACAAATGAACGACCGCCCTGTCTTGAACGCCTATGGTGTTGTGACCGAGCCCGCCACCTTGACGATCGAGCGGCTGCTGCCCGGCCCTGTCGAGCGGATCTGGTCCTACATCACCGACAGCGATCTGCGCCGCCTGTGGCTGGCGGCCGGCGCGATGCAGATGCAGGCCGGCTCGCCCTTCGAGTTCGTCTGGCGCAACGACGAACTGACCGACCCCGCTGGCGAGCGGCCGGCCGGATTTCCCGCCGAGCACCGCATGGAGGGCCACATCACCGAGGTCGACCCGCCGCACCGGCTCACCATCACCTGGGGCAGCACCGGCGGCGTCACCTTCGAACTGACCCCGCAGGGCAAGGATGTGCGGCTCACGATCATCCACCGCCGCCTGGGCGACCGCTCGCTGATGCTCAACATCGCTCCCGGTTGGCACATGCACCTCGACATTCTCGCTGCCCGCTTGCGAGGCGAGCGGCCCGAACCGTTCTGGGACGGCTGGGCGAGACTGAGACAGGACTACGACCGGCGCCTGCCGGCCTGAACAGGAGAAACGCGAAACCCGTGGAAAGGAGACGATAGCGCCGGACACTTCGAGACTTGCATGACCGATGACTGACAAGCGGGCGATTGCCCGCATGACGACCGCTGCCTGCAGCGGCATTTCCGAACATTTCCCGAAATTTTTGAACCGCTGGCCCGCGGGCCGCACAACCGCGCCTTGAGCGCCAAGGAGAATGCTATGCGCAGATTGATCGCCGCCATGAAGATTTCCGTCGACGGCAAGGCGGAGGGACCGACCGGCATCGCCGATTGGGTGCATGCCTGGTCGGAGGATTATGGGCTGATGGAGCAGGTCGATGCCTGTGTGCTCGGCGGCCGCATGTATCGGGGCTACGAGGAGTACTGGACGGCAATCCAGAACGCGCCCGACAAGCCGCTGCCGATGACCGGCAAGCCCGCCGCGCGGGAGGAGCTGCCCTGGGCACGCTTCGCCGCCAAGACACCGTACTACGTGCTGTCGAACACGTTGAATTCAGCCGACTGGCCGATGACAAAGTTCCTCAGGTCCAACGACGATGTCGCAGCGCTGAAGCGCCAGCCCGGCAAGGATATCTACCTGATGGGCGGATCGACCATCGTCGACAGCCTGACAGAGGCCGGGCTGGTCGACGAATACCGTTTCGTCCTCTATCCGCTGATTGCCGGCGAGGGCAAGGCGCTGTTTTCGACAACCGCGCAGCGCCGTGACCTGGAGCTCACCAAGGTCGAGCAGATGCCGGGCGGGCGGCTGAGCCTGGTCTACAAGATCGGCTGAGCTCAGAGCCTGTTTGGAAACTCTACTCTGGCGGCCATCTGAAGGCGTCTTCTGCGCTTCCCCGTTCTACTGCGTCGCAGTAGAACTGTGCTCACGGACCAAAAGTCCGCTCCGCTCCGGTTCTCGAAGACACCATCATATGACTCGCCAGAGCGAATTTCGAAACAGGCTCTCTTACCCGTCCCTGAGCCATACCAGCATTTCGCCGGGCTCGCGGTTGTCCCAGGCGAAGTAGGGAATGGCGGTCAGGCGCGTCTTGGTGGTGGCCGGCGGCTCGGGCCTGTAGAGGCCGCCCCGCCAGCCGTCGCCGGCGTCGGCTTGCCCGGTGGCTGACAGCGTCACCACACCGCCGAGAAGCTCCGGTCGCTGCCGCGCTTCGATGTTTGCCGTCCTCGGCAGCGTCAGGCGATGCAACTGGCCGTCATTGTCGGTCGCCTCGACGCAGTAGATCAGCGGACCGCGCGACAGCGCGACACGGCCGGCATCCTGCCGCACCTGCGGGTTGGCGTAGAGCCGCTCGATCGGCATTTCGAGGTCGAGCTGGACGCGGTCACCCTTTTGCCATGTGCGCCGGATCGCGGCGTAGCCGTCGCTGGTGACATTCGCCAGCTTAACCGGCTCGCCATTGACCTTGAGCGCAGCGCCGGTGCTCCAGGCCGGGATGCGCAGGTGCAGCGTGAACTCGACCGGCGCCTGCGGCTCGATCGTGATCTCGACAGCGCCGTCCCAGGGATAGCGGCTCGCCTGCGTCAGGCTCACGGGTGTGCCTGAGATGTCGAAACGCGCGGTCGAGTCGCCATAAAGATGCACGGCCAGCGCGTCGTCGGCCAGGCTGTAGAAATAGCTGCCGATCGAGGCGACCATGCGCCCGACATTGGGCGGACAGCACGGGCAGCGGTGCCATTTCCATCTGTTGTGCCGGCCCCGGCTTTCGAGCGGGTTCTCATAGAAGAACAGCGAGCCGTCGAGCGACAGGCCCGAGATCGAGCCATTGTAGAGGGCGCGCTCCATCATGTCGGCGTAGCGGGCGTTCGGCCCCATGCCGAGCATGCGGCTGGCCCAGAACACCAGCCCGACCGCGGCACAGGTCTCGGCATAGGCGGTCTCGTTGGGCAGGTCGTAGTCGCTGGTAAAGCCCTCATTGTGTGCCGACGGCCCCAGTCCGCCGGTGATGTAGAGGCTTTTGGTGGTGAGATCGTCCCACAGCCGGTCGAGCGCTGCCCGCAGCGTGTCGTCGCCATATTCGGTGGCGATGTCTGCCATGCCCGAATAGAGATACATTGCCCGCACCGCATGGCCGACGACCTTGTCCTGCTCGCGCACCGGCCTGTGCGACTGGCTGTATTCATACGTCTTGAAATGATAGGCCTTCGGGTCGGCGCCACGGGCGCGTGCCTCCTCGTCGAAATAATGCGGCTGCTGGCCGCGCTGGTCGATGAAGTATTTCGCCAGCTCCATGTATTTCTTTTCGCCGGTCACCCGCGCCAGCTTGACCAGCGCCAGCTCAATCTCCTCATGGCCGCAATAGCCTTTCTTCTTGCCGGGCTCCGGCCCCAGCACCGAAGCGATGTGGTCGGCATAACGGCACATGATGTCGAGCAGCTTGCGTTTTCCCGTCGCCTGGTAGTAGGCGACCGCGCCTTCGATCAGGTGGCCGGCGCAATAGAGCTCATGGCAATCGCGCAGATTGGTCCAGCGCTTGCCGGGCTGGATGCGCTGGTACCAGCTCGAGAGATAGCCGTCCTCCTGCTGCAGCCTGCCATACATGTCGATGACGGCATCGATCTTCTTCTCCAGTTCGGGGTTCTTGCGCCGGTAGAGCGAATAGGCCGCGGTCTCGATGGTCTTGCCGAGATCGGAATCCCAGAACATCTGCGTGGTCACCGTCGAGCCGGTGAATTCGGCGCCCGGGCGTTCGGCTTCGTCGGGAGAGGGCGAGTGGAACGGGATGACGACGCCGGGCGAGGGCCGGTCCGGATCGATCTGCTCCAGCATGCGGGCCTCGACGCAGCGGTCGTAGAGGATGTCGGCGGTGCGCGCGGCGACCGCGTCGGCGCGGTCGCCCCAGAAGCCGTGCACGTCGACCTGCGGCACCGGCAGCGGGCGGAAGGCGAGGTTCGGCTTGCCCGTCTTGTCCGCACGAGCGGCTTGGGCGGATGGCGATGCGGTCATGAACTTACTCCATTCGGTCGAATTATTTGACGGCCCCGGCCATCAGGCCGCGGATGTAGAAACGCTGCAGAACCAGGAACAGGATGAGGCACGGCACCATCATCACGGTGACGCCCGCCTGCACCGCGCCCCAGTCGATGGCGCCGAAGCGGCCCGACTGCAGCGCCGTCATCATCACCGGCAGCGTGAACTTGGACTGGTCGGTCATCAGCACGAGCGCGGCGAGGAACTCGTTCCAGGCGCCGAGAAAGGCAAACAGCGCGATGGTGACGACGCCCGGCCAGACCAGCGGCAGCATCACCTTGAGAAGCATGGTAGCGTTGCCGGCGCCGTCCATGCGGGCCGCTTCCTCGATCTCGCGCGGCACCGCGTCGAAGGCGTTGCGCATCATGAAGATCGAGAACGGCAGTTGCAGCGTCACATAGACGCCGACCAGGCCGGTCAGCGTGTTGTGCAGGCCAAGCCTGGTCAGCACCAGGAAGATCGGCGTCAGGATCGACTGGAACGGGATCATGATCGTCGACAGGATAAGGATGAAGAACAGGTCCTTGAACGGAAAGCGAAAGCGCGAAAAGCCGTAGCCGGCCAGCACGCTGACGGCGACCGACAGCACCACGGTCATCACCGAGACATAGATGCTGTTTTGCGCCGAGACCCAGAGCCCGTCGCCGAAGCTGTCGAGCGTGGCATAGTTCTCCAGCGAGATGCCCGTCGTCGGCCAGGGCGGCAGCGGCGGCAGGCGTGCTTCCTGCGCCGGCTTGAAGGCCGACAGCACCGCCCAGACGATCGGCGCCGCAAACAGCACGGAGGCGATGATGCCGGTCGAGTGCTCGGCGATGCGGGCGGCGAGCCGGCGGTTGCGGGAGGCGGCCTGCGCCATCAGTCGAGCCCCTCCGGCTTGCGCAGCAGCCACAGCTGGACGAGGCTGAGCGCCACCAGGATCACCAGCAGCACCATGGACAGGGCGGCGCCATAGCCGAGCTTGAACGACACGAAGGACTGGTTGAAGATCCAGTAGACTGCCGTCAGCGTCTGGTTGCGCGGGCCGCCGCGCAGGATGATGTAGAACTGGTCGAAGGCGAGGATCGAGCCGGCGACCGACAGGATCAGCGCCAGTGCCAAAGTGCGGCGCATCAGCGGCAGGGGTGATCGCCCTGAACCTGGCGAACGGCCCGGCACCGTCGATGACCGCCGCCTCCTGCAGGTCCTGCGGGATCGACTGCAGGCCGGCCATCAGGATGATCATGGTGAAGCCGGCGACCTTCCAGACGACCATGGCGATGATCGACCAGAAGGCCGGCTGGAAGGTGGCCAGGAGGTTGAACTTCCTGTCGATCAGGCCGAGGTCGTAGGCGGCCGGGCTGAACAGGCCGGAATCGACATTCAGCAGCCATGACCAGAGCAGGCTCGCCGACGCAAAGCCGACAACCGCCGGCATGAAGAACATGGTGCGGTAAAGGTTGGTCAGCGGCCGCGGGCGTTCGACGAACAGCGCCAGCGGAAACGCCACCGCGAAGATCGCGATGGTGACGACCAGTGTGTACCAGCCGGTGAAGCGCAGCGCGTTCCAGAACCTGGTGTCGCGCAGGATGGCGACATAGTTGCCGAGGCCGATATAGCTGTGCTCGCCCATCAGCGGCCAGTTGTGGAGCGACATCCACGCCGTCATGCCAAGCGGGATGAGGAAGAAGGACGACGACCAGCGCCACGGCCGGCGCGACATAGAGCAGGCCGATCCACTGCCGGCGGCCGGCGCCGACCAGCTTTCGGGCCCGTGGCGGGGCGGTGGTTGCTGCTGTGATGGAGGTCATGGCTGTTCTTCCGTTGCATGCGGCGCGCCGTCCTACCTCCCCCTTGTGGGGAGGTAGGACCGCAGGTCCGGGTGGGGGGCTGGCGCTGACCCCACCCCGCTGCTTCGCAGCGACCCTCCCCACAAGGGGGAGGGTAAGGAGCACGCCGGCCACCCGCCCAGGGAGACAGGCGGGCGGCCGGCAGGCGTCCGCTACTTCTGCGGCGCCTGGTCGATGATCGACTGCATGGTCTCCTGCGCGTTGGCAATGGCGCCATCGACATCGTCGCCGAAGAAGACCTCGTTGATCATCTGCGTCCACGGGCCGTTGGCGGAGTTGATCAGGTCGTTGAACACCACCGAATAGGGCGTGCGGCCCTTGGCCATGGCCTCGGCGGCGATCTGGTAGCGCGGATCGAGATCCTTCAGCGCCTCCTTGGCAATGTCGCCGCGCACCGGCAGGCTGCCGTACTTCGCCAGGATGGTCTGGCCCTCGAGCGAATAGGCGAAATCGAGGAACTCCTTCACCACGGGCAGTTTCGTGGTGCCCTTGGTGACGACGAAATTGTCGCCGCCGGCGAAGGACGACCAGCCGCTATCCTTGCCCGGCAAGAAGGTGACGCCATAGTCGACATTGGGATACTGCGTGTTGAGGGCGCCGATGGCGAAGGCGCCGGATGGCGAGATGCCGATATTGCCGCCGGCGAAGGCGGCAAAGAAGTTGGCGCCGGTGTCGGTCTGCGCGCCTGCCGGCACCAGGTCCTTCTTGACCATCGACCGGTAGAGATCGATGGCACCGCGCAGTTGCGGACTGTCGAGTGTCGCCTTCGAGCCGTCCTCGCTCAGGATGTCGCCGCCCGACGCCCAGATCAGCGGCGTGAAGGTGAAGATGTTGCAGCCGCCGCAATTGCCGGAGAAGTAGAAGCCCTTGATGTTGCCACCGAGCGCGTTGACCTTTTCTGCGTCGGCCGCGATCTCGGCCCAGTTGGCCGGGCCTTTTTCAGGGTCGAGGCCGGCCTGCTTGAACAGCTTCTTGTTCCAGATCAGCACCGAGGCGTCGGCGGAGAAGGGCAGGCCGTAGATGTGGTCCTTGTAGGTGCCGGTCTTCACATGCGCCGGCGACAGGCTGGCGAAATAGGGCAGGGACTTGGCCCAGTCGGTGATGTCCTCCAGCTGGCCGGCGGCGGCGAAGGACGGCGTGTAGATCAGGTCGAGCGACAGCGCGTCGGGCGCCGTGCCGCCGGCCGCCGCCGCGCCATATTTCGGGATGATCTCGGCATTGGGGATGATGTCCAGCTTGATCTGGTTGGTGTGCGCCTTGTTGTAGGCATCGACGATCCTCGGCATGAAATTCGAGCCGTCGGCGCGCACCCAGATGTTGGCCGTCTCGGCGGACGCGGCACTGATGCCGCCACCCAGAACGGCAGCGGCCAGGGCCAGTTTGGCAATCAGGTTCCTCATGTTCTCCTCCTCCAGGTTTGGCCGCGGTCCGCGGCTTGGCGCCGATCGCGCGGCGCTTGGTTTTCAGCCATCCAGCGGATGGCCGCATGACTGCCGCACCACCAGCCGGCACGGCAGTTTTCGAATGCCCGGCGCGGCGGGCTGGCCGCCGACCAGCGAAAGCAGGGTCAGCCCCGCCTCGCGCCCGAGTGCGACCAGGTTCATGTCGACCGAGGTCAGCGGCGGGCGCGTCGCCTCGGCCACGATCTCCCAATTGTCGAAACCGATGACGCCGACATCGCCGGGGACGCCGAGGCCGCGCTCGCGCAAGGCATCGATGACGCCGCGCGCGATCTGGTCGTTGCCGCAGAAGACGCCGTCCGGCCTTTCAGTCTTGCTGTCGAACAGTTGCGCCACCGCCTCGTGGCCCCAGGCTTCCGACCAGGATCCGAGCAGCGGCTCGGTGACTGGCAAGCCGTTTTCGCTCAGCACGTCGCGATAGGCCTGCGCCCGCGCATGCACCACGGCGAAGCTCGCTGGCCCCGTTACATGCGCGATGCGCTTGCGGCCGAGCCGGCACAGATGCTCGACCGCCAGCCGCGCGCCGCCGGCATCGTCCGAGACGAAAGCGATGGCGTCGGGATCGGGCTGGGTGAAGGCATAGATCACCGGGACGCGCAGATTGCCGAGGTCGACCGGCAGATGGCGGTCGATGCGCTTGCCGGTGGCGATGATGCCGTCGACGCGCTTGTCGAGCATGGCATCGACATGCAACTGGCCAAGGCGCGGATCCTCCTCGACATTGCACAGGAAACACCGAGACGCCATTGTCGACCAGCGCGTCCGAAATGCCCGACATCAGCGGCAGCGAGAAGCGGCCATAGGTATCGTTGGTGAGCAGGCCGACGGTGAAGCTGCGCCGCCTGAGCAGGCTCTGCGCCAGGCTGTTGGGCCGGAAGCCAAGACGCCGGGCCGTCTCGCGAATGCGCTCGCGCGTCTCGGCGGTCATGCGCCCCTGATCGTTGAGCGCCTTCGAGGCGGTGGCGACGCTGACGCCGGCCTGCGCGGCCACGTCACGCAAGGTGACCGGCTTGGGCAAAGACCTGGAGAGGCTGATCGTCCGATGCCATCGCGTCGAGGAACCCTTAGCTGGGAAAAGGTTTTCTCTTACAGTCCGGAGAAATGGTCGGCCTCGCGGCCAAACCCGGTCAAAACTGTTTGGAAAAACCTTTTCTCAAATCAAGGCTAGGCTACATCCGAGGCCTATTCAAGGGAAAAATTG